>CAYRYC010000020.1:0-13679 GCA_964428445.1 uncultured Methanosarcinales archaeon | reverse complement strand
TTTCTGCATCATTTTCTTTTCAAGATTATCATTATTCATAATAAATTCAGGGAAAAAATTTGATTCTTTTAATCTCTTTTTCTTTCTATAATCATCAATAAAACGATTATAACAAGAAGTATATAGAAAAGTTCTAAAATTAGTTCCGACAAGAATTCCTTTTTTTATAGAAATATAAATATTAATAGAAACATCTTGAGCAAGGTCTTGAACATCTCCTCTGGCTCCTTGATAATATAACAGACTTTGAGAATCTATAAAAACCTCAGATAACAATTCATTCATAGCTTCATCATCTGTTTTAGCTTTTTGAATAAATTCCACAGTATACTGTTTTTTAATTTTTCTCTCCATAAAAAATACAAACAGGCTAGAGTTTTTAAATCTATTTCTTAGAAATAAAAGAAATAATTCTCAGAAACTATTGTTTCTCAAACCCCTTCAAATTATCTTTGATAATTCTTATGGCATCTTCAACAGAAACAAGTTTCTCTTCGCCTTTTTCAAGATCTTTCAACATGACCTTATTCTCTGCTAATTCATTCTCGCCAACGATTGCAATGAAAGGAATTCCTAAATCATTTGCGTTGGAAAGATTTTTCTTAATATTTCTTCCCATGACATCTAGATCAGTGTTAATGTTTGCATCTCGAAATTGTTGAGCAATTGCAAAAGATTCTTTGACAGTATTCATAGGAATTACTAAAAGCTGTGTTCTAGTTTTTTGTTCTTTATTAAGATTTAATTTTTTTATAACTTCAACCATTCTATCAAGACCGAAACTCATTCCTGTTGCAGGAAACTCTTTATTTCCGCCAAGATAACTTCCAATTAATTTATCATAACGACCACCACCACCGATTGAACCAACAGATTTGTCTGTAGATTCTGCTTCGAAGATCGTTCCTGTGTAATATCCTAAACCTCGAGCTAATGTTGGATCGAAAACAACATTTTTTTGATCGAAAAATGAAAGAACTTCTTTAAGTTCATTGATAGCTTCGCTTTCTCCAAGAGCTTTTTCGAAAGCTACAAGTTTTTCTTCATTACTGCCCGTGGATGCAATAATTAAATCAAGAACTGCTTCAACACTTTTTGAATTGAAACCTTTTTCATCAATTTCTTTTAGTACGCCTTTTTTTCCAACTTTGTCTAACTTGTCAATGGACATAATAATTGAATCTGCGTACTCATTTGCAAGACCGTTTTTTTCTAAGAGTTCAACAAGAAATTTTCTATTATTTACTCTCATAACTATATCAATATTAAATTCTTTGTAACAATCAAGAGCAACTGCAATGCATACTGCATCTGCAACCATTTTCTTTGATCCAATGATGTCAACATCGCATTGAACAAACTCTCGGAATCTTCCATGTTTAATTGGGGCATCTCGAAATACTTTTCCTATTTGATATCGTTTGAAAGGAAGTTTCATAACAGGATTCATACCAACATATCTACTCAAAGGAACTGTTAAATCGAAACGGAGTCCTAATTCTCTATCTCCGTTATCTTTTAACGTATAAGTCTCAGCCATCGCGTCGCTTTCTTCACCTGCAGCGAACTTCGCACTTAGCACATCGTATCTTTCTATGATAGGCGTGTTGAGTGGAACAAATCCGTACTTTGTGAAAATAGATGTGAATGTTTTCGTGATTTCTTCACGAAGCATCTCATCTTCTGGAGCGATGTCTCTCATTCCTCTAGCTGTTTCTAGTTGCATAATCATAAACGCAGGCATTTATCACATAAAAACCTTTTGTTTCTCTTAGAGCTTAACAACAGAAATTTTATAAACAAAAAAGACATTGTAAGTATCATGGCAAACGATCCTAAACCTAAAGATATGGAAATGGTAGAAAACGAAACATGTCCAATTTGTTCGTCAAAAACACTCACTCTTATGGAAATGGAAAGAGATATTCCTTTCTTCGGACCAGTAGCTATCTTCTCAATGGATTGTGACACTTGTAAATATCATAAAGCAGACATTGAAGCTCTTGAAAAAAAAGATCCTGCTAAATATGTTATTGAAGTTGAAAGCGAAGAAGATTTGAAAATTAGAATTGTTAAATCAAGTTTTGCAACTGTAAAAATCTCTCACGTTGGAAACATCGAACCAGGTTCAGCTGCAAATGGTTATGTTACAAACGTCGAAGGAGTTCTTAGTCGAATGAAAAGACAGGTGGAACACATCAAAGAAGCTTCCGAAGATAAAGCTGATGTGAAAAAAGCAAAAAATATTCTTAAGAAATTACAAAAAGTCCTTTGGGGTCAAGAGAAAATAAAAATTACGCTTGAAGATCCTACAGGTAATTCTGCTATCATTAGCGAAAAAGCTGTAAAAACAGCAATGAAAAAAAAGAAATAGTAATATTATTTTTTATTGAATAATCGTTTAACAAGAGGTTTTCGTTTAGCAGGAGCTTTTTTAGCTGCTGGTTTTTTCTTGGTAGCTTTCTTAACAGGCTTCTTCTTAGCTAAAGGTTTCTTCTTAGCAACTTTCTTTTTAGAAACCGCTTTCTTTTTAGGAGCAGATTTATTTTTAACAGGCTTCTTCTTGGAAACTGTTTTCTGTTTGGGCTTCGCACGAACCGCAGAGGAAGTTCTAACTTTCGACCGCGTCTTAGCGACTTTCTTCTTAGCAGGTTTTTTCTTACTTACTGTTTTCTGTTTGGGCTTTGCCCGAACCCGTTTAGGAGTTTGAGAAACTTTTTTTCTTAAAACTGCAGAGGAAGCCTTAGATTTCGACCGCATTTTCCGTTCAGCTTCTTTTCGTTTCTTTTCTCTATCTCGTTCTCGCTGTTTCTGAAGTCTCTCTTTCTCTCGCTGTTTTTGTAATCGTTCTTTTTCTTTTTGTTTCTTTTCTCGAGCTTTCTCTAGTTCTCTTTTCTTCTTATCTTGTTCTCGTTTCTTCTTATCTAGTGCTCTTTGCTTTTCTCTCTCTTTCTTAAGACGAATAGCTTCTTTCTTCTTCTGTTCGATTTCTTTCTTTCTTTCAGCAATTAGTCGTTTCTTTTCTGCTTCAAGTCTTCGTCTTTCTTGAGCTTCTTCTTGCTTTCGAATACGATCTTCGACAATTTGTCTAGCACGTGCTTCAGCCTCTGCTTTAGCTTGTTTTTCTGCTGCGAGCATTGCTTGTCGCTCTTTTTCATACTGTTTTGAAGCTTCTTCTTGTCGTTTTTTCTTAAATTCTTCATATTTTGCTTGTTGTTCTTCAAGTTCAGAAATCCGAGATTGTAAAAAAGAAATTGTTCGAGTATTATCAAGTTGGTTCATGATTTCTCCACACTCAGGACATTTGAAATCATTTTCAAAAGCCACATCAAAGTTTTGACGGACGTGCGCAGAACGACACATGTAGAAAAATCCACTTTCTTCGTTTTTTAATCTGTTTCGAAGTTTGTTTAGAGTTTCTACTCTATATTTTTCCTCAAGGTGAGGAATTGCATCTTCATTGAAATCCCAATAACAAATATACCAGCCTTTAATTTTATCCTTCTTTCGCTTAAAAGAAACTAAATTGACGTCTAAAAGCTTATAGAGAATGTGACGTGTCCGATGAATCTCTAAATCGAGCTCTTCGGCTATAATAAACTCAGAAATATTAGTTTTACCCTGTAAATAGAAAATGATCTGCTCTGCGTCCTCTGTTGGCGCAATGTTCTTCAAAAGACTCTGAATTCTCTGCTCTGCTATGCTCATACTAATTATTCACCACAATACTCTATAATAAGGAAAGTGAATTTGGATTAAGGACTTTATAAAACTTTTCCTTTGAATCAAAAATATTCCCTTAAAATATGATTTCAAGAATACTCATATATAAATGTTTCGTTTATTAGTTACTGTTAAGTGAAAAACCACTGTTTACTGTGACATTCCATATATGAGCTTGAAGGGGAAGTTTGAACCCAAATATAAATGTTTCTTATTGAAAAACAGTGTGAAAAGAGTTCTTTTCCAAAAAAGAAGAGAAATCATTAGGTAATTTCGCGTTAAAAGAAAGAATCTCCTTACTTATAGGGTGAAGAAGTTCAATTTGATAAGCATGGAGCAATTGACGTTCAGAAAGAAGATTTTGCAATATATCTTTAGCTACATTTTTATCATTTTGATACGATCGAATAAAAAGTTCAGGATATCTCCCATAAAGTTTGTCTCCAACTATTGGATGAGCTATGAAAGCCAAGTGCACTCTAATTTGATGTCGTCTACCATGGTCAAGAGTTATTTTGACAAAAGCAAAATCGCCAGAAGATTCTAGAACTTCATATTCTGTCTTCGCAGGCTTTCCTCTCTCATCACAAACCATAAAATCTCTTAGTTCACCAACAGTAGTTTTTAGAAGAGGCTTGTTTATTTCTCCTTTCTTTGGTTCTGGAATTCCAAATGTTAATGCAAGATAGGATTTATTAATTCTCTGCTTTGCGAAAGCATGGTGAAGCTTCACAAGAACATCCTTAGATTTTGCAAAGATAACAATACCAGAAGTTTCTCTGTCGACACGATGAGCAGGGTCGAGCTTGCCGAATCCATCCCTCTCAAGCTTTGCCTGTAAAGTATTGAAAAAATATTTTCCCGCAGGATGAACAGGCAAATTGCCTGATTTGTTAATTACCAAAATATACTCATCTTTGAAAATGATTTCATAGGAAAGATCCACGCTTGGTTCTTGATCCTGAGATGTCGTGAGAATAATAATATCTCCTTCCTTGACAGATTGATCTTCTGTGATTAGATTGTCGTTGATGAAAAGACATTTCTTATCAATAAAGCTTTGTGCAGATTCAAGTGTTGAAACGAAGGAAAACGATCTCATGAGAGCTTCAACTAGCGTTTCTTTTCTGTCACAAAGAATTTTATCTTCTCGAATTAAAGTCATAGGAGAGAAGAAATAAGATTAGGAATATAAAAGATACTACTGTCAGGCTCTGTCCGAGAATAAGTTCTTTTGAATACTGCACAATTTGACGTTCGTCATATAATTCACTTCATGAATTAATTAGAACGCCAGACAATCCTCTAACGAACTTCGTTTGTTAGTTGTCTAGCTTAAATTTGTTGTAAGGCAGTATTTTTTCATTCTCGGACAGAGCCTATTGTCTAGCAATTGATTCGTTTATTCTTGTGAAGCAACTATCGCAGATAAACATGTCTGAAAAGAAGAGAGCATCATCAAAACCTTCAATCTGCTTAACTTCTTTCATATTACCACAAAAAGAACAAAAATTATCTTGAACTTCATAGAAAGCACTTTCACTCACAAGCTTATCATAACAAGCTCTACAAATTGCAAAAACCATAGAGAACTCGTCAAAGACAAAACTAGTCTTCTGTTGCATACAATATGTACATTGATAATTATGTTTAACTTGCATAAAAGTACTAATTGGAGACAGTTTATTTAAACATTTCTAAGAAAAATGTCACTTTGCAGCAAAATTAAGCAATTTGACTAAGGAGCGTAGCAAGTTAGAGATCAACTTGCTATTAATCTTCAGAATGCAAAGCAGATGATATTCATTAACTGCACGGCATAAAAAAGAGAGAATAAGTCTATTGCTTGCTAAAAGTATCCATACCTTCTGATTTGGTCTTAAAAGCAGATTGCAGGATTAATTTGTTCTGTTCTTGTAAATCCAAGAGCAATTTATCTCTTCGCGCAATTTCTCGAGCGTAAACTTCTTTTAATTCTTCAATATCTGCAATACCTTCAATTTCTTTGAGAAATTTAGATTTTAGTTCTAATAAAGAGTTTTCTTCAGACATACACTTCGTTAAGAACTTACTGTTGATAAATATTGCGATTAGAAAAACTATTTAAAGTTAAGAATTGAAAAATGAAGTAAAATGGACGTAGTAAGAAAAATACAATATAAAGTTGAACACATAGAAAAAGAACTAACAAATTGTACTGAAAAAATTGAACTAAATCTTAAGAAAAATAAAGCCATATTAGATATCAACGTAAGAAACGAAAAACAATTACGAAAACAAATCATAAATGAACTCAAAGAAGAAAAAATATTCTCAAAATTAGATCATTTTCTAAGTAAATTATTCAAAGAACTCCACATGCACATCAAAAAAATCGAAACAGACGTTAACAGAAGAAAAGAAACAAAAGAAAAATACAAGGAGCTTGGAAACCAACTTGAAACAATCATACTCAAAGAAAAAGAACAAATTAAAACCATTGAAACAAAAATAGAAGAATGGGAAGAAAGAATAAAAAACATAAAAAAAGAATATCTTAAAGAACTAAAAAAGAATAAAGAAGAAAAAAGAACAATAGTAGAACTCCATCGTGAAGAAATAAATAAAATAGATGCAAAACTAGTAAAAGAAATAGAACATTCATTACTGGCAATAGAAAGGCTTCAAAGATATCTAGAATATGTTCAAACACGCATAGGAATAATAAAAGAAACACAAATAGAAATAGAAATTCCTCCACAATATACTCAAAATCGAATAACAATAATAGATACGAATTTCTTTGGAGATGTCAATGAAATGACAAAAGGGACTCGAATAATAGTCGATAGACAAAATCTTCAAGGACACAGAGTAATAATTCCTACAAGAGTTAGAGAAGAAGCCGTAAGTGGAAAAAATAGATATAACCGAGCACTAATAGCGAAAAGATCATTCAGAAAAGTTCAAGATCAAATTCACGCACACCTAGAAAATATCCATAGAAAAATAACACAAAGAGAAGAAGACAAATTAAAAAAAGCATGGGAAATGACCAATAGAAAAGTAAAGTGGAGTAAATTCATAAAAAGTGCAGATGCAGAAATATTGATACATGTTTGGGATCATCCATTCGCACCAATAACAATAGTTTCTAATGATGGAGATTTTGAAATTTGGTATCACCAAGGATTATTAAAACATGCAATAGTAATACAAGCACGAAGATGCGTAAGAAAAGTAGTCTAACGAGAATATTTTTTTGCAAGAGAATCAATAAAAGAAAGATCATTTCCTTGCAAAGCCAAATCTTCTAAAAAAGTTGACAGATAAATAACAGAATTATTAAAATAACCAAAATCATCGGTTTTGAATAAAGAAAAATTATCATTACTTCTTGAAAAAACGAATGAAGAAGATAGCTTGTGAGATTTATACAATTGCACCCTATTCAAAGAATCCAAATCATCTATAGGAACAATAGGAATAAAATAAGTACCATCTAAAGAACGATTAAAAAGATTAGTAGTTGCGAAAATAACATCATAAGCAACAGATTCACTAAAAAATAATTTTGATTGAACTACAGCATAGTTTTTCTCATAAGAATTAGAAGACATGAAATCATGCAACATAATAAAATTACGAGTTTCATCAAATAATCCATTTTCTTTAGAAATTACTTTCAATTCTTGATTTTCCTGAGACATAAAAGAGAAAAAGACGACTTTCTTTATAAAGATTACTGCTTGTTGTTATTAAATAGTGAGAAAAAGAATAAAATAAAAAATAAAAGACTCTAAATCTATCGTGAAGAGTCGGATTGTCGTTCTACTTCTAACTTCTTAGAAATCGCTAAACTTTTCTGATCAAGAGCGTGAGCTGCGATAATTTCATCAGCTAGAGCTTGAGACATAGCTTTTTTCTTATTGAAAGAAGCTTTGTAAGCACCTTGAGTCATGAACTTTAAAGTTCGATCGATTCTTCGTTGAGGAGCACATTCGACAGGTTTTGGATACCGAGCACCACCATATTCGATTGTAATAATTTCTTCTCGAGGAGCAGCGTTTTCCAATGCTTGTACAAACACAGTAATTGGATTTTTTCCAGTTTTCTCTTCGATAATATTTAATGCTTCGAACACAATCTTGTAAGCGGTTGCTGCTTTACCAGTATTTTGACCGCTACTTACTTTGTGCTTTTTAGTTCCAACTCTTCCTGTAACCATGATTTTGTTCATAAGTCGTTCAATAATAAATATTTTTGATTTATGAAATCGCTTACCAGCGTATCGAGCCCCTGTTCGAGGAACGATAACTGGTTTAGTTACAATATAGTCTCTCAAACCAGGATCTGCTACTCTGATTTCAGAACAATCCCATTTGTTAAATGCTAATATGTCTACCATTTTTTCTACCCCTACTTACGAGCTTTCTCGATTTTACCGCTTAATAAAGCGCCGAGAGCTTGGTCGTTGACTTTGATAACTTGCCATCGAACACCAGGAAGATCTCCTTTTGCTCGACCCATAACACCACCGATTCGTTCAATAATAACTTCGTCGTGTTCATCTACTAATTTAGTAGCCCCGTCTCCAGGAAGGAATGCAGTTACTTGTTTACCATTTTTGATAAGCTGTACACGCACGCATTTTCGCATTGCAGAGTTTGGCTGCTTTGCTTCAACTTGTACTTTTTGTAATACAATTGCGGATGCTTGTGATGAGCCTTCTAGAGGATCTGCTTTTGCAGCGAATCCTAAATGTTTCTTGATAAACCATTTACTTTTCCATCGACTTACTTTTCTTCTTGCGATGAGCTTTTTACCAGCGTTTAGTCCTTGTGATTTCTTTGCCATTTTATTCACCTTTGATTAAAATGTCAAATACATAAAAATCTGTGATTTTTTTTGTCTTTGCCATATGATTACACCTAAATAACTTTTAATTCTTTTATTTCAGAAAAATATTTCTGAACTATTGATTCGAACATTCTCAAATTCGCAGCTCGAGCACCAATCATTAATCCTTTTGTTTTTTGATCAGGACCAGTAATGATAATGATTCCGTCATCTTCTTTAATATCTACAACTTTTAGCGGAGCTAAAACATTCATAGTAAATCGAAGTACGTCGTCGCTGTATTCAATAATTTTGATTTTTTTCTTGAAAGCTTCTTCTAGTTTTCGTACATTTTTCATTTCAGGACCTAAAGCTTTTCTAAGAAAACCCTTATCTACGATGAAAAACATCTTAGTTTCGGTTTCAATAAAATCTTTGAGTCGTGATCTGGTTAACTTTTCAAAATAAGCCATTCTTTGAAGTGACTCCATTGTATATTTTATCTTCATGTACGATCAACCCGTGCTTATTTGAGAATACCTACTACTGATACTAAAAATGGTTTTTTACAAACGATTCCTAGTTCATCACAGGATATATTGAGCGTTTCTACCTCTACTTTTTCAAGCTTACAGAAATGCGTAACATCCTCTGTAATGTAATCAGGACAATTGCTTGCCAAGAATACCTTGGAAATCATAGATTTACGGATAGCTTTCAGAGTACTTTTAGTACCGAGTAAAAGCTTGCCTGTCTTTAGATTCTTTGTTATCTCTTCCATAATATCTGCCTCCAAAGTCAAACAGAAAACCTGAGTTTTGTTTGTCTTCTTCTCCACAGCGCCAATACAGCGATGTGTTAAGATATATACTGAACCACATTCATTTTTTGAATTTCAATTCCAAAAATGTTAATGTGGAGAGTATATGCCAAGAAAAAGTTAATAACTTTTTATTGAGCATACATTAGGATGAAAGAAGCTCAATTTGTTTATAAAGATAT
The DNA here is from genome assembly GCA_964428445.1 of uncultured Methanosarcinales archaeon. GTDB lineage: Archaea > Nanobdellota > Nanobdellia > Woesearchaeales > SKGA01 > SKGA01. Next base: position 4,136 of record CAYRYC010000020.1, on the reverse strand, counting down.
CTATATACTATAGAAGCTAAATTTTATAATTGAAGCTTCATTCTGGTCTTTTTATAGTGAATAAAACAAACACAATAGCAACTCTGACAAGCATTCTACTATTTAGCAGTTTATTAGTCAATGGCAACAACAAAATTTCAAACAAACAAAACGATCCTATTCGAGAAAATTCTGACACAATCAACTTTGTAGCTATTTATGATGCGGGCGGATTTCAAAATACATTCATTACATTTGCAGAAGAATGTAAATCAATGAAAGATAGTTTAGAAAAATATAATAAAAAACCAGTTAATTTAAAAATATTTGAAATCAAAAATAAAAGGATTGAAGAAAACGACAGTACTCAAAATAAAGATACAACAGAAATAATCAAAGAAACAAAAAGAAACATCGATACATATATGACTTTATTCGCAAAAAAACATGGAAAAATAGATTTAGGAATAATTAGTTTTCATTCATATCCTAAAGAAAGTACTATTTGTTCATACATGTATATAGATTCTAAAAACAAAGCAACATGCAGAGAAATAAATCTAAACAAAGACGAACTTAAACAAATAGCAAGCGAAAATATATATGCAAAAAGCTTATTTTCAAAAAATGCTTTATTTTTATACAAAGGATGTTCTGCAGGAAGAGGAGATTCTTCAATAGCAGAAACCTTTTCTGAAAGTTATAATGTAAAAACAATCGCACCTGAACAAGTATATGCAGGAAAAGTTGTTTGGAACGGAAAACAAGTAACATTAGAATCAAAAGAATTCTACATAAAAGAAGACACATCTAGATATTGTTCAATTTACAAAATATCAAACAACCACACATATGTTTTACTTAAAGAGTCAGGAGACCTTGCTGATTTAACCATTAATTCTATAATGTTCATTGAAGATTTAATTAAAAATAAAACAATAAATATATCCGAAGAACAATTAGAAAAATCATATAGAGAAAATGACGTTGCAAAAAAAATGGAATACTGGGGTTTTGAATTAATTGAAGATAAAATCCCAATAGGATCTCTAATGAAATTGAGAGTGTTTTATCCAAAATGAAAAAATTAATTCCTTAATACACATATAAAAAATAAGTAAATTACTTATAAATGAATTCCCAAAGATTATAATTAAAGCTTCATTCTGCTTATTATGCGTCAAAGAATATTTACATTAACAGCAATAATATGCGCATCCTTAGTGAACCTTAGTTATACCTCTCAAAATGTCAACATGGATGCTCTTAACTATTTCGCAGATTCTGCAGGAAACCATAATGGCATTGTTAGTAGAATAGAAAAAGAACACATGGAAGATAAATTTAATTTAGCGGAAGCGGATTCTAACGGAGTAAAACATCTCTATATTATTACTACCAGCGATTTACAAAATTATGTAGCTCATATTGAAGAAGAAAATGGTTTGTATATCTCTGAAGAAGAATTAAAAAAAGAAAATGCAGGCGTAATAGTAAAAGGAACAATAGGAATTATAAAATTCAACGAACTAGGAGAAATTACAGCAGCATATACAGGTTGGGGCAATTTTACTACAAACACATGGGCTGAAGAATCAGTAATGCCAATAATCGCTTACAATCCAATTATGAATGCACGTAGAACTTTTTAATTATTTCTTTAACAAATTTCCAAGAATTAAAAAATCTTTCTCAAAGCCATTAGACGCATAGGCGAGCGAAGCGTATTACAAGACAAACTTGAATACACTACAAAACTATTACTTTTTCAATAACTCTCCAAGAATTAAAAAATCTTTCTCAAAGAACTCTCTAACTTTTCCATTGTACATCATCGCCGCAGGATGATACATTGGAAAAACATGATATTTTTTTTCATCCTTTTCTACAGTTTGATCTGTTCCGTGCAATTCAGAAATACCTTTTATTTTACTCATTCCTTTTGGAGAAAAACCTGTAAGAACAAATTTAGTTGAATAATTTCCTAGCGTTATAATATATTTTGGTCGAATAATATTAATTTGTTCAATTAAATAAGGAGTGTGAGAAATAATTTCTTCTTTTGTAGGATCTCTATTTTGCGGTGGACGATATTTAAGAATATTAGCAATATACACCTCATCCAATGAAAGACCAATAGTGTGAAGTTGTTTATCTAATTCCTGTCCGGCTCTACCAACAAAAGGAATACCTTGTTCATCTTCTTTAGCACCAGGTGCTTCACCGATGAAAATAATATCTGCATCAGGATTACCTTTTCCAAAAACAATTTGCGTTGCCTGTTCTTTTAGAGGACAATCTAAATCAGATTCTATTCTGTTTTTAAGAGCATCAAGTTGTTCTTGTTTGGACATAGAATATAGTTAGAAGAACTAGTATATAAAAATATAGAAAAGAAAAAAAAGAAAAAAAATTCAATTCACTTATTCATCAATGAAAACAGGAGGTCTGTTAACATTTACAATTGTGATTTGAACTGTTTGAGAAACGTAGTGTGTTCCATCGTATGCGGTAACTAATGTTTCGTATTCTCCAACGTCGTCATATGTTGTCTGATATGTTCGCATGCCAGGGAATCCTTCGTATGTTACTACAACTTCTTCATCATCTGTAATATTAATTGGAAGTGAGATAAAGTCTCCTTCTTCAAAAGTAAGATGTCCCATTTCTTCAAAGAAAGGTGGAAGATTTACTTTGTTAATTAACATATATAATGGAAGCTCGATGTTTTGCTCTCCGTCACTAACTACAACAGTTGTGTTGTATTCTCCTGCGTCTCCTCTTTGAGGAACCCAGATACCTTCATCGTCGAACATTTCTGGATATTCGATTGTGATTGCATCTCCGTCAGGATCTGAAACTTCAACTAAAAGTTCAATAGTATCCATTTCTGTTGCATTGATTGGAGCTAATGAAGCCACAGCCAATACTGGAGCTCTATTTACGTTTTCAATTATTAGATTAATCTCATGTGTTGAAACTCTGTTTCCATCTGTTGCAGAAACTACAACTAAATGTTCACCAGCATCATCAAATGTTGATTGATATGAAAGTTCATCCATAAATCCTGAGACTGTTTGTACAACTTCATCTCCTTCTTTGTCATAAATAACACAAGGAAGTTGAACAAGGTCGCCTTCTACAAAATTATACTCGTCATCACATTCGATAACAGGAGCTTTATTTGATGGAAGTAAAACAATTTGAAGTTCTTCAGTTGTTGAGAGAAGTCCATCTGTCGCAGTAATTGAAGTTAAGAATTTTCCTTCATCGCCTTCATTTGTTTGCCAAAGACCAGCGTCGTTGAATGGTTCCTCATATGAGTAAGAAACTTCATCGCCATCAGGGTCGATTGCATAAAGGTCTCGTAAAGAAATAAGATCTCCTTCTTGCGCCGTAAATGTTGTGAAGACAATATTATCTTCTTCTGAAAGATCACTTTCAGCATTGTCATCCGTTGCATCATCTTCAGCAAGCTCAAAAGTGTCGTTTAGTGCATCATCTGTTGAATTACCAGAAGAAGGCAAAAAATCGCTCACTGAGCAAGCAGTTAAGAGTACTGCGACAACTATAATTAAACCAATTAGTACTTTTTTCATACTTATCACCCAAAAGAACGATGTATAACTCACACTATTTTTCCTCACCCAAAAAATAGCAAAGCACTAAAACACCGTTGTTTTATAAATTTTATACGAGAAAATTGTTTCCAATTATTCTCTAGGTTTTAAAGCGAAATGCTTACAACCTATACACAGCAACTACAAACAGTATATAATGTTTTCTATTCGGGAGTGAATACTTTATTTTAGAGAAATTAAAAGCATAAAAAAGAAAGATATATAAAGGTCAACTAGTATACATAATACTATCTTAGTTGAGGTTATCAATATGTGTGAATTTTATTTAAACGGAAAATGCTTTCATAGTGAAAGAATAAATAATAGAAACGTAGCAACTACATGTAATGCTCACGGATGTAAACAATGCACATCTAAGGATTGGCAAAAACAAAAACTAAGAGAAGATCTTTCTATATTCGATCATTTACCAATGCAAGAAATTTCAATCAATGGTAGTGCTATCGAAGCTATCAGTTCAGTTAGTTCTGTATTGAGAAAATAAAATAATAAAAAAAAGTTAAAGAGTACTTACAA
>CAYRYC010000019.1:0-13796 GCA_964428445.1 uncultured Methanosarcinales archaeon | reverse complement strand
TCAAAGACAAAGTCGAGTTATCGTTTATTCTTGCTCCTCGAGTAGATAATGATTAGAGATATTTTTTCTTTCTTATTTTCTTTGAAAATTATTTAATTTTCTAAGATCTCAGGAACTTTGTTCTTAAGATATCCTTATATTTATAAACCACTTCCAGTTCTCAGTCTCCTATGTATAATAGCATTTTACTTCGCTACGGCGAAGTCGGAATCAAGAGCAGACGAAAACGACCTTACTTCGAACGTCTTTATATCAGCGCAATAAAAGAAGCTCTGAAAAGAAACGGAGTTCCATTCCAAGCTCTGGACAATTTCGGAGGAAGATTTATCCTTCTAACAGATGATATAGAAGATGCTCTAGAAACTCTTCAATTGGTTCCAGGCGTGCAGAGTATTAGTCCTGCAACAAAAATTGATTTTTCATCCTATGAAGACGCAATAAGTAAACTTACAGAACATTCCAAAGATCTTGTTAAAGATAAAACTTTTAGAGTGACTTCTCGAAGAACAGGAACTCACTCGTTTTCTTCCATGGAATTTTCAGCAAAACTTGGAGAAAAAGTTATGGGTTTCTCAAAAGGCGTCGACCTTCACAATCCAGAAATAACTGTTTGGGTAGAAATTAGAGACAAAGAATTATTTGTATATACAGAATCAATTCCTTGCTTAGATGGGATGCCTCCTTCTAGTTCAGGTAAACTTCTATGTTTATTTTCAGGAGGTCTTGATAGTCCTGTTGCTGCATATCATATGCTAAAACGAGGAGGAACCGTTGATTATCTTTTAATAGATTTAGTAGGAGGAGATAAATCATTCAATTCAGTTGCAAAAGTTTACAATCATATTATTACTCAATATTCTTATAATCAAACTCCTAAATTTCACGTTGTTCCTGCAAGATATCTTGTAGAACAAATAACAAAAGATGTAGATCCAAGTATGCGACAACTAGCATTGAAAATCGCCTTCTATAAAATTGCAGAGAGACTTGTTGAAAAACATAATTATAATGCGGCTTTTACTGGAGAATCATTATCTCAAAAATCAAGCCAAACATTACCTAGTTTAAGATTCATCCAATCACAATCTGATGTTTTTATGCTTCGACCATTGATTGCAATGGATAAATTAGAAATAACAAGAACTGCGGAAAAAATTGGTACTTTTGGTGCTTCTCAATGTGTTGAAGAATTTTGTGATCTGTCTGAAGGGCAAAGTGTAACTGCAGTTCCAATAGATAAAGATCACGACAAGATTCCTGATTATTCAGCACTGGTAGATAAAGTCGTTGAGGAAACAAAATCCTACGAAGGAATTATTTCCATTCAAGAAGATAAAAAAGAAATTCCTTCAGATGTAATCACTGTTGATCTTCGTCTAAAATCAAAACACGAAAAAGATATTTTAGAAACCGATAAAAATATTTATTTCTATGATGCTTTAGATGATATAGATCAATTTGAAAAAACTAAGAAGTATGTTTTCGTTTGTGAACATGGTGTTCAATCACAATCTCTTGTTTATGCTTTGAAACAAAAAAATATTATTTCTTTTGCAATGAGTAGAAAAGAATATATTGATTGGAAAAATTAATTTTTATAGAAATAAACTTCTTTAAATTTGAATCGCTCTCTGAAATGAGGATCTTTAGAAACAATTAATGGTTTTGCTTGTCCTCGTTTAGAAATTCTTTCTTTGTCAAGTTTATCGTATGTTCCTTTAGCCATTATACAAACGGAAGGATAATCTATACGTCCAAATTCATTACGTGCTTTTTTGTAAGTAAGCACATTTTTTTGTAATGTGTTTTCTACCATTTTTAGAAATTCTATTGCTTTTTCTTTTGTTAAACCATTTTTTGGTTCAATAAGAATTTCATAGCGAGGTTTTTCTTTTCCACTAGGGATGTGAGGAGCTGCCGTGTATGATCGTAATTCAATTTTGGTTTTTTGTATGCTTTGTTCTATGGCTTTTATAAGTTCGATTTCAGACATGTTTTCTCCTACAATATTTATATAGTTATTTCTATCTGCATATTTTACAATAGGTAATTTTCTTCTAAAATCAACAACTTCGACTATGTCACCGACGTCATAACGGTAAAGACCTTCTATTGTTGTTAATAAAACATTATATTTTTTGTTTTTTTCTAATTTATCTATTGTCACGGGTTGATCAAAATTTCCATTTGATAATTGTTCTCTGAATTCAAAGAAATTAGTGTTTGCTACAAGAACTCCTGCATTATCATAATCTGTAATTCCTAGGTTTATTCTTCCTTCACTAGCATAAATACCTGGATCCCGTGTCGGAATTTTTTTACCTATTTTATTGTAAAGTTCTTCGATGTAAAGATTGTTGATATCTGCTTTTATACAACTAATAAGTTTAATGTTTGGCCAAATGTCTTTTGGTATAAAATCTTCTAGAGAACGTAGCTCTTTTGCACGTTTAGGATTTTTCTTTTCTACAGTTTTTAGAAGATTTTTTTTGTGTTGTTTTATGTAATCAAAAAATAACATTATTTCGATAGGAGCAGCAAAAGCAAGTTGGGTGATATTTCTTTCTAATAATGCCTTTTCAGCAATGGCTTTACTTCTTTTTTCCACATCATTAATATTATACATTTCTGCAGGAATAACCATTTTTCTTTTCAAGTATTTAGGCAAATGTTTAACGTGAAAACCTGTGATGTTACCATGAGGAATTCCTGATTTAGTATATCCTAAATGTCCTGCGGCTGCAAAATAGAGCGTTTTTCCTTTTGCCATATCTCTATATTCTTTTTTTAGAATTTGTTTACTCCACAATAACACTTCTTTTTTTAAAATTTTTAATCTTTCTTTAGTAATAGGAATATATTTAGGTTCGCTTGTGGTTCCACTGGAAGTTGCGAAAAAAATAATTTCTTCTTTTGTTAAAACATTTTGTCTCCCTTCTTTTGCTGTTTTATCAATATAATTTTTTATGTCTAGGTATTGAACAACAGGAACTTGTTTTTGAAAGTCTTCTATTGTTTTTATTGAAGAGAAATTATGAGTTTGACCATAAATAGTGTCTTTGTTGTCATCAAGAATTCTTTTAAGCAATCTTTCTTGAACTACTAAGGGGGAGATTATAGACTCCATATATTCTCTCAGATAAGTCACGGTGTTAGGATATAGTCCAAAAAATGCCATAATTTTGAAACTGAATCATTATTTATATATGCTTCTACTTTAGGAACTTTTTTATAGTTTATTGTGTTTTGGAAGGCTATAATGGACCTTCCTGACGATTACGAAAAATCTATACCTCATTATTTGGAATATAAGAAATTAGTAAATCTCGGACCTGTAGCCCAAGATCTTCTTAAAAAAAGATATTTGAAAAGAGATTCGGAAGGAAATATTGTTGAGGATTTTGTAGGTATGTTCTATAGAATTGCTAATAATATAGCTCAAGCAGAAAAAAATTATGGAGGAGATTCTGAAACCGTAGAGCTACAATTTTTTCATCATCTTACAAGCGGAGATTTTATTCCTGCTTCTCCGATTTTAATGAATGCAGGAAACAAATTACAATATTTATTTTCTGATCATGCATTGGATGTTCCTGATTCTTTAGAAGAAATTTTTGATGTTCTAAAAGTCGCTGCATCTATTCAACAACATGGTGGTGGTGTTGGTTTTAGTTTTTCTAGAGTTCGTCCAAGAAATGATGATGTAAAAGGTTTGAAAAACGTTGCTTTTGGTCCACTAAGTGTTATGCATATTTTTGATACATCTTTTAGTGCTATTCTACAAGGAGGTAGAAGAGTTGGAGCAAATATGGCTGTACTACACGTTTCTCACCCTGATGTCTTAGCATTTATTGAAGTAAAAAAGAATTTTGGAGTTTTACAAAATTTTAATTTGTCTGTTGCAATCACTGATGATTTTATGAAAGCTGTCGAAGAAGACGGAGATTTTGATCTTATTAATCCTAGAAATAAAGAACTTGTTAAAAAAATAAAAGCAAAAGAATTATTTAATTCCCTTGTAGAAAACGCTTGGTCGACTGGAGACCCAGGAATCATTTTCATAGATGAAATGAATAGAAAATATCCTTTCAAAGATAAAGAAGTTCTATGTACTGGCGCTTGCGGTCAATATCAATTAGAATCTTTTGAAGGAATTCCTTATGCGCACATTAATCTTCCTAATCTATTGATAAAAAAAGAAGATGGATCTTCTGTTATTGATTTTGATAAACTTAAATATTTAACACATCTTACAGTTCGATTTCTTGATAACACAATAGATATGCACAAATACATTAATCCTCTTATTGAAGAAAAAACTAAACGAGTTAGAAAAATTGGTTTGGGAGTGATGGGTTTTGCTGATTTATTATTTTCTCTTAAAATTTCCTATGGTTCAGACGAGTCTTTGAAAGTTATAGAAGATATTATGACTGTTATTAGAGATGAGTCTAGAAAAGAGTCCGCACAACTTGCTCTAAAAAGAGGATCTTTTCCAGCCCATGAAGAATCTTCTTGGAAACAACCAATGAGACATGCAGCAATAACTTCTATTGCTCCAACAGGATCAACAAGTCTTATTGCTCAAACATCTCAATCTGTCGAGCCGGTTTATGCTTTTTCTTTCACAACCACGACTAGCGAAGGAAAAGAATATACTATTTTGAACAAAACATTCAAAGAAGCAGTTGATGCTCTTGACGTTGATAGAAACGCAAAAATACAATTGAATTTTGTTGATTCTGTACAAAAAATAGATTGGTTAGAAGATTCATTCAAAGAAATTTTCAAAACAGCTATGGATGTTAGTCCCATGGAACACCTAAAAGTTATGGCAACTTTCCAGAAGTTTGTTGATAATTCTATTTCAAAAACGATTAATCTTCCTAATCAAGCAACAATTAAAGATGTTGAAAAAATAATTAAAGAAGCACATGCTTTGAATTGTAAAGGAATTACTATTTATCGAGATGCTTGTCGAGGAGATCAGGTTTTAGTAACTAAAACTCAAACTCGTCTTTCTGCTTTCGAAGAAGCTTATGAGTAAACTTATGGGTGAAGTGAACGTAAGGCGGAGAATGATAGTGAACAGAATGAAAAATAAGTAGTAATACTGCCAAATTAAATAATTCTAGAATATATATGTTAGAAGCTATATATTTCAATTTAAACTCTAGGACATAGAGTAATTTATAAAGAGATGAAAGTTCATTGTATAACACTAGATATAGTGTTTAGTAATGTGATGAAACACTACCTGTAGTGTTTGTGTGAGGTGCATACAATGAACGAAGATAATCAGCATATTCTTAAAAAACAAACCCAAGACGTAGAAGTCGTTCAGAAATTAGTAGACGAAGGAATCTTCATGTCTGAAAAAGCAAAAGATATTCTTAATAATTCAACACATTTGAAAGAAATGGGACTTATTATTTTCATGGATCGTTATGCTGTAAAAAGTAAACGAGATGAATTCGAAAAAGGAGATTTAGTTGTTGCAGTTTCAAAAGATCATCCTAAATATCCGAAAAAAGATTTAGGAATTATTGTTGAAGATAAAGACGGAAAATTATTTTTACGAATGGTTACTGGAGTTTATGCAGATGAAAAAGATTTGCTTTCTGTAAGTAAATTAAAATGCGATAAACCTTTAGAAAGTATTTATGATGCTTATCAAAGAGTTTCACGAGCGGTTGCGAGTGTTGAAAAAGGAGAGAAAAAAGAGCAATATCAAGAAGAGTTTGCTGAAATGTTATTAGGTGGATATGTTCAACCAGCAGGAAGAATTATGGCTGGTGCTAGTGTTAATGAAGAAGGAGAATATACATCAAATTTAACTTTATACAATTGTTATGTTATTCCATCACCCGGCGATTCTAGAAAATCCATAGTACGAGATTCTTTATTTCAAATGATTGAAATTATGAGTAGAGGTGGAGGAGTAGGAATGAATCTTAGTACTTTGCGTCCTCGATATGCCTATGTTCATGGTGTAAATGGAAAATCAAGCGGATCCGTTTCTTGGGGTAATTTATATTCAAACGCGACTGGTTTAATTGAACAAGGAGGTTCTCGAAGAGGAGCTCTTATGTTGATGATGAATGATTGGCATCCAGATGTCGAAGAATTTATCGCATCAAAACATCAAATTGGCTTCTTAGATAATGCAAACATTTCTGTGTTTATTTCAAACGAATTTATGGACGCAGTAAAAAATGATACTGATTGGCATTTAGAATTTCCAGATATAGAAGATAAAGTAATTACGAAGCCTTTGTATGATGAATATTGGGATGGTAATTTACTCCGATGGAAAAAGAATGGTTACAAAACAAAAATTTTCAAAACAGTTAGAGCTAGAGATATGTGGGAAAAACTTATCCAATCTTCGTGGAAAAGTGCAGAACCAGGAATTGTTTTTAGTGGAAAATATAATGATTTGAGCAATTCTTATTATTATAATGACATTGTTTGTACAAATCCTTGTGGAGAACAAGGACTTCCTCCTTGGGGTGTTTGTAATTTAGGACACTTAGCATTAAACAATTTTATTATCAAAACAGGCCAGGATGAAATAGGTCCTCTTTTTGATTTTGATTGGGAAACTCTAAAAAAAGCAACAAGAACGCTTGTTAGATTCTTAGATAATGTTATTGATTTAACTCCTTATATTTTCGAAGAAAATAAAACAAACCAATTAGCAGAACGACGTGTTGGTGCTGGTACTCTAGGTTTAGCAGAAGTTCTTATTCGAATGAGACTTCCTTTTGGAAGCGACGAAGGTAATGTATTTGTTGATAAATTATATGAAATGATTACAACAACCGCCTATGACCAATCCATAGAACTAGCTAAAGAAAAAGGCGCATTCAAATATTTCAAACCAGAATTACTTGAAAGTGGTTTTATCAAAACTCTTCCTTTAGCATTACAAGAAAAAATTAGAGAGTTTGGAATTAGAAATGTTACTTTAACAACTCAAGCACCAACAGGAACTGTTGGATCCATGCTTGGAACATCAACAGGAATTGAACCTTTCTTTGCTTTCAAATATTATCAACAAAGCAGATTAGGATTTCATGAAGTTGACATTGATGTGGTTGGAGAATATGCAAAACAAGCAGACGGATCTCTACAACCTTTCTTCGTAAGTGCAATGGATTTAGCTCCTGAACATCATGTAAGAATACAAGCTGTTATTCAACGATGGACTGATTCTTCAATTTCAAAAACAGCAAATGTTCCTGCAAGTTTCACCGTAGAAGATACTATGAAACTTTATGAATATGCCTATGATCTTGGTTGTAAAGGAATGACTATTTACAGAGATGGTTCTAGAGATGAACAGGTTCTTTCTACCAACGTAGACACGGGAAAGAAGAATCTTGAAATCAAAGGTAACCAAGCAGTTCCTAATAGTGAAGATTCTGAAGTATTAATTAAATCAAAACCTTCAGCAGAAGAGATAATTATTGTAGAACCTGAAGTTATAGAGAAAATTGCGGAAGATTCTAAACAACCCGAATATGGTTCTGAAGTAGGAAATACTTGTCCTATGTGTCAAAAAGGAATCATGGTAAAACTTGGTGGTTGTACAGAATGTAGTGCTGGATGCGGTTTCAAAGGGGGATGTGATATGAGGTAATTTTACTTCATATTTTTATTCTTTTTAGTTTACTAAAAAGTCCGGAGGAAGCTTGCTTTCGACAGGATTTATTTTAATTCTTTTATACTTTCAATAGCTGACAATCGTTTTTTCAAATGAGTTGCTTTACTAAATAAATTCCAGAATAATTTTTCTAACCATTCATTCCATTCTACATCATATACATTATAAAATAAGTAAGTTTTTTTATCTAGTTCTCCTGGCTGATACATTGAAGGAGTTTTTGTTTCTTTAAATCTAGATAAAGAATTATCTATTAAAATACATCTTAATGGCTGTTCTACATGTCTTATTTCAATTGCATCTCGACCCAGCTCTTCGTTGATTGCAAGGACCTTTTGGATGTTTTTTATACTTGCAATATCAACTCGACAAATAATTTTTACATTGATTCCTCGTTCTGCTGTTTCTTTAAGAATTTGAATAAAATTATTTCCTTTTTGTGTTAAATGCACCCACGAAAGATTTCCTGAAAAAAAGAAAAGTTGTTTTTCTGCTTTTCCAAATAATTTTCCGAACTTTTGATTTTGAGTTGCTTTTTCTGTTTTCATAATTTCAAAGAAGCCGTCTCTTTTGTCTTCATCAACATATTGGTAAATATCTATGGGTGAGAAGTCTTCTTTTTTTCTACCTGTGAGAATTTGTTGTATGACTCTTTCTTGAAATGCTGTGCTCGAAATTTTTTCTATGTTTTGATAGTACACTAATTTTAGTGCTCCTCGACTTCCTTCTCTAAATACTCTTGTTGTTATTGTTCCTTCTTCTTCAGAAATTCTAGAGACATATCTATCTGCAGTTCTCCAATTATTTCCAAGATAGTGTGAGATTTCTTGGATAGTTCTTGGCTTTGCATGTACAAATTCGACAATTTTCCTTCTAGTTTTTGAATCGAGCATATTACAACACTGTTGACAGTTTTTTGTTAATAACACTTATTATTTGTACAACTATATAAATATATTTATGATAGACAGCTATGATGGATCAGAAACATATAATAAAGAATCTTTGGAAGATTCAGTTGAAACGAACAACATGCCATCACAGACTTTTTCTGAATTGCGAGAAAAAGTTCTTGAGTTAGCAAAAAAGGCAAGAAAAGAAATGTTTTGGAGGATTTGAAATGATAGTAACAAATACAACATTACATCAAGAAAGATTATTTGCAAAGTCAACTATAAAAGGATATATTCTAAATAAAGAACCTTTTACATTTGATTCTTTGTGTGATGAAATATTTTTCAAAGGAGCATCTCCACACATAATATCTTTTATTCTTGATTTCCTTTCAAGTTTAGAAAAAAATGGTTATTTAGATTATGATGCTCATACTGGTTTATGGATAACTAAAGCCTATTAAAAAATAGTTGACTGTGTGCTTGTATCATTACTTTGAGTGGATGTTTTTTCAATTCCTCGAAGATAATATTCTTCTCTTTGTGCTAATAGCCACAAATAATCAGAAAGACGATTTAGATAAACATTTGCGTGATCGTTGTGATGTTCATGTTGCCAAAGTCTTCTTTCAAGTCTTCGAGCAATTGTTCTTGCATGTTCGATGTATGCGGAACTTGGTGATTCTCCTGGGATAAACCAATTATCAAGATCGTTATATTTTTCAAGAGAACTAATTTCTTTTTCTACATTTTCCACATCTTCTTTCGATATGGTGGTTTTCAATTTTTCAAAATCTTCTTTTTTTGTCGCGACTTCTGATCCGAGAACAAATAATTTTCTTTGTACATAAAGTAAATCTTGTTTTAGTCCTGGCGCAACAACATTTGCACGTGCAATTCCTAATGCAGAATTAAGTTCATCAACACTTCCGCTGATATCTAGAAGAGGGTGAGATTTACTAATCATATGTCCGAAAAGAATTGCAGTCTTTCCTTTATCCCCAACTTTTGTTGTTATTACCACACATAAATACCCAACATTTTTTGAACTGAAAATAAGTTCCTCAAATTTATATATAAATATTTTGTCGTTTTTCATATAGGTATCGCAAAATATAGGTTCTAATAGTTATTTTGTAAACAACAGGTTTTCAGCAAAGCTATATAAATAAATGCTCGCTCAAGCCTAAGATACAATGGTAACTCTAAGCGCATTCGAAATTCACCACATTGTTGGAGAACTTCAGGAACTTGTCGGAGCAAAGATTGAAAAAGTCTTTCAACAGAAAAAGCCTCTAGATGATTTTCTCTTCCAATTGCATAAACCGGGTTCAGGGAAAGCATATATTTATACATCTCTTCCAGGAACAATCTGTCAGAGCTCATTTAAGCCTGTTTTCCCAGACATTCCTCCTGCATTCTGTTCTGCACTACGAAGAAAAATATCTAACGCTAGAATACAAGCAATCGAGCAACACGACTTCGAGAGAATCATAAAAATAACTCTTTCCACAAAACACGGAGATTGCATATTGCTTTTCGAGCTATTCTCATCAGGAAACATAATTTTACTAGGAGGAAACAACAAAATCCTTTCTGTTTTACATCCAAAAGTATACTCTACAGAAAGACAACTTCTCCCTGCAAAAATATATGCATTTCCTAAATCACAAACAAATCCTTTCAAATTATATTTGGATACATTTATTGACTTAGTAATGAGATCTAAAAAAGACAGTCTTGTAACATTCCTAGCAGTAGATTGTAGTCTTGGCGGAACCTACGCTGAAGAAATTCTTGCTATTGCAAACGTAGACAAAGAAACAGATCCTCAAAAATCATCTAAAGAAGAATCAACAAAAGTTTTTGAAGCACTAAAAAAATTACTTGAAGAAAAAACAAGTCCTTTTCAATTCGGAGAAGATAAAGTTTCTCCCGTTCCTTTGGTTTCCAAAGAAGGAAAGAAATACGAAGGAACATTTACTAATCTTGTAGCTGATCTTGCTCTCGCTGAATTAGAAGAAGCAGAACAAAAAACAGCATCAAAAGATAAAGACGCATCACTTTCAAAATTCGATAAAGTTCTCAAATCCCAAGAGCATCAACTAAAAGGATTAAAAATCTCTGAAAAAGAGAACCAAGAAAAAGGAGAATTAATTTACACTAATTATCAAGAAGTACAAGAAGTTCTTAACAAAATTTCCAAACTTCGAAAAACAGAGTCTTGGAAAGACATCAAAGAAGAGCTCAAAGATAATCCTCTTGTGGAAAACGTAGATGAACACAACGGAAAAGTAACAATAAATCTGGAGTAAACATGTCTCGAAAATTACTCCAACGATACTATAAAATTCTCGGAGAAGAATTTGATCCAGAAACGATCGAACTGAGAAAAGCTCTGCGAGTGAACACACTCAAAACAAATTCTAAAGATTTGAAAGAGCGTCTAGAAGAAAGAGGCGTGAAATTAGAAGCAATTCCTTATCTCAAAGATGCATTCTGGTTTGAAGCAGAGTTTTCATTAGCATCGACAGAAGAATATCTTCTTGGATTATTTTACATACAAGAACCTGCTAGTCAGTTAGTTTCACATGTTTTTCTAAGTGATTACAAAGCTTCAGATAATAAAATAAAATTTTTAGATATGGCTGCGGCACCAGGATCAAAAACAACTCACATAGCTCAACTTACAAACGATAAAGAAACAATTGTCGCAGTTGACAATAATATGTCGCGAATAACAGTTCTCAAAAATAATATTGATCGTTTAGGATTACAATCAATTCTAATATACAAAAAAGATTCTAGATTTGCAGACGACT
This sequence comes from uncultured Methanosarcinales archaeon, assembly GCA_964428445.1. GTDB lineage: Archaea > Nanobdellota > Nanobdellia > Woesearchaeales > SKGA01 > SKGA01. Next base: position 2,412 of record CAYRYC010000019.1, on the reverse strand, counting down.
TAGAACAAACATTCGATTACGTTCTACTAGATGCTCCTTGTTCAGGAAATTTCTGTGTAGAAGAAAGATTCTTTGAAAAAAGATCTCTACAAGATGTTCAAACCAGAGTAGACTTACAAAAAGAATTATTACGATCTGCTCATAGAGTTCTTAATAAAAATGGCGTGCTAGTTTATTCAACTTGTTCCTTAGAACCTGAAGAAGATGAAGAAATGGTCGATTGGTTTATTTCTGAATTCGAAGATATGATTGTAGAAAAAATAGATTTAGAAATTGGTGATGCTGGAATTACTGAATTTGGTCGTAAATCATATTCTAAGGAAGTAGCTAAGACAAAAAGATTCTGGCCGCATAAAACAGGGCTTCAAGGATTTTATATAGCAAAATTGAGAAAGAAATAATAACAAGCTTTTTTAATGGATTTTCATTCTTATTTCTATGGAAGAGAATATTTATGTTCACTCAGACCTCATTTCTAGAAGCGAGCTCGTTAAAATAGACAATTATAGTAGTAAAGTTGTTTGGTTTACAGGACTTTCAGGATCTGGAAAATCAACCATAGCAAAAGGAGTAGCAAAAAAATTATTAGAAAAACAAATAAAATCTAAAAATTTAGATGGGGATAATATTAGAAAACAATTAAATTCTGATTTAGGTTTTACTCTTCGAGACAGAGGAGAGAACATTAGAAGAATAAAAGAAGTAGCTAAATTATTCTATGATATTAATTATGTTACTTTAGTATCTTTCATAAGTCCTATGAAAGGAGATAGAAATCAAGTAAGAACATATATTAATAATTTTGAAGGTTTTATGCAACGAAAAAATCCTGTTCAAGATTTTATTGAGGTTTATGTAGATTGTCCATTAACTGTTTTAAAAGAAAGAGATACAAATGGAATGTATAAAAAAGCATTAGCAGGAGAAATATCTGATTTTACAGGGATTAGTTCACCTTATGAAGCTCCTGATAGACCTGAAATTCATTTGTTAACTGATGAACAGCCTATTGAGAAATGCATTGATATTGTAACAAATTATCTTCTAGAGAAAATTAAACTATAATGACAAGACTATTAAAAAGTATTTTTCATAGGGTTGAGATTTTGAATGAAATGAAAAATGGCAAGACGAAAAAAGAAAACATTCTTTGACAAAATAGATCGAGAACAATTAGAACTCGTTCAAGCACCCTGTGAACATTTTGGTGATTGCGGAGGTTGTAGCTTTCAAGATATAAAATATATTGATCAAGTTCAATTGAAAACAAACTATCTCAAAGATCTTTTCAAAAGAGACATTGAAGTCATTTCTGCAAAAGAACAATATAACTATCGTAACAGAATGGACTTTGTCTATGCTTTTGGAAAATTAGGTCTTCGAAAAAAAGGAAACTTTCGAGAAGTTGTTGAAATAAATGAATGCAAGTTAGTTCCTCAACAATTTCAAGACCTTTTTCAAAAAGTAAAAACTCTCCTCAAAGAACACAACATACCTTCTTATGATTTTCTAGAACACAAAGGATTTCTACGATATGTAACTTTCAGATATGCTCCTATAAATAATGAAGTCATGATCTTCTTCTCTTCCACAACACCAACAGAAGAACAAGAAGAAGCATTCAAGAAATTAATCTCTGATCTTGAAAAAGACGTGACTAGTATTTATTGGCAGATTAATGATTCTATAACGGATACATCAATATTTCCTAACAACCCTATATATTTCCAAACAGGAAAGAAAGAAATAACTGAAACGATTGAAAAAACAAAACTTTCCTACGGTCCTTTCTCTTTTTTTCAGAATAATTCTCAAATGGCAGAAATTGTCTTTGAAGATATTAAGAAAGAAATCTCGGGCGAAGTTATGGATGTTTGTTGTGGTGTTGGCTCCATAGGCTTATTTGTTGCTGATAAAGCTAAAGCAATTACAGGAATCGAAGAAATTCAAGAAGCAATAAATTATGCTAAGAAAAACAAAGAACAAAACAATATTACAAATACAACTTTCTTTGTAGACGATATGAAAAGACTAGGTGATCATGCTCCTTTACATGTTGATGTAGTGATTGTCGATCCTCCAAGAGCAGGACTTGGTAATAAAGTCGTAAAAAAAATTGTTGAAGTCTTTCCTGATAAAATAGTATATATGTCGTGTAATCCAAAAACTCAAAGAGAAGATTTCAAAGGTTTGGAAGAACATTATGAAATTATTTCTATGAAAGGATATGATCTCTTTCCTCAAACGCCTCATGTTGAGACTTTAGCAGTTTTGGTAAAAAAATAATATTTTAAGTGTTTTGAAATGCTTGAAAAAAGTTATTTTTTCATCGTATTTCCTCAAACACCTCACGTTGAGACATTGATTGTTTTGGTAAAAAAATGATTTAGTTGTTATATTTATTTTTTTATT
>CAYRYC010000018.1:0-14530 GCA_964428445.1 uncultured Methanosarcinales archaeon | reverse complement strand
AAGAAAAAATTCCTCATAGCCCATATAATTTCTTAATAAAACGAAATAAATAAAAAACTTATTTCAGAGCGTTTTCTAAATCACTCAAATTAAGAGTTATTTTCTTTTTAGCATCTTGAATAGAATTGTTCTTGTAAGAAAGTTCTAGAACGTTCTCTCCGTCAGATGCATAAAATCTTGATCCGGAATATATTAAACTATCAGCGTGAACTGGAGATAAAAAACGACCATAGATAATATTATCAGTTCCAATTAAAGATTGATCATCACATTCATTTAAAGAAACGAAAACACCATTAACAGAAACAATAGAACCATAATCCCCGCCAACAACTTTTGAAAAACGAGGAAGAGAACCATATTTTTTATTTTTATAATCAAATAAATTACTTAAAACAGTTTTACTGTCCGAAATCATTAAAGCATGGAACTCACCTTCAGCATCACCAGAAACCAATCCAGGCCAAACATCTTCGGGAAATTCTTGATACGTTTTACCATTAGTAGAAATAATTTTTGTTGTAGAAAATTTTTCAGATTCTAAAGCAACAAAAGAACCATCAGATAATAAAGTAATATAACCATCAACAGGTTCAGGAAATTCAGCGACAACTTCACCATTAAGATTAATTATTTCCCTATTATTTTTTGTTTTAAGAGCAACATATGAATCAGAGAAAGAAATAAAATGAGAATGGACAACAAAAGGGAATTTTTTTCGCTCACCGCTAATAAGTTCAACAATGCCATAACTATTATCTTCACGAATAAGAAAATCAGAAACACCATTAGAATTAACCAAAGTCAATGGAGAACAAGCATTAATATCAAAATTAAACTGATGATAAAAAGAAGAACTATGATCTAAAGAAATTTCTCCTTTATACATTAAATTATCTAAATCTTTTTTACCCATAATAAAACCACCAATGGAATAATCTGTTACCACTATAAAAAAGTTTCTATAAATAAAAATCAGAACAGTATATAAAACAAATTAGAAAAAATAGAATAAAGAATTAGAAAAAAAGAAATAAAAAATAAAAAAGCTTACTCTGCTTTAGCTTCTTTCTTCACAGCAGCTTTTTTCTTAACAGGATTCATAATTCCGCCAGTAATAAGACTTGGAAGACCAGTTCCAACAGGGACAGGTTGATTCAGCATAACATTTTCAATCACGCTATTCAGAGGATCTGATTCTCCTGTGATTGCAGCGCTGATCAAGTGTTTGATCGGTGTCTCAAAACTTGCTCTTGCTAGAACGGATGGTTTTTCCTTTACGATACCGTATCGGTTAATACCAAGAATATGGCCACTTGAGGTCATTGTGTCTGAAACAAGTAAGATATGTCGAACATCGATTGGAATACCTTGGTTATCAAGAACTTTGTTGATTTCTCTAACAACTAACTCTCGAGCAGCTTCAACTCCGAAGAATTTTTCGGTTTCAAAGATGTCGTTTGTAACTGTTCTTGTTGTATCAACAAATTCAAGTTCAAATACTGCTTTAAGATTACTTCCAGATGTTAAAATAACATATTCATCGTCTCTTTTAACAGGAATAACTTGAGTGATTCCTTTGATACCATGAACATATACATCTTTGATAAGTTCTTTAAGTTTGTAAAGATCATTAACGTTTCCTTCTTTAGAAGCTTTTGCAACAATTAATCCATTTTCTTCAACAAACTTGTATCCTTTAACTCCTTTGTCTAATAATTTGATAATTGATTTAACTTCGACTTCAGCTTCTTCAACTTTTTTGTTATCAATTTTAATGGAAAGAGAAAATGTTGAAAGATTAATGTCTATTTCATCAATGAAACTTCGGAATGATGTTTCTTTAATTTGACCAGCAACTTTAGTAATATCCTTACCTTCACTATAAGGTTTGTTAAGATAAATTTCCATAGAAGTTGTTGTAATATTTTTTCTACCATCTAAAACTTCGATAATACGTGGAAGACCAGTTGTAACATTAACTTCTGAAACCCCTGCCAGGTGGAAGGTGTTTAGAGTCATCTGTGTTGATGGTTCTCCAATACTCTCTGCGCTAAGAATACCTACACTTTCACCAGGATCAGCCAGTGATTGTCTATATTCTTTATATACAGTTTCAATGATTTTCTTTTTTTGAGCTGGAGTTGCTTTTTCAGGAGTTTGTTCCATAAGATCATCTAAGATTTTTTCTGGAAGTTTTCCTTTGTATTTTTTAATTAGTGATTTCATTGTGCAGCACCTCCTAAAGTTTCAGCAACAATTCTTTTTACGTTGATGATTCCTCCTTCGCTTTTTGCAACTGCGATTCCATCTTCACCATAGTTGAACTGAACGATTTTTCGTGCAGCGTCTCTAACTGTAAAGTCGTATTCAATTTTAAGATCCTGCATTGCGTTTGCTAATCTTCGATATAGATAACCGGATTTTGGTGTTCGAAGAGCAGTATCCATTAGTCCATCCCGACCAGTCATTGCCATAAAAAACAATTCGTGAGGTTTAAGTCCTGATTTGAAATTGTTTCTAATGAAACCATGAGCATCCATACCTAGATCTCCTTCTTTGAAACAAGATAAAGTTCTATTAGCATAACCTTTTGAAATTCTACTTCCTCGAAGGTCTTGCTGACCAATAAGAGCAGTCATTTGAGCTACGTTAATGATGTTACCTCTTGCTCCGGATTTAAGCATGTCAATACTGTTTGAATGAAATGATGTTTCAGCAGAAACATTACCTGCATCGTTACGTGCTTTGTTAAGAATCATCAGAATATTTACTTCAAGTGTTTCTCTTGCACTTTTACCAGGAAGAGTTTCAACTTTACCGTCCTTATATTTATCAATAAGTTTTACAACGTCTTTCTCTGCTTTGTTAATTATTTTTTTAACTTGATCATCTCCTTCTTTTGAAAGATCAGTATCACTAATACTTACAGTGAATCCAAGTCTATATAACATTTCAATTCCAAGTCTATAAATTTTTCCAAGGAATACAACTGTTTTGTCAGGACCATATATTTGGTGAACCCGTCGAAGAAGTAAACCGCTTCCTTCTCCAAGATTATCTTTATCCATAACACCTTGTGTTAGAACACCTTTTTTGATAATAACCATGCTTTCAGGATCTTTAGGATCTGATTTGTATGCTCTATTAGGTGCAGAGAAATTCAAATCTTCTGGAAGTAAAACACTGAACAATTCTTTTCCAGTAATTTCTTTCTTCTTAGGTAATTTAGCAAAGTCAGTTTCTCCAATTGCCATCAAAATATCAACAGCTTCTTCGTGACTTACTTTGAAATCTTTATGTGTTAATAGATAGTTACCACTGATTGCGTCCTGGTTACATCCAATAATTGAAAGACCATAACGTGGACTGATCAATTGTGTTTGTACCTGCATAAGCACTTCTGCTTCTGCTCGGGATTCTTCAGTTTGTGGAACGTGTAGGTTCATCTCGTCACCGTCGAAGTCCGCGTTATACGGAGCACATACAGCAGGGTTTAGTCGAAGTGTTAAACCTTCGAGAACTCTTACTCTATGGCACATCATACTCATTCTGTGAAGAGAAGGCTGTCGGTTGAACAATACTACATCTCCATCTAATAGATGTCGCTCTACGGTTAGACCAGGTTCAAGTTCTTCAAGAAGTTGCTCCTTGGTTTCGTCGGTGATTCTTTTTCTTCGGCCATCGGGTCGAACAATATAGTTTGCACCAGGATATTCATCCGCTCCTCTTTCAACAAATTTTCGTAGATAGTCAATGTTTTCTGCAGTTACTCTTTCAGGAACTGTAAGTTTCTTTGCGAAAACTTTTGGAACACCAACTTCATTAATTTCTAATTTTGGATCTGGACTGATTACAGCACGAGCGGAAAAGTTTGTACGCTTCCCAGCAAGGTTGTGTCGTATACGACCTTCTTTAGATTTAATTCTTGCAGTTAATGTTTTTAGTGGTTGACCACTTCGGTGTCGAGCAGGTGGAAGTTGTGAAACATCGTTATCGAAGAAGGTTGTAATGTGGTACTGAAGTAAGTCCCATAAATCTTCAACAATAATTTCTGGCGCACCAGCATTGATGTTTTCGAAAAGACGTTGGTTAATTCTAACAATGTCTCCTAGCTTGTGAGTTAGGTCGTCTTCAGATCTTTCTCCTGATTCAAGTGTGATACTTGGTCGCATTGTTACTGGTGGAATTGGAAGAACAGTTAGGATTGTCCACTCAGGTCGTGCGGTTGCAGAATTAATTCCAAGAACGTCTAAGTCAGCATTCGGAATTCTTTCGAATCGACTTCTTACTTCGATAGGATTAACTCTTTTTTCATCCTCAAGAAATGTCGTAGGTTTTTCTAACTTAACTTTAAGTTGTTTAGCCTGACAGTGAGGACATTTTGTAATTGTTTTTAGATTTGCAACGGTTTCTTTCAAGAAATTTCGTCGTTCGATGTCAGTTCCATACTTGCTGATTCTAACGAGTTCATCGTTAATGTCAGCAATTTTACTTTCAGGAATTAAAATCCGACTACATTCTCTACATGTTAATCGCAAAAGATCTAAAATAAGATCCATAAATTTAATATGTACAACTGGACGTGCAATTTCGATAAAACCAAAGTGTCCAGGACATTCTTTTAGTTTAAGACCGCATGTTTTACATTTCAGACCAGGATCAATAACTCCCATCCGAACATCCATCAGACCACCATCAACAGGATAACCTTCCTTGTCATAGAGCTCTGGTGTAACAATTTTTGCACTAGCAGTTTCTTTGATAAACTTTGGACTCATTATTCCAAAAGTGATCGCGCCAACTTTTTTGTATGTGTGTTCTTCCATTTTTTTATGCTCGTGATTTTATATTATATAGGATATTAAAATAAAAAAAATTAGTACTTAGATACTAACTCGAGTTTTGGGTAAATACATAATGATTTGAACTCATCAAGGATAAGTTTGAACGCATATGCTAACTCAATGTTTGCAATCTCTGCCCCTTCACCATGGACTGGACAATAGTACTTGTTTCGTCTTGTATCGTGAACTGCGATGATTCCTGCTTCTTCACTGATTGGAAGAATTGTTTTATCAGAATCAAATCGTTCTTTAAGTAAAAGACTTGCACCGTGTGCGATGAATGTATCTTTCTCCATCTCTCCAAGTCTTAGACCTCCTTCTTTCAGTCGACCTTCAGTTGGCTGACGTGTTAGAAGTTGTACAGGACCTCGTGCTCGAGAGTGAATCTTATTCCGTACTTGGTGTTTTAGACGTAGGTAATACATTGGTCCAATGTAAATTTGAACTTTGTATTCTTCTCCGGTTGTTCCGTTGAACATTGTTTCAGTACCATTGTCTTTAAATCCATGATCAAGAAGTTCATTTCTCATATCATCTTCTTTTTCAGATCTAAATAATGTACCGTCAACGTGACGTCCACTTAGAGAACCAACTTTTCCGCCTAGTAATTCTAAAACGTGACCTACAGTCATACGAGTTGGAACTCCGTGAGGTGAGAAAATTACGTCTGGTTTTACACCAGTAATTGTAAAAGGCATATCAACTTCAGGAACTAATAAACTAATAACACCTTTCTGTGAGTGTCGACTAGTAAACTTATCTCCCATTTCTGGAACTCGTTCTTCTCGAAGTCTAACTTGAATTAGTTTGTTACCTTCAGCATTTTCAGTTAAGAAAACCATGTCAACAGTTCCTCTTTGTCCGTGAGCCATACTCATTGAGGACTCTCGTCGAGAACTTGCTGCAAGATTATATTCATCCATTGAATTCAAGAATCGAGGAGGACTTGTTTTTCCAATAACTACATCTCCTTCTTTGATTGTTGCTTCAGGATAAATAATTCCATCGCTTTCTAAAAATCTATAATCCTTTTCAGTTCGGAAACCTTTAACATCTTTTTCAGGAATACCGATTTCATCAAGAAGACCACCGGAATATCGAAGTTCTTCGGTAATGATTGGTTTGAAATAATGACTTCGTGCTAAACCTCTATCAATACTTCCTTGGTTAAGAATAATTGCGTCTTCCATGTTGAATCCTTGGAAAGACATAACAGCAACTATAACGTTTTGACCACTTGGGTGTTTATCATATTCTGAAAGTTGTTCAAGAACTGTAGAAACAATTGGTAATTGAGGGTAATGAAGAAGGTTTGTATCCATGTCCATTCGAACAGGGAAATTTGCTGCATAGAATCCCATACCTTGTTTCTGGTTTTTGGAACCGGTTGAAAGTTTTGGACCTGAGTCGTGATGACCGAAAGGAACAAGACCAGTAGCAACACCAACAATATCAATTGGATTAACTTCCAAATGAGTATGATCTGCTTCAATATCTTTTTCTTCAAGTGCAACATATGCATTTTCTTCTTCTGATGAATCCAGATATTCAATAATACCTTGTTTGATTAAATCATTCCAAGAAATTTCATTATTTGAAAGTTGCTCTGCGTGTTTTTTTGTTAGAAGAGATTTTCCTTCCTTAACAACAACAAGTGGACGAGTTGTTCGACCTCGACTTGTTTCTAAGAAAACATTATTTGTTCTAACATCTACATGTACATTAAGAGCATGAGAAATTCTGTTCATTCTTCGTTCAGAAATAATTCTATCTGCGAAAGATTTTGCGTCTTTTACTGTACCTATGAATTTATAATCTATGAATACGTCAACCATATTTGTCACCTAACGAATTGTCTCCAGACCCATGGTCTTTAGTTGTTCAAGTACTTCTTTCTCATCAACACTTCCAGTTACGTTAGCAAGGATTGCTAAGTTTTTTCTCAGTCCAATGTTTGAACCTTCTGGAGTTTCACTAGGACATAATCGTCCAAGGTGAGTTGAGTGAAGAGCTCTAGCTTCAAAGTTTTCTTGACTTGAAGAAAGAGGACTAACAACTCTTTGTAAAGCTGAAATAAGCTCAAGGAAATTCTGTCGTGAAATACGCTGGGAAACACCAGTTCGGCTTCCAACCCAATTACCTGTAGCCATGCTACTGTAAATTCTTTGTGTTAAAAGTTTTTCACGAATCAATACTTTAATTGAAGGAATTTTTCCTCGCTTAACGATTCTTTGGAAGTTGTACAATAAATCTCCAACCATAACTTTAATGTTAACTCTGAATAAATCACCAAGAAGATCTCCTGATAGTTTTAATCTTTTGTTACCATAGTGATCTTTGTCTGTTGTTGGAAGTGTACCTTTAACAGTTAGAATAAATTGTTTAAGATATTTTGCAAGATTAATTGCTTTGAAATCTCGATCCTCAGGTAGAACACCTAGGTGAGGTAATAAATATTTATCAAGAATTTCTTCAACTCTTTGAACACGAATATCTCTTGACTGTGTGATTCCAATTTTCTTTGCAACCATATCAAGAGCTTCTTCTTTATCTTTAACATCAACAAATTCGAATAGGTTAACGAAAACTTCTGAGTCTTCACCTAGACTGATATGTTTCATAATGTCTTCATCTTTTAACATACCAAGAGCTTTAATTAAAAGAACTACAGGAATTCTTTTTACTCGAGTAAAAGTTAAATAATGAATACCATCTTTCAATCTTTCAAATTGATGAGGAATTTTATATGATCCTCGTTCTGAGAAAATCTTTCCAACAAATTTACTAATACCTGTTGATGCTCTTTCAACCATCATTCGGTTTGGAGCAAGATCTTCAATTTTTACAAGAACTTTTTCTGATCCATTGATAACAAAGTAACCACCTGGATCATCAGGATCTTCACCTGAAGAAATTAATTCTTCTCTTGTCATACCATTAAGATGACAGTATTTACTTTTCAACATAATAGGAAGATTACCAATTTGTAATTTGAAGTCTTCTCTTTGTACGCCGTTAATGTGCGCAGATACTTCCATAAAAATTGGAGCTGAATATGTTAACTTTCGAAGTCTTGCTTCGGAAGGCATGATATCTCTTTTTGAACCATCAGCTTCTGTAATTTCAGGTTTTGTAACCCAAATACTATCTAATTTAATTTTAAAATCCTCAACATTAGGAGGAATAATTGTTGGTTCAATAACTCTATTTTCTTCTACAATTTTATTAAGTTCAAGTTCAACGAATGCATTGAATGAATTTAAATCCGCTTGAATAAGAGAATTTTCCTCAAAGAATTTTTTGAGAAGTAAGTTAGGATCATCAACAGAGACTTTTGTTTTACTCACTTGATACACCTCGATAGTAGATTGCAATTCCAGATGTTGGACTGCCTCTAGTTATTTTTATTACATCACCTAACTGAACATCTAGTTCAGCTAATGCCGCATCAGTAATCATTATTTTCGGTAACTCTCGAACTGTAATTTTGTAACGTTCGAATAGAGCTTCTTTCTCTTTTTCAGAAATCTTTTCGTGCTTTGGCACAAGAATATGGTTAGCTTTAGTATCTTCGGTCATTGAATAGGTCCCCTCAAGGTGTTGTGGTGTGTGTGTAATTGTGTTGCGCGTAAAATATGGCGAGCCGGACGAGATTTGAACTCGCGACCACCTGATTAAAAGTCAGGTGCTCTATTGCCCGGGCTTACAAGATAAACTTGATTCCCTCCAGGCTGAGCTACCGGCTCGTAATATTCTTACACACGTTTTGCTTGATTAAATTAAATACGCCCGAACCGGGATTCGAACCCGGGTCGCGGCCTTTCTTTTGCAGAAAACGAAAACATTTTCAGCATCGACAGGGCCGCATGATAGGCCGGACTACACTATTCGGGCACATATTATTCGAAGTTGTCCAAATGCCAAACCAAGCTCTTGGAGGAAATTTACTTGTTTTATAAAGGTTTCCGTTTAATATCGGCGTTTTGAGAAGCTAAATGCTTATAAACCCTTTATTGCATAGTAAATCCATGATTTGCCCATATTGCGGACACGAAGAGACAAAGGTGCTTGAAACCAGAGAAACTAGCGATATAGAGACTAGACGAAGACGAGAGTGTCTTGCATGTGCCAAAAGATTTACAACATACGAGCGTCTAGAACAGAAACCTCTATTTGTAATCAAGAAAAGTGGCGATCGAGAACTTTTCGATTCGGAAAAAATCATCAAAGGCCTAATTAATTCTTGTCAAAAAAGACCTGTAAGTCTAAAAGATATTGAAAGCATCACAAAAGAGATAGAAGAAAAAGCAAGAACAACAGGAGAAGATGAAATTAAAACTTCTAAAATTGGAACTCTTGTAATGGGTCGTTTAAAAAAATTGGATAAAATTTCTTATATCAGGTTTGCATCCGTTTATCGTGACTTCGCAGACATCGAAGAATTCAAGGAAGAGATTTCTAAGTTGAAAAAGAAATAAAAACTAAAAATTTATATTCTAGATATGTTTGAAAGGAACACCATGAACGAAAAGTACAATATATTTCAAAAAAATTATTTTAAAGTAAACGAAAAAACATATTTACCAAATTCTATAAAACAAGAAAGAACAAATGTTAAGGAAGCTTTAATGTTTATTAATAAAATAATATCAGGAGCAGATCCTGAACATCAAGATTTGGTTTTTGCAGTGAACATGCATAATACAAAAATCGATTTTTTAGTTGTTGGCGATTATGAAGCAAATGTATACTTATCAAGAGAGATGCCTGAAAAAGAAAACATAGAAATTAAAAGATTCGGAAAAAACAGATATCTTCATCTAAGAGAAGATATTGAAGAACACAGCCCATTCTATAATCAAATGGAATTATCAAATTTAGTATATACTCTCTTTAAACCAAAAACAAATAACAAAGGAAGAATCATAACAACAACAATTCTGGAACCAAATCACGAAAAAACAATCGAAGAAGCTAAGAGAACAAGGGACTATTACAATCAATTAAGAGGACAGATAATAAATCTTCCTAAATGTTAGATAATTATATGTCCTCGCTGATGTTCGGGACATGAGCAAAGCTCAAATGTCCGCACTAACGCGCATCCATATAAGTTTCGCCTTGCGAAATTATATATCCGCAGCAACTATATCTCGATCTATTAATTTAACCAGAGACTGTAAACGTTCTTTTAATTCAGGATCGCCAGTAGCTCTTTGAAGTTGCATTAATGTATCAATAAGTCTTCGGAAGAATCTAATAATATCTCCTTCTGCCAAATTAGAATAAGTCATTAAATTTGTAAAACTAGAACCAGTAGCCCATGAATAAACAAAATTAATCATACGTTTCAAATTAATTTTGTTAATATCTTTTCCAATGGTTGTTTGTTCAATTCGTTTTATGATTCTTTGATAATGTTTTTCTGAACCTTTAATCATAAAATAATCTAATCTTCTAGGTTCATAAACAATTGAAGCAAGTAAAGTTAGTAAATCCATATCACTCATTTTACTTAAAAAATTAAAATGAAATAATTCAGTTAAAACAACTTCATTTGAATAAAGATGTCTAGCGAATTGACCTTTGTCAGTTAATGCATATTTATTTGGCATTTCAACATAACTTCCACCGGTAAGTTGTCCACCGGAAACTGATTCAGTAAGATAATTTAATTTTTTAAGATGTTTTACTTTGTTATTATAACTAGCCATGATGTGAACATTTTTCTTACCTTGTTTTTTTCTAGTATAATAATCAAAACTACTTTTTAGAACTGTTTCTTGAGTCGCATCATCAAAGAGAGCAATCAAATTTAAAACAGTATTATCGCTTAATTTAAATTGAGAAATAATTGGTTCGTCATCAACGGTTGAAATCTTTTGTAATTTTTTAAGATTTGTGAATTTTCTGTGTATCATTGCAATCACAGTTCCTTCTTTGTCAATACCTCGACGTCCTGCTCGACCAGCAATTTGAAAATATTCTTTTGCATTAAGCATTCTAGTTGTTATACCATCATACTTTTCCGTGCTATCAAAAACAACAGTTTTTGCAGGCATGTTAATTCCGACTGAAAAAGTTTCTGTTGTATATAAAACTTTAATTAATCCTTTTCCAAACAAATGTTCAACAATATGTTTTAGAGCTGGAAGCATTCCAGAATGATGGAAACCAATTCCTTTTGTAAGTGTGCTTCTAAGTTTTTTTGTGGATTCAATATTTACAATTTCAGGAGTTATTTGTCCTCGAACAAAACTTGTTATTATTTGTGTTTCTTCCACATCAACATAGTTTTTCTTTTTTGCAAGTTCCATTGCAAAGTCTTCAGTTTTTTTTCTTGAGAAACAAAAATATAATGCAGGAAGTTTATTTTCAATATCAGGAATTAGCTCAATATGCCTTGGTGCTGCAAGTTTAGAAAGATTTTTTTGTTTAGATTTTTGTTTTCCTTTTTTTCTTGGATGCAAAACATCTACCCCGTGCCAATATTCTTCATCTTTCAAAATATCCATTTCAAGATCTTCAATAGAAGTAATTCCCATTTTAACATCAAAAACATGATGATGAAGTGGAACCGGTCTATGACCATAAAAAACAGTTTCAACTTTATGTTTTTTTATTGTAGAAATCCAATCAGCAAATTCTTCATGATTAGGTATCGTAGCTGATAAAGCCAAGAAACGAATGTGTTCTGGTGAAAAAATAATTGATTCTTCCCAAATAACACCACGTTGAATATCATTAATATAATGAACTTCATCAAATATAACATATTTAATTCTGTCAAGAATAGGATCGTTTGTTAATAACATATTTCTATAAATTTCTGTTGTCATAACAAGAATCGGAGCCTCATGATTTATACTATGATCTCCCGTAAGAAGACCAACATTTTCTTTACCATAATCATTCTGGAAATCTTTAAATTTCTGGTTTGACAATGCTTTAATTGGAGCAGTGTAAATTGTAGTATTTCCTTCAGGTAAATGTTTATGAATAATATATTCTGCAATCAGAGTTTTACCAGTTCCAGTTGATGCACTCACAACACAAGAGTTGCCACTATCAATCGCTTTAATAGCCTCGATTTGAAATTGATCTAATGTAAAACCTTTGAATTCCATTGTTTTTGATGATAAGGGAATACTATATAAACATATAGTTTTATTCTTGATAACAGCATGACAGAACTAATCTACAAAAAAGATCGCTACCAAAAAGAATGCGAAGCTAGTGTTGAAAACGTTTCCGAGTTCGAAGGTAAATTCAATATTATACTTAATCAAACAGTTTTCTATCCTCAGGGAGGAGGTCAACCCGGCGACAAAGGAAAGCTCATTCGAGAATCAGACGGAAAAGAATTTCCAATAGCTTATTGCTATAAATTCAAAGACCAAGTCTTACACACAACGGAAGAAGCAGGATTAAATGTCGGCGATAAAGTTAAAGTTGTTATTGATTGGGATCTTCGTTACAAACATATGCGATTCCACACAGCAACACATATTATTTCTCGACTTGTAGAACAAGAAAAAAATACGCAAATTTCTTCAAACAGCTTCGAAGGAGAGAAAGGTCGAATCGATTTTACACTTGATAATTTCGACAGAGATTACATGATGGCTTTCGAACAAAAAGCAAACTACATTATTAAAAAACATCTTCCAGTAATTGTAAAAACAATTACGCGAGAAGAAGCGGATGCAGATGGTAATTTGTATAAATTGTTAAAAGGTTTTCCTGAAGGCATAAACGAAGTACAAATAGTTCAAGTTGGACATGATGATGCAATATTTGATCGTATTGCCTGTGGCGGAAGCCATGTTAGCAATACTGAAGAAGTAAAAGGTGTTCGTTTTATCAAATTAGAAAACAAAGGATCTAAAAGAAGAAGAATTAGTTTTGCTCTGATTGATGAATAATTATTTTTCATATATATGAAAATATGAAATAGAAGGATGATAATCTTGTTTAGAATACTTAGTTAAAATATCACTACTTACACCTTCTTCACGCGTAGTTATTTTTAAACTAAACAAATTATTAAGTTTGTCAAAATTATATGTGTGATGAGCTCCCCAAAATAAAAATTTAGTTCCTGTAGGAGATTGCTTAGCGATTTTTTCTGCAATAATTTGAGGATTATTTATGTAATTAAAAAAAGTTCCTACTCTTTCAAAAGGAACATTTTCTGAATTATATACTAAATCATCAGAAAAATCTCCATGAGCTAATCTAATAAGAGAAGAATATCTTTTAGGAAATTCAGATAAATGATTACAAGCAGATTTATGAAGTTCGAGGTCACATTCTATTCCAAGAGAAGGAATTCCATAACCTGCACTAATTAATAAATTTACTCTCCCATCACCACTTCCAGCATCTACAAAAATTTTTTTCCTATCAATAATAGAATCACTCAATAAATCACTTATAGCCAAATTTAAAGCAGATAAATCAACCGTGACAAATCTTCCAAGCTCAGTCTTTTTGGATTTCCCATCTACAGAATCATAATAGGAAATTATTTTTTTAACTTTGTCAATCACTTTTAATTCCTCGCATATAATACTTCAAATAAAAAATTATCTCCAGAACCACAAACTGCTAAAATAGTATCATCAGCTTGAGGATCTAATCCAGCTACAACAGAGCCTAAATCTTCGTTTGTGAAGGTATAGAGAAGCTGATCATTTTCTACCGCCATAATAAGCTTATTAGAAATTCATTTATAAATGTTTCGTTTTTTCTTATTATGTGGTGGTGACAAGAAATTATTCAATGGACAAGCCGAGAAGAGCTATATAAAAGGCTGAAACCCCCGAATTACCATGAATAAAGAATTATTAGCAGAATTAATAGGAATCATTTTAGGCGATGGAAATCTACATAAAAAATCTAATTGTATCACAATAACAGGAAGCCTAGAAGATCTTCATTATTATGAATTGATTGTTATTCCTTTGTTTCAAGACTTGTTCTCTAAAATTCCTAAATTGCGAAAGAGAAACGACAGAAACTCATACTATCTACAGTTAGAGAATAAAACAATTTTTGATATATTGTTATCATGTGGTTTACGAAGAGGAAATAAAACAGAAAATGCAAGCATTCCTCAATTTATTATTTCGAATAAAAAATTAATAAAACATTTTCTAAGAGGACTATTCGATACAGATGGTTGTTTAAAATTCTCAAAACAATCTAGAAACACATATTATTATCCGAGAATACAAATAGGATTAAAAGAATCAGCACTATCATTAGGAATTAGAGCATTATTGAAAAAATTAGAATTTAATTTTTCACAATATAAAGACAAAAAAGACTTAATATATTATCAAATCTCAGGAAAAAAGAATTTAGAAAAGTGGATGAGAGAAATAGGTTCAAATAATCCTGTTCATAAAACAAAATATTTAGTTTGGAAAAAACAAGGATTCTACATGCCTAAATCAAGCTTAGAATCTCGTTTAAAAACATTAGATTTAAATAAGAATTTCATTCTCTCACAGTAACCGCAAGGTTGGTCATAGCCCCATAGAGGAGTTAACATCATTGTTGCTTCATGGATTGTAGTGGCCAATCATCGAGGATTTTGGGTCCTTGGACCTCGGTTCGAATCCGGGTGGGGCTATATAGGAGTCTACTAACTTTTGGTGGACTCCTTCCTTTTTTTC
>CAYRYC010000017.1:0-15198 GCA_964428445.1 uncultured Methanosarcinales archaeon | reverse complement strand
TCTAAAGAGATTATTTTATTCCAATCTTTTGCGAAGAAATGACCTTTATCAGAATTACCACTAAGATCAGAATCAATGACAGAACCATTAACAGAAGAGGTAAAATAAACACCCATATTAGAATTATCACTAACATTACAATTGACAACCGAAGCATAATTAGAAGCAGAAGCAAAATAAATACCATTAGAATTACCAGTAACATTACAATTCTCAACAGAAACATTAACAGCAATGGCAAACGCAAGACCATAAATAGAATTATCATTAAAAATAGAATTAGAAATAGAACCATTAGAGGAAGAAGAAAAATAAACACCATACTCTAAATTATTACTGAGATTAGAATCAACAATAGAAGCATAATCAGAATAATCATAAAAAATAGCACCATACCGAGAATTATTAGTAAGAGTACAATTAGAAACAAAACCATCAGAAGATCCTCGGAAATAAACGCCGTGCTGAGAATTATCACTAACAACACTATCAATAAGAGAACTATTAACAGAAGTGTAAAAATAAACACCATATTCAAAATTTTCAACATTCAAATTACTAACAGTTAAATTGTCATAATTCTGCACATAAATTCCACTTCCAGAATCATCCCCAGTAATAGTAAAATCAGCACCATCAATAATAACATCATCAACTTGAACAATTAAACAATCTCCAGATACATTAAAACTATTATTCAGAGTATAAGTCCCTGAATCTACAATAGTGCCGCACTCATATATAGTATTAGAACTATTACTAAAATTATAAGTAGCAAAACCAGTGATGCTTGCGCCATAGGGATTAGCAGTCATGAAGAAAGATCCTGCTAGGACAACAACCAGCAAAAAGAATATTATTAGTTCTGACTTCATACTATAAAAACACCCAATAAGACTAAAAGTAGTTTTTTTAGTTTATAAGAGTTTCCTTTTATAAGCACAAAAAATAGAAAATAATATAGACATACTTAAACAGCTCCCAAAGAAATTAAAGTGTTCGTTGATAAAAAAAAGAAAAAAAGAAAAACCCAATTACGAGAGTTTAAAAGCAGGGAATGACGTTTAAAAGCAAAAGGTGCTCAGCACCATCATGGAGAAATAAAATTGGCAGAATTTAGCCCTAGAGGGGAAAATAGATCAGGCGGACGTCCAGGCGGAAACCGATACGGAAATAACAACAACAGAGATCAACGAGGAGGACCTCGAAGACCATCATTCTCATCCGGACCACGAGAAATGCACAAAGCAATCTGTGCAGAGTGTGGAAAAGAATGCGAAGTACCGTTTAAACCAACTGGAGACAAACCAGTTTATTGTAAAGAATGCTTTGCAAAACACAAACCAGCACGATACTAAGTATCGTGTTTTATTTTTTATTTTATTCTTAATAGCAAAATATATAATCTTCTAGAGCTTCACTCAATAAAATGACAGACTCAATAAGTAATGTAAAAGCAGAAAAAGATCAAGAGAAAAGAAATCTTTCTTGGAATCAATATTTAGAAGACATAGAAAAACTATGCATAATTCTTAAGGAAGGAAACTATAAATCAGTCTACGGCATTCCTAGAGCAGGAATCATCATAGCCACAATAGTAAGCTACAAACTAAATATTCCTTTAAAGTTAAATGAGTACGATATTGATAATAACACCATCATTATAGACGAAATAGTAGATTCTGGAAATACTATGAAACAACTCCTAGAAAGAAAGAATAAAGATATTCATACCGCATGTCTACATTACAAAATAAACAAATCATGCATGGAACCAACATATTATATCAACAAAGTAGAAAAGGATGAATGGATCGTCTATCCCTACGAACCTAAGGAATAATAATGAACTGGAAGAATCTGGTTGAATAGAAAGGTTTATTCTCTTTTAAAATAAAGAATATTTTCGGATTCTGTTCAAACGAATATATTAATCTCTTTATTCATATTCTTAATATGCAAATAAAAGATAAAATACAAACTATTCGAGGAAAACAAGTAATTCTCGATAGAGATCTGGCTGAACTGTATGAAGTAACAACAGGAATTCTAAATCAAGCCGTAAAAAGAAATAAAAATAGATTTCCTGAAGATTTCATGTTTAAATTAAGCGAAAAAGAAAATAATTTGCTATCACAAACTGTTATCGCAAATAACACTAATTCCAAAAGAAGATTCTTAGCTTATGCATTCACAGAACATGGAATTACAGCACTTGCAGGAGTTCTTAGAAGCTCAAAAGCTATTTCTGTAAATATACAAATAATTCGAGCATTTGTATCCATGCGCAAATTTATCGCTTCAAATTCAAACATGATTCACAAAGTAAACAACAACGAAAGAAAACTAATCAAACATGATCAAGAACTAGAAAAAATCTTCGAAATCATTGAAGCGAAAGAAATAAAACCCTCTCAAGGAATATTCTTTGATGGACAAGTATTCGATTCCCACGTATTCGTTTCAGATATAGTAAAAAAAGCTTCAAAATCAATTATTTTAATAGATAACTACATTGACGAAAACGTTTTAACAGTACTTTCTAAAAAGAAGAAAAATGTTAAATTAACAATATATACAAAGAAGATAAGTAAACAGTTAGAACTTGATGTGAAAAAGTTCGAAGAACAACATGGCGAAATAAAGTTAAAGAAATTCGACAAAAGCCATGATCGGTTCTTAATAATAGATAAAAAAGAACTATATCACCTAGGAGCATCATTGAAGGATTTAGGGAAGAAATGGTTCGCATTCTCAAAGATGAAAGAAGATGTGTTTGAATTGCTGGAGAAGATGATGTGAAGTTAAAAGATATCTCTTCAGAGAACAGACCAAGAGAACGAATGGAAAGATTCGGGGTTGGAGTCCTTTCAGACGCAGAATTATTAGCTGTAATTATACAAAAAGGAACAAGAAAAGAAAATGTTATCAATTTAAGCCATAAACTACTTACAAAATTTAATTTAACCGAATTATCAAAATGTTCAATAAAAGAGTTACAACAAATCAAAGGCATAGGTTTAGCTAAGGCTTGTCAAATAGTAGCAGTATTTGAATTAAATATAAGACAAGACCAAATTCAACAAAAAGATAAGATAATTACATCAGCCAAAGAAGTATATAATTATTGTCACGCGCAATTAAATAAAACAGATAAAGAAACATTTATAGTTCTACATCTTAATTCCAAAAACAAAATAATAAAAGAGGAAATTGTTTCAATCGGAACTATAAATAAAACTGTAGTTCACCCCAGAGAAATATTTAAATCAGCAATAAAAGAAAATGCTAATTCGATAATTCTAGTGCATAATCATCCTTCAGGCGATCCCGAACCTTCAGAAGAAGATATATTTATTACAGAAAAATTATTTGAAGCAGGAGAATTATTATTAATAAAAATTCTTGATCACGTGATCATAGGGACTAATAAATGGTACAGTTTTAAAGAATCAAAGTTAATTATTCAATAAGCTATTTATCAGAACCATAATCAATTTTTTTCTCTGCGACAGCTAAAGATTGATCATGAATTAATCCATACTCAATTAAATTTTCAGTCTTTAAAGAATTTTTAAAATAAGTTCTTAAATCATCATCACAAATATAAATATAAGTTCCATAAACACCGCGCGTCAATAAAACCCTATAAATATTTAGAATATAACGTTTTAATTGTTCAACAGTATTAATAGCTGCTTTTCCTTTTTTATCCTTATACTTGTTTTTGAAAACGACTAACTCATTTTTTTCAAAATCATAAGATAATTCAGGACCAATAATAACACCAGCATAATTTAAATCATAACCTTGAATGGTGTGAATACAACCCACTTCAGCAAAAGCATTCGAAGAATTTGCCCAATCAGATGCTACAGAATTCCATTTTAATTTTACATCACCAACGACAATATCAAACTTAGTTGGATCTTTTTTAGAAATCCACTCCCAAGCATAACCAGCCAACAATCGAGAAAGACCTTTAAAATTACCGTCAACACCCGATTCTTTTGAACGAATAGCGAGAACCAATTCATTTAAACTATCAAATAATTTAAAATCATAATTTTCAAAATCTGGAAGAACAGGAACTTCACCCAAAAAATGTTCAATAAAATTAATGTATTTATCTCCTCCCCTTACACGCACTTGCGAATTTAGAGCATATTCTTTTACAAAAGAAAAATCAGAAAAATCAGCATCAGAAGGATGAATTGATTGGTGAGCATCATAAAATAAAATTTGTTGTTTAGAACTATTTTTAATCCAATCTAATTGAGAACCATTAACTAAACCTAATTGTCTATTAACTGAATCAAAAGAACCATAATTAGTGAGATTTTTTCTTTGTTTCAGACGATGGGCTTCATCAACAAACAATAAATCATACTCTTTTTTTACAACATCATTAGGTCCAATCACCATTGAAGAACTTAAATTTTTCACATTTCTAAAAACTTTTTTAAGAGTATTTCTAAATGAAGTCATAGGAACGACTAGAGCAATATTTAAATGTTTAAAATCAACACTATCTTTCAAATATTTTATTAAATAAACTGCCAAAATACTTTTTCCAGTACCTGGAGATCCTGAAACTTTAATAGCTCCAGTGAATTGAGAACGAATATCCTTCAATATATCGTCAGCAACATCGAATTGATCTGATGTTAAAGCTTTGTAAGGAGAATATTTAAATAAATCAGTATTTTTTAATTGAATCAAATCTTTTTTTACAATACCAAGCTTTTTTAATTCTTCCCAAATATTTTCAAACATTACTTGATATTTTTCTTTATCAAAATAATTATGTTCACTTAAACCACCATTACCATTTTGTAAAGAAATTCCTTCAGCACTAAAAAACTTTATCAAAGAAGATTCAATGTCTAATGTTGCAGACTTATTGAAATCATCATCATTTATAACTCGGAAAATTTTTAATTTATTCTTATCAGGATTTTTCAAATGTTGAGCAACACGAGTATGAACATGAGTGGTTTCGCCAATATAATACTGAGAATCATCATTAATGATGTAAACAACAGGCCAATTAGTTCCAAAACTTTCTTTTCTAATAATTGAAATAACTTCATGATTAAATTTAAATTTTTTTATGTTCATTATTTTAGTCTCTAATATTCAGTATATTTTTTATTAGAACCCTTTGCCAAATGCAAAGGATACTTTTTTTCATTCTTTTTTATTTTTTTTGAAATAACATCACTCAAATCTATATTATATAACTGAGCAAAACGGAGCAAAAAATATAAGGTGTCTGCTAATTCATCTTCAATATCATTTCTACGCACAGAATCAATTAACAAAGTACTCATTTGTTCTTTAGATTTAAATCTAAAAATATCAAGCAATTCAGAAGCTTCAGTTACAACACCAATAGCGAGTTCTTTAGGATCATGAAATTCATCCCAGTTTCTATCCTCACAAAATGTTTGAACAAGAGATTTTAATTCTGAAATTGTTGTTTTATCATCTACCATTATTAACACCCTAAATTATCAATTTTCTCACAACCAGCAACATCGCCACTGTGTCTAACCCACAATACTTCAACAAAGCATTTCTTATAAGCTTTTCCTCAGTTTCAGAACTTCCAGAACCAAAATACAACTCAAAGTACTTCCTACTTGCATCATCGCCCTTATTGATCTCCAACTCAGCATAAGGATTCTCTCCCAACACAGCAGGTAAAACTGCCTTAATTGAGCAAGAACCGTTCTGATCAGGATGATAATAGATAAATTCTCTGAAAGGAATCAATAAATCAACTATTCGAGGAATAACTGTTTCAACCCAGTCAACATATTCAGGGAAATCTCTTGCTAACTCTTTCAGTCGAGCTATTTCAAAACCTTGATTGTATACGATGATTGAACCTTCTGTTCCTAGATGCTCTTTCAAATGCTTTGCAAATTCTATTCGAGGATCTTCAGATCCTTTCGCAAGGAATTCATAGTGTTCAGGTTCTTCTTCAAAGGAAGCTTTGCTTACATGAAGAGAATATTGAAAACAAATCTGTTGATAGGGTTTAGAATTATCAAATAAAGGAACTGCTGGATTAATAGTTTCAAAGTCTAACCAAGACACAGGAAATTTTATGCTGTCAATGAATGCTTTAATCGCAGTTTCATCCTTATGAGGAAGTCCTGATCGTTCAGAATCGAATTGAATCTGTTGTTTAGGAGTAAGTTTTGTTCCCGCAGGAATGTCTTTTAGGTTTACAACTCCTTCCGAATACAAACTCCAACCTTTTTTTCCACCGTAATAAAGATTAAACACGGAACGTTCAGGAACTTCACTCCAACACGAATCCATCAAATCACAATCATAGGGTTTTGTACAGCCAGGACCAATATCAATATTAGGTTCAGAACCTTCAAGAAGTGTAAACATTTCATCAATACGTTCTTGAATTCCAATAATTGCAGTATTTACTTCTTTAGTAATATCAGTTTGAGTGAATAATTGTTTCACATCAAGTTCTCCTTGACGAACATATTGATTATTCATATGCATAAGATAGCAATTTCTAATCTTAAGACCGGATAACTCATAGACATGCTTCTGAAAAGCAACATCTTCTACGTTAACATCTTTAACCTTGGTTGAAGATTTAACCTCTACAATATCCCACATACCATTCTCAACAGGAACTAGAACATCCGCTCGAGAATATAGATTGTTAATCATGAACGCAGGCTCGAAAAGAGGAATTCTCTTAGTCAACAAAGGAATTGTTGCTTTAATTGTTTCAATGAAGCCTTCTTGAGGAACAAGGACGCCTTCTTCGAAGGACTTTGTTGCAAGTTCTCCGACTTCAGTTCCTATGTCAAATTTCTGCTGAGTTGCAGAATCAGGTTTAGGCATTCTTTGTTTAGCGTTGATTGCAACCCAGAGTAGTTTCGGACATTGAAGCCCGAGAATGTATTTAGATTTAGATAGAAGAGCCATTGTAATAGTCAAATTCAGCACATATATAGCTTTTTGGGTTCTACAAACCATTACTACTGGCTAGGAGATACAAAAAGAAACAATTATAAAGTACAACGTACTTACAAATCGTACGTACATATAGCGCGGAGTAAAAAAATGAAATTAGAAGACGTGAAAAACAGACCTCAAAGAGAACGAAGAATTTGCAGAGCAAACCTTAGACTCTATCCTTCTCAAATGAAATTTATTGATAAAAATGATATTTCATTTCAAGCATTATTTGATAAAGCTCTTCAAGAACTAGGCCACGTTGCCGCAAAAGATCCTGAAGAAATAGAAAAACTTGCTAAAAAATACAAAGACAAAGAATCAAAAGAAAAAAGAAAATCATCAAAAACAAAAAAAGGCAGTAAAAGATGAACACTAAAGAGTATTTTGAAACGAGAAGTAACAAGACAAAATTAAATAGAAGTGAAAATCGTATTAGAATTGCTCTTGAAAAAGAAGGAATCAAAACCAATTCTCAAACAGATTTTATTAAAAAAACAGTGGACTTAACAGTTCAAAATAAAAAAATAATTATTGAAATTGATGGCCCAAGCCACGAAACAGAAGAAGGAAAAGAAACCGATAGAAGAAGAGATTTCTATTCAACAAAAGCAGGTTGGAAAACACTAAGATACCCCGCACATAAAGCATGTTATTATCCTATACGATTAGCAAAAATAATAAAACAAGATATTAAAGAAATTGAACAACAAAATTTCTACGAGGCGTCATAAAATGAGTTTCCCAATAACCTGTGGATTAAAAATTGAAGGAGTTGATGATGAACTCATTGACGTTTTAATTAAAGACTTATTAGATGTTGATGAAACAAAAGAAACAATAAGAGGACAAGTTCAATTTAAAGAAAAAGGAAAAATAGAAATTGAAGGTATTGGCTTTGATGGTAGATGTAGATTTTGTATAAGATTAAAAAACGACATCAAAGATTTATTACTTGAAAGAAAAAGTAAAGGTTCGATAACGCCAATAAATTGCCCATACGCTGAAGAAAAAAGAATAAATTTTACACCAGAAATTCAAATAGAAAAAGAAAAACTTATCAGCCTATTTGAAAATAAAAATAATCAACGAACTTTAGTTGATTTACCAAGAATATAAGGGTAGTTTTTATTCTTAAGACTATTTAAACATGTTTAAGAAGTATAATCTCTAAATTTGCCATAAGATCAAATGACAAAATATATTATCAACATTAAAAGATTCTATCTTATCTGGAGTTTTATTCGCCCATTTAGAAGTTATTTTTACTATTTGGTTTGATGAAAGTTTTTTTCCTTTTTTAGGTTCTTGTACTTCTAAAAGATTTAATGTCTTTTCTTCAGAAAATAAAATTACCAAAAACCACGACTTATTTTTTTTGGATATTTTAGCTAACTTATCTATATCTTTCTTGAAAGGTTCTTCACCTATAAATTTAGATGGAGACCAATAATTACTATCTGGATACGGCCAAATAGGTTTAATTTCTATCCATATTTTTGTTTTTGTACAATCATCTTCTGTTACTACAATATCGCATTTTTCTTTAGAATTAGGGAACGGATATTCCATAAATGCTTTTTTGTTGTCATTTAAGAGAATATCAGTACATTGGATCTGAAATTCTTTTTCAGAAAGATTTTTTAAATTAGAAATTGCTTTAAATCTGTCTCGCACTTTTTCAACAAAATTTGTTAATTCCATTTATTATCTCTTATTAAAAATAAGAAAGTATATTTATAAATGTTACGAGAAAATATAGTTTACCCGAGCTTTTCCCACAAGTAACTCATTAGATCATCCTTATCTGTCATCAGCTCAACCTTCTTCTTCTCGAAGAGTCTAGTAAATCCTTCGATCTGTTCATCGGACAATAAATCAGTTTTAGAAAGATAACAAACAATTGGTTTTCCGTATCGCTTCACAGCTTCGAACAACTTTGTCTGATCTTTTAGAGAATAGGATTCTTCTGTTATGTCAAAAATAAACACAACGTATTTACCAACATACTTCATTGCTAGATAGGCAACTTTCTCCACAGGATTCATCTTTTCAAGACGGTTTAGAGTTCCTGGAGTGTCAATAAATTGAATTTTCCGTCCTGCTCTGTTTGCATAACCTTGGTTTAATTTTTTTGTTGTAAATGCGTAGGCTTTTATCTCTGGTTTCGCCGGAGTTATTTTAGATAATAAAGTTGATTTTCCTACATTTGGAAATCCTGCTATGCAAACGGTAAACTCATCTTCTTTAATTGAAGGATAATCTCGCATGACTTGCCGCATCATGTGAAGGTGAATCATTTGTTTCTCTGCTTGTCTTAGAACAGAACCGATTCGTCCGTAGTATTTACGCAAGTATTCTCCAACTACGGAAGGATCCATGCATCGTTTAATTCTTCGGATACTATCTGTACTTAATTCATGAATTTTTCCTACGCTCCATGCAATTGTTCCTAAGGATTTTTTGAGTTGCTTGAAATCTAATGTTAACTTAAGCAGTTGCGTATAAAATTCCGTCAAATTATCGAAATTAGGATATTTATCTATGATCGTATTGAATCGTGAAGAAAGATAATCTTTAACAGTTGCAATCTTCAAAATTGCAAGGGTTTTTTCACGACTCAAAGGATTCTTTTCCTTTTCAGAAAGATTGTACTCTCTAGATCGCTCTCTAGCTTTTTTGAAAGCAGCATCAAGATATGCCTGAGTCTTTTCTATTGGTGGTAAATCTCCGAATCCCATGGATTTCTAAGAAACAGCTTTCCTTTATAAATGAATGTCCTAAAAAGTCTATCATCACTAGTCACTGGACAGCTTGAAACAAGCTATTTAAAGAAAACAAATCAAATTTATTTTATGAAAAGCGAAAATAAATTAATAATCTTTCAAGACCAGAAAATTCGAAGAATTTGGCATAATGATGAATGGTTCTTCTCGGTCGTTGATGTAGTTGCTGTACTAACAGAGAGTAAAGATGCTAAAGATTACTGGTATAGACTAAAAAAACGAGAATTAGAAAACGATATTGAGTTATCGACAAATTGTCGACAACTGAAATTACCATCCTCAGATAATAAATTGTATGCAACTGATTGTGCAAACACTAAATCATTATTTCGTATAATTCAGTCAATTCCTTCTAAGAAAGCTGAACCTTTCAAACAATGGCTCGCACAAGTTGGTTATGAAAGAGTTGAAGAAATAGAAAATCCTGAGCTAGGTCAAAATAGAATAAAAACATATTACGAACTTAAAGGTTATCCAAAAGAATGGATAGACAAACGTCTAAGAGGAATAGCTATTCGACAAGAACTAACAGATGAATGGAAAAACAGAAAGATTCAAACAGAAAAAGAATTCTCAATCTTAACGAACGAAATCTCTAAAGCTACTTTCGGTAAGACTATTGGAGAGTACAAAGAATTCAAACAACTAAAAAAGCAAAATCTTAGAGACCACATGACTGATTTAGAATTAATATTTACTATGTTGGGAGAGAAATCAACTACAGAAATAACTAAAGAAGTTGACTCTCAAGGTCTAGACGAATGTCAGGAATCAGCCAATAAGGGCGGTTCTATTGCTGGAAGAGCAAAAGAAGACTTAGAGAAAAATTTAGGAAGAAGCATAATGTCTGAAAAAAAGTTTATTCCAAAAAAAGATAAGAAAAAAATAAAATAAAACTTCTCTATTCTTTTTTCTTAATTATTAGATTACGTTGTTCATATTGATCATAATCTGATTGAGTCTTAAAATGACGAGCTATATAGTTATCCGAACGAACCAGTTCAGCCTTATAGACTTTATTTTCAGAATCTAATCTAACGGCTTTTTTAAATTCTACATTAGCTTCTACAGGAAATCCTTTCTCATCAAAATAAACTGCTCTTTGATAGGCAGTTTCTGAATTTGTAGAATCATACTTAGTAGATATTGTTGTATATTCAAAAGATATACTACCATGTTCATCGGTTAAATTACTACTTAAAGAATTATGAGCCTTTGCTAAAAGAAGATTAAGCTCTGCTAGTTCTGAATTATTATACTCTTTACTTGCTGTAAGAGTTTTCTTAAGATCTTTAATTGCTAATAAAGCATTCTCTTCAGATTTTACAAGAGCTTCTCCTCTTCCTGCATAGAAATTAGGGTCATATGGATATATGTCAATTGCTTTTGTGTATTGTTCAATAGCTTTGGAGAACTTCTCTTCTTTTAGATATAAATTTCCAAGATTAGCATAAGCTTCTGAATCTTTATCATCTGCATCAATCTTTGCTAAATAGAACTTCTCAGCTTCTTTGAAACTTAGAGAATCAGGAGATTCTTGAGCGTTAAGGTTTGCTGTCCAAAATAGTCCGACTAAAATCGTTAAAGGAATAATTTTCTTCATTGTAAAAGTAGTAAATTAAGCTTATTTAAGAATGTTTTCAAAGTATTTAAAAATACAAGGCAGTCTGAAGCCCTTATGTTCCAAGAAACACAGAAAATAATCGATTATTTCGAGAATCTAGATGCTAAGAGAGGAAATATCGTTAGAAATACTGAAAAAGGTATTTTCGGAACCAGCGATCTATATATTATAGACAAATTCTTTCATAAAATAGGTTTAGTAAATAAAAAACACTTTGTTGACATCGGTTCTGGCGATGGTCGAGTTAATATTCTTGCATCGAACTATACCAAATCAACTGGAATTGAAATTGACACCGAACTTGTTAAAGAAAGTATTGAACACAATTTAATTCTAGGAACAAACGCAGAATTTGTTCATCAAGACTATGAAGAGTTTTCTTTCAGAAAAGTAGATCTCATTTTCTCATTCGCAGATCATTTCTTCACAGACAAATTCATTGAGAAACTAAAAAAAGAATTCAAAGGAACTTTGTATGTCTACGAAGGAGTATTTTTACCAGAAGATATTAAGAAAGGTCCG
The DNA here is from genome assembly GCA_964428445.1 of uncultured Methanosarcinales archaeon. GTDB lineage: Archaea > Nanobdellota > Nanobdellia > Woesearchaeales > SKGA01 > SKGA01. The sequence goes on along the minus strand of CAYRYC010000017.1, from coordinate 3,267 downwards.
AACATTTGGATAGATCAAACAAAAATTATTTCTTACGAATTTTAATTATTCTTCTTCAGTAGATTTTTCTAAGATTTCATCAACTTCAACAAAAGCTCCTCGGTCAGCTAAACCTTCCAAGTATTCTTTTCTTTTATGTTCTTCGGAACGAATCGTATCAATAGCCATATCCATTAAAGTAGGTTCTATTCTAAGAATATCTTTCATGGTAATAAAACCAACAAGTTTTCCCATTTGAGTAACAGGCATTTGTTTAATGTCATTTTCATTAATAATCTGCATTGCGTCTTGAACTGTTTTTTCAGGGGAAATAGAAATAACTCTTTTTGACATTACTTCGTCAACAATTGAAGTAGAAGGATCTTTAGACTTAGCTACAACTTTGAATATTACATCATGGGCTGTCATTAAACCAACAATTTTCTCTCTTTCCATAACAACTAAACTACCAACTTGAAATTGACCCATAATCTCAGCAGCTTTTGTAATTGTTGAGCCAGCATTTACAAGTACTGGTTTTGGCGACATAATTTCTGAAATTTGTATAAATTGTCTATCCATTGTATTCCCTTTAAATATTTTTAAAGGTCCCGTAAAGCTTAGCTTTAAGGACACCCCAAATATATTATTAGTTAGGCGTTTCTAGTATTTAAAGCTTCTGAACGCCCATACACAATCATTAAATAGAAGTATTCCATAATAAAGAGCTATGAGAGAACTCCTTAAATCTAAGATTCAAAAAGCTATTGTTACAGAGGCAGATTTAGACTATGTAGGAAGCATAAGCATCGATCAAGATTTGCTCGACAAAGTAGATTTGTGGCATGGAGAAAAAGTTCTTGTTGTTGATAATACAAACGGTGCTCGATTAGAGACCTATATTATTCCTGAAGAACGAGGATCAGGAACTATTTGTATGAACGGCGCAGCAGCACATCTAATAAAAAAAGGCGACGAAATTATTATTATAAGTTTTGAACTTAGTGATGAAGCAATCACTCCAAAAAATATCCTCGTAGATAAAAATAATAAATTTGTTAAATATATAGAAAAAGAATTAAATAAATAAAAAAAAATTAATATTTCATCAGAATTTCCATATCAGGACCGAAGATATTCTTTAGGTCTTCAAATAAAGCTCCTTTGATGAAAACTTTAGGAGGAATATCCGTAGCCATAAGTGCTTCTTCTAATTCTTCTAGAGTAACTTCTTTTCGATCGATCAAAGTTCCGTGTTTTGAAATCTTAGCCTTGGATACTCTTCGCTTATCATCATTATCCATGTCGGAAATAACATAGGCAATATCGCCAAGAAGAATAACTTCACCAAAAGTATTTCCATACTTAACTTTGATTCTAGTTTTCTCTAATTCTTGTCCACGTTTTCTTTGAATGTGATCAATTAAAACATTAGTTAATTCTTTAGAAGATTTTATCGCGTCATGAACTTCTTGTCTGGTTAATTTTCCAGAGTCGTAATCTTTTTTCGCTTTAAGCATTTCTTTAAAGAGTCTATCGTATCTTTGAGAAATATGGCCTTTCTTGATAATGTGCTCTACAAAGAGCTTCTCAAGGTCATTCTCATCAACTTTATCAATACCTTCAAGTCGAAGAACATCTCTAATAATAGTTACAATGTTTTCATACATGTGAAGAACTTTTTCTTGTTCTTTTCTTTCTTGAATTTCTTCGAAAAGTTTTTCCAGACGTTTTAGATAGGCTTTAGATTTTTTAATAAGATCATCTAATTCTTTTCCAGAAGATTCTTTTCTAGTTCCGTGTTCGAATTCTTTTCTTGTTTTTAAAACCAGTTCAAGAGTTTGAACGTATTCATCTTCTAGTAATTTTTCTTTTTTAACAAGAATTTCTCTCATAACTTCAGGAGTTTCCTTAGGAGTTGTAGGTGGAATACCATACATCATCAGAGCAGCCTGTGAAGGAGTTAATAATCCCCAGAAAAAATCTTCCATAACGATTTCTTTAACTTTCATTTCAATTCTATCAATGAATTGTTTTCCAGATCCCATGTACATGTCAATTGCTTCAGGACTTGGTTTGATTCTACCCATTTGCAATAGCTGTTTCCAAGGCATGAAAACTCCTCTGTCGTAGAAAGGAACTCCGTCACGAAGGAATGTAAAAATAACAGGACTTGCGTCTTTGATATTTTCCCAGAAATCAGTTAAAATGTAAACCTGGATGTTAATTTTGTTACGAATACCAGTCATCTCTCCAGCTTCACCACCCATTTGGATAATAATAGCTCGAAGTTTGTCTCGAAGCTCAGCTCGAGTCATCTTTTTTACATCAGTATCATCAATAACTACAAAGACATCAACGTCAGAGTCAGGAGTAGCTCTACCTTGGGTTAAACTTCCCGCAAGAACATAGGATACAATGTATTTTTCGAATTTCTTCAGAACCATAGATTTGTGAACTTCAGCAATCTTAATCGCAGCGAGCATACCAGTGTCATAGACAATAGCACTCATAGCAATTAATTGTAATAATTCAGATTTTCCGTCGTAGCATTGTTGCCAGACTTCGGTAAGTAGAGTTGTTTTAGGTTTAAGATGTTTATCAATAGCCTGAGCGACTTCATCAGCGACTTTCTGAACTCTCTCATGCAATTCTTCTTTAGGCATCTTATTAGAATCTTTATCGTCTATGAGGACTAGGACGTTAATTGATTCTTTGTCTTCTTTTCCTTTATCATCTTTAGTTGGAGGAAGAAGAGATATACCCATAACATAACCTTCTAGTCGATGAACAACTTTCTCTTGGAAATTTTCAACAACAGTCTTGATATGTTCAAGCTTTGCTTTTTGATCATCAGGTAATTGTGCTATAACTTTATCTAACTCGCTTCCACCTTCAGGTTTTGCAACTGCAACAGCCTTATTAGATGCTTTAGCAAGTTTCTTATTAGCTGGTTTAGATTTTTTACTTGTGCCACTTTTGTTTATGCCACTTTTGGTAGTAGTAGAAGGTTTATTAGCTGGTTTTTTAACAGCCTTTTTGTTTACTTTCGTATTAGATTTTTTTACCGCGGTTCTCGCAGCTTTCTTTTTAGTCGCCATAGATTAATCAGTCCTCAATATGATTGTTGATAAAGTACACAAGTACTTTAGCAAATAGAGAAAATTATTATTTTCTCGTAATTATATAGAAGTGAATTCTTCACCCCACCTTTCATAGACGAGGTATTGATTCTTTATAAAGCTTATGGGTGAAAATAAGGAGAAAACATAGAAATAAGCTTAATAG
>CAYRYC010000016.1:0-16765 GCA_964428445.1 uncultured Methanosarcinales archaeon | reverse complement strand
AAATCCAGGATCTTTTTTGAATGCTTGTTTAGGCAACAAAGTATACATTTTATTTAGAGTAAATATTCCTCCATGACGAGATAAACAACTATCTCCCATTTCTTGTAAAAAATCTCCATATTTTTTGATGAATTTCTTATTAAACGATTTATTAACAATATTTTTAATTAGTTCTTTAGGATTATGAACCTTAAGACTATCTAGTTCATCAAAAGAATATTTTTTTGTTTGCGAGAATATTGGTGTTGTTATAGCTAAAGCTGCTATAGTTAACCATATGGATGCTTTAGATGCCATATTATCACAACTACTTAGTAGTATTTAAATTTTCCTTTAGATAACTGCGTTCATTTACTTTGAAATGGCGCAATTATAAGTAAATTCCAGATTTGGAACAATATTCCATAAGTGGAACAGTCTATCATATTTGGAACATTGTTCCAAAAACGAGAAATACTTATAAAGGATGGAATATTACACTTGTAATATGGTGGTTAAACGTGAAATTCTTGAGGCTCTAATAGCCCCTTCATTGCTGAAGCTTATGAAGTTCTTTATAAATCACGATGATCAAAAATATTACTTGCGTGAAATTGCTAAGCAAACACGACTTCCGCCTGCTACTGTTCATCGATTACTCAATAGGTTGGTTGATGATGATATTATAGAGATAGAGCATGTTAAGAAGTTCAAACTCTATTACTTTAATATAGAGGCTAATAGATTTCTCCTTGATTTGTTCCAAGACCGTAAATCTGCTGTTGCTGAGTTCATCAGGTCTATAAAAGAGTTCGATGGCGTACAAATGATTGTTTTACACGGTAAAGAAGAAAAGAAAAGTGCTAATGTGTTAGTTATTGGTGAAGAGATGGATACGGAGTCAATTAAACGAAACGCACTATATATGTCTGACAAGTACAAATTCAACCTCATTCTGCTTACATTAACGCCAGATCAGTACAATCAGATGTCTTCCATGGGTCTATATCCTGGCAAAAAGAAGATCCTTTTTGAGTCTGAATCAGTTCGTAACTACTGATTGGAAATAGATTTTCTAGAACAGTAATCTTTATATACTCAACATTCTATACCAAATGTATTGCTTGAAATGGGTGTTTGAGAAACAATCGAAATCAATTCGGGTGTGGGCAACTGTGTGAGGTGCCAACTCAAAAACGAGCGAAGATGTCATAGTCAGCGCTAGCCTTCTCAATGCAAAAAATTAGTAAAAGACAAATTGAATTAATTCGCTTTTTGCTATTTTAATGGCACACGATGCCATAAAAAAATCCTAAATAAAAAATTTAGGGGGACGGAATTAAAATGGGTATGGACTTTATTGTAAACGCAGCAAAAGAAACATCACAACAACAAGGTTTCGACGGAATGTCAGTCGGACAAGCAAACATCAAGGTTATCGGTGTTGGTGGAGCAGGTGGAAACATGACTAATTGGCTCTACAAAAAAGGTATTGAAGGAGCAGAAATTATTGCTTGTAATACTGACCTACAACACATTAATATGATTGAAGCTGATAAGAAATTCTTATTAGGAAAAGATCTAACCCGAGGACTCGGAGCAGGTGGTTTCCCACAAGTAGGAAAAGAATCAGCAGAAGAAGCAATTTCTGAAATCAAAGAATCCGTAAAAGGAGCAGATATGGTTTTCGTATGTGCAGGTATGGGTGGTGGAACCGGTACAGGTGCAGCATCAGTTATCGCAAAAGCTTCCAAAGAAGCAGGAGCAATCGTAATCGGAACCGTAACAATGCCTTTCAAAATTGAAAGAGCAAGAGTAGACAAAGCAGAATTTGGTCTACAACAACTACGACAAAATACACACACTGTAATCGTAATCGACAACAATCGATTAGTACAAATTGCAGGTAACTTACCAGTTAATCAAGCATTTGCAGTAGCAAACGAACTAGTAGCAACTATGATTAAAGGAATTGTTGAAACAATCGCAGTACCTTCCTTAGTAAACCTAGACTTTGCAGACGTAAAAGCAGTTATGACAGCTGGTGGAGTAGCAAGTATTGGAGTAGGTTCTTCCGACACAAACAACAGAGTAGACGAAGCAGTAAAAGGAGCATTAAGCAATCCTCTTCTTGACATCAGCTACGAAGGCGCACAAGGTGCAATTATCCAGATTCACGGTGGACATGATATGACACTCGACGAGATAAACCGAATTGGTGAATTAGTGACAGAATCTATGGATGATTCCTCAAACGTTATTTGGGGAGCTAGAGTTAGTGATGAGATGAAAGGAAAACTAACAGTAATGACAATCATTACTGGAGTTAAATCGCCTTGGCTAGTAGGACCTCAAACAGCAAGAGAACAAGCGCAACAGCGTCAAGATTTCTCAAACGAGCTAGGCATTGAAGTACTGAGATAAATACTACCATTCAGGTAAGGTATTTCCTCTGAAAGAACTAACGCATGAATTCCCTGGGAATTTTTCCTAGGGATTCTTTTTTTTTTACTTTATATTTTTGCAAGCAATTTGAGAAATTTCATTTCTCCCTTGCGCCTTCACTCTTACTTTATCCCCCCAACTCAATTCTAAGTCGGGTGAAGGCCTTTTTTTCTTATTAAAATTTATTTTCTCGAATGGTAATCTATTCGTAAACTACTAATATTTATAAATAAAGAATTCCTGAATGAATACATAACGGTGAGACAAATTTATGGCTGAAGATTATTTTGCACAATTAGACAGATACTTAGGTCCACAGGAAGAAAATAGATTTCTAAATGGTGGTGCTGGTGGTGCTGGTTCCGAAGGAGGACCAAAACTTTCTGATCCTATAGTTCCTATTAGTCAACTCGGTGTAACAATTGGCGAAAGAGGAGCAAATGGTCAAGTAAATGTATTGCAAAATATGGTTGCTGCTATTAGACAAGGTTCTGGATTGATGCAGTTAACTTTACAGACTGATCTTAATGCTGCTATGGGTGGAGGAGTTTCAAGTATTGGTAAAGAACAAAGACAAGCAATGAAAGAACTTCTTCAAGTAAGTGGTGCTAAGGTTCAAGGTATTGAGTTACCAACAAGTACTAATAATATGAATGGCTTTGATGGTCAAAGAGGTTTCAACGAACAAAAACGTCGGAGCGATATTAGACATATTAAAGATGTAATTAATTTTAACGCAGAAGTAGGTTTCGGTGGCGGTGTTGATGTTTTAAGTCAAGAGTTCCAAAGAAACATGGCTGATGCTTCTTTTCATGATAGTGATACAACAGGTTTCATTGACTTTGAAGGTTACGATGAAAACCGAGATACTGTAAAAACTCTTGTTGATCAAAGAACAGGATCTATAATGCAGTTTAGTGCTGCGCAAGTTCCAACAATTGCTGTTCCTGAATGGGTTAAAGCAAAAGAACATTTTGTAGATCATAATGGTGCGACTGTTAATCCTGGTGATTTCTTAGATGATGAAGGAAATAAACTTGTTGGAGATGCAAATAGTCAACAATTTCTTCTTGAAAGAGTTCCTGTTTGGGATAAAAAGAAAAGTGATTTCAAGGCTCAAAAAATGACTTGGACTGAGTTTAAAGATTATGCTCAGAAAAGAAACGAAGAAGAACTTTTGGATAAAAGTAAATGGCTTTCTCCCGAAGAATGGTTTCAAAGAGTACAATTAGAAACACAATTTATTCAACAAAAAGGACAGTCATTGCAATTCTCACAAAGATATGCTAAACAAGCAGATGAACTTAAAGATTTAGTACGTGCAAGATCAGAGTATGAAGAACTTGAGAAAGGTAAATCAGAAGAAGATTTACAAAAACTAGGTCTTCTAGTTCCTGAATCTCCTATTTCAGGAGGAAGTCAATTCTTACCTACAAAATATAAGAAAAAGAGTGAAGCACTTCAAGATTCAATTGAAGAAACAAAACACTCATTGAAATATTCTAGAGAAATAAGTGCTAATGCAGACGCTCAAGCATCAGGAGTATGGGATTCAATACAAAATATTACCACTGCAGAAAAATATGCTCTTGATAAAACAACAAAATCATATGCTGAGTTAGGAATTTATGCGATGGAGCAAACGAAAAAGAATCTTGACATAGCAAAACCAATTCATATTGGTCCTGAACTTGGTTGGCCTCAAGGTTATGGTGGTCATCCTGAAGAATTTATTAAAATTATTCAACAGTCTAGAAAAGATATGGTTCAGATGATGAAGGACGATCCTCGTTATCGTAGTCAGTACAATGATTCCCAAATGAAAAAACTTGCAAAGCAACACGTTTCTGGAATGTTAGATACTGCTCACTTGTCAATGTGGTATAATCATTTTCCTGGTAAGAAAGATGAGTCTGAAGAAAAACGTCTTAATCGATTCAACAAATGGTTTGTTAATCAAATGGATAGATTAGGCGAAGCTGATGTTGTTGGAGGAGTCCAAGTTGTAGACAGTATGACTGGAGATCACCGACACTTACCTGTCGGACAAGGAATTTTCCCGACAGTAGAAGCTGTTAAAAGATTACAAGCTAAAGGATTCAAAGGAGATGTTATTTCCGAAGGTCACGAAGAAGATAGTATTGAACCTGGAAGAGGTCAATATGCTTTATGGAGTTCATTCGGTGCGAGCATGGGTCCAAGTGCTGGTTATTTTGGATCAAGTGGCGGTGGCGGTAATGCTTTTGGTAATATTTATTCAGGATTAGGCGGAGCTGCAGGTTATAGAGCACCTCCTAATTACATTATTGGTGCGTATAATCCTTCAAATGATTGGAATCTTTGGAGCGAAACCAAGCTAGAGTAGTTTGGGACAAGTTTATAAATAATTAAAGCTAACGTAAAGACAAGAGGTATCCTTACAATAAATTGTTCGGGACCTCTAATAAATTAGAGGTGAATGAAAAAAAGTTTTTTTTCAGCACCTCTCATAAATTTGAGGTGTGATGATTGGTAGAAATTTCTTTTCAATATAAGAAGCGACCCGTTGAATATCATTTTGACGAGGTAGATTTACAACTCACTCAGACTCTCGCAACAAAACTCAAAGAAGAGCTCAACGACCTTCTAAAATCAGTTATTTTATTTGGGAGTGCAGCAAGAGGAGCAAAAGAACAAGGCTCTGATATAGACGTTCTTCTCATTCTAAATGACATTTCTATTGTACTATCGAAAGAAGTAGTTACTTCATTACGAGTTATCATTGAAAATTGTGCATCAGGAATTTCAAATAATTTTCACATTACAACAATGCACCTAGGTCAATTCTGGGATTACCTCCGAAGCGGAGATCCAATTGTTGTTAACATGATTCGAGAAGGAAAAGCAGTTATGGACGAAGGTTTCTTCGCGCCAATTCAAGGCCTCCTTGATCAAGGTCGAATCCGACCGACAAAAGAAGCAGTATGGGCTTACTATTTACGAGCTCCTCAAACTATTCGAAGAGCAGAAAGAAGATTTCTTGATATAATTGTGGATTTATACTGGGCTGTTATTGATGCTGCGCATGCTGCATTGATGCATATTGATGTTGTTCCAGGAGCACCACACCACGTTGGTCGTTTATTAGAAGATCATTTTGTTAGAAAAAGATTAATAGAAAAGAAATATGTTGACACTTTAAATAAATTCTATAAATTATCTAGAGATATTGGACATCATCAACTTGTGAAAATGTCTGGTAGCGATATTGATGCTTATATCAAAGAAGCAAATGAGTTTGTTGACAAAATGAAGTTTATTCTTAATCACGATGCGAAAAAATTACAGGAATAAATTATCCCTGAATTTTATCATACAATACTTCAATACTTTTAGCTAGATCTTTATCAATAAAATCATTTGTTGTTGCTTTTTGAAATGCGCCCCAAGTTTTTCCATCGATTTGTTTAATTCCTGCATTTTTATATTTAGGTTTTGCTTTGAAACTTGTTAAGTGTTGAGCTTTTTCAATAAGGTCTTCGCTTACAGGAATAAACTGCATAATTGTATCAACAAATACTTGCGGATTATTGATGTATTCAATATTGTTTTCCGTTGCTCGATATTCTCCTTTGCTTTCATCAAACTTACTCCATTGAGCATTTAATATTCCTTCTTCGAATTGCCCGTTGTAAACTTTAGAATTCCATTTCCAGTTTCTATGTGTTGTTGTGAGTTCTCTGTATTGTTTTTTTGCTTCTTCGATTTTGCTTGCGTCAACAATTCCTTCGAGAACTTCAAGACTTTCTTTTACTTCTGCTGTGGATTTAATTCTGTTTACAATTGCGGAACTTAAATATTTGAAATCTTTATTACTGGAGTAATGTCCAGAATTAGGTTTCATAACAAGATGATGATTGTTAACTTTTTTAGCTTCTTCATTTAGTTCTTTGATTTCATTGTTGTATGAAACTAAATCTTTAATTTTATCTAATGATTTGTTAATTCTTTCTGCAAATTCTCTACTGTATAATTTATTTTCTGCTGCTTTGTAAATATCTCGTGTATCTAGATTGAAAAATTTGAACTCTTCTTTTTGGTCTTCAAGTCTATTCATAATTTCTGCAAATTCCATTTGAAATTCTTCGCTTGCATATTCGGTTGGTGAGAATTTTCCTTTTCTCCATGGCGCCATTCTAATCATTGCATCTTCTGTTTTTAGATTTGGTGCATATTTATCATCATTATAAATATTTAGTTTTCTTTTCGCAACAACTATGTTATTTATTTCATCAATGTTTGCAGTAATGTTTTGACTTTGAATTAATTCATCAATTGATTTACTACTGTATTCTCCTCGATGTCTTTCCATGATTGCTTTGTAGTCATCTCGTGAAAGAATTCTAAGCGTTTCTGATTTTTCAGAATCTTTAATGTGTTTTATTGGAACACTTGTTGATGCGTTTAACCATTGATTATTTTTTAAAAATAATTCTTTTGTATCTTTAAGTATTTCATCTAAATCTTTTTTTAGTTTAGGATTATTACTAAGATAATTTTTAGTCATTTCACTTCTTGCATTTTGTATATTTGTTTTTCTAAGAACTCTTCCTGCATTTGCAAGTGTTGTTGTTTCACTAGAAATTAAATCTGCAATGTCTGTTAATGATTCTGTTGAAAAATATTTTTTCAATTTATTATTATCTTCTAAAGAGTTGATATACTCTATGTCATCTATATAATCACCAATTGCAATTGATGTTTTTATTGGTTGGTGTAAACTGACATATGCTCTAAGAACATTTGTTTTGTAAATATGTTCGTTTACTGGTAACTCAGTATTTTTATCTGTAAGTTCATATAAATAATTTAGAAGAATTGGTGGAAGAGTATTTTCTTGTTGTTTTAATTGACTGAATAATCCTCCTCTTAGGGAAAATAAATAATCGTATGAATCTGTTTTATTTCTTTGAGATAATAATAGATCGTTTATGTATGTTAATGCTTTTTCTTTTTCTGCATCTAAATCTAAAAGTTGTTGAACCTGTCTTCTTTCTACAATGCTTTGAACTGTATTAATTAAACTAGGATCTTTTTTAATTTGAGAAACCGTTGTTGCGAATTCTTTTTCTGCTTCGTTTGATGCGTTTTTCTTATGTGCTTCTACTTCTGCATATGTTTTATGTGGTGTTACATCTTCAATGCTGCTAAATCCGAATGAGTTTGCGATTTTTCTAAATGCAGGGAAGCCAATAATATAATCTTCATCTAAATCATTTCTTAGAAACAATGCCATGTTAACAAGTTCTCTTCCTTGTGTTGTTTTTGCTATCGGAATGTTTACTTTTCCTTTTTTTCTATCTTTTTCTTGAAGTTTTTTAGGATCTAAATTATATTGTATTTTGTGTAAATGAATATTTCTTAGAGATATGAATGGATCGAATGATTGTCCGAATGCAAGAACGTCTGATAGGTATTCTTTTGAGCCTCTGATATCTTTGTGTTTTTTGATATTTTGTTTTACTTCTTCTAGAAGTTCTGAGGGTGTATTTTGAATGATTTTTCTGTAAATTGTTTGAGTCATGGTTCTTCCTCCTAGTTAAGAATAAGTAGGAGAATATAAAATAAGTTGTGGTGATGATTGTGGCCACTAAATTTAGGTTATTAGTTTAACTGAGAATAGAGCTTCGCCAAGAAAATATTAATAATTAATAAGAAAATGCTCAAAAAATAAATGTTTTTTGGCACCAACGGGCTTTTACCCTTATGGATATCAAATTCGTTCTGAATATCCGCATTTACCACATGTTCTTCGATCTTTGTGTTCTGCTAGGAAAGTTCCGGGACCGCACTTAGGGCATGATCTATTTTTAGCTTTTCCGCCTTCGTAAATGCTACTAATATTATATTTTTTTTTAGTTTTTTTTGCTGGTGCTGGAGCCATTATTCTTCACCCTCTGCTTTCTTTGCTTCTCGTCCTACGTGTTTTTCAACAAGGTTCTTTCTTTCAACTGCAAACATATCTTCGTCGCTACCGTAAACAAATGCATTAATTGTTGCTTTGCAAGTACCAAAAGCTGTTTGAATGTCTTTAATGATAGTTAGATCTTCTTTAGTTTTTGCAATTTTTGCAATTTCTTTTTGAACGTCATGTCGTGAAGGAGTTGTTCCTTCGAAAGTCATAGTCGCTGAAATTTCAGTTCGATTAAGAAGTTTGTTTTCTTTTTGTTCTTTGATAGTAATATTCATTTTATTTTACCTTGATAGCGTATTCGCCATTGTGATCGATTTTATTCTCTTGTGCGATTTTACTTCGTTTTGCATCTATAATGATCATTCGACCATTGAAGTTGTTTGAAAATGAAGCTTTTTTACAAATTGGACAAAGATCACCCTCTACGATGATTTTGCATGTTCTGCATACTTTTTCTCTTGCCATTTTTCATTTCATTCAAAATGTCAAGCCAATGAAAAACAAGTTTTCATGGTTTTGCCATTTTATTTTCCTTGCTCGCTTAGAGCGAATTTATTTTGATATTCAGTTAAATTAGTTTAAAGTTACTGCTTTACCTACAGATTGACCTGGCATTCCAGTTTCGAAAAGAACTCTTACAGCACCGCTGTTTCCATGAGCTGATCGAATTTCACCAGTAATGTCTTTTTTACCTGTGTTGTAAACGACTTTTTTACCTACTAATTTCTCTGCGTCTTCTTTTGTGGAAACTCCTTCAAGAATAATAATCATCTGATTACCCACTTGAGTGTGTTTTCCGCCTTTGTAGTTAACAATTACGCCGTTCATAGTTTTGTTGAGGAATAAGTAAGCGTTTATAAACTTAACCAATGGATTGAAATTTAGAAAATAGAGCTATCACTCTGCCTTACTTTGTTTAATTCAAATGTTTAAGGTAGATTGATAGGAATGATTCCTTTATGCATTAAGTAAACAATTGCTGCACCAATGATTAATCCTATGACAAGTCCTTTTAAGACGTGTTGCATATTATACATATCGCCTTTTTCGTTATTGAATAGTTTCATGTTATTGAATTGGAATTCGTTGTTTATAAATGTGGTGGTTTTAGGTATATTTATAAATAAATCCTGACTTCTCAACCATAATTGATTACTCAGTCATACCCGGCAACAATTTCTGTGCCTTTGAGGATGGCTTGGTGATACGAGGTTATCCTTAAAGCAAACTTTAACGGACTTTGAATAAAAATTCAAAGTATCCTTAAAGCAAAGCTTTACGGGACCTTTTGAAAATAAAAGGTAAATAAAAAATGGCACGAATGCATAGTGGAAAAAAAGGTAAGTCTGGTAGTACTAAACCTACTGTTAAGAAAGTACCTTCATGGATTAAATATTCAACGAAGGAAATCGAACTACTTGTTGCGAAATACGCAAAAGACGGGAAAACACCAAGTCAAGTTGGACTTTATCTTCGAGACGAATATGGAATTCCTGATGTTAAATTAATCGTAGGAAAATCAATAAGCGCAATTCTTGCAGAAAAAGATCTTACAAAGAAACTTCCTGAAGACGTAATGGCTTTGATGAAAAAAGTTTTAGCAATTAAAGAACATATGATAGAAAACAATAAAGATCAACCTGCACGAAGAGGATTAACTTTAACAGAATCCAAAATTCTTAGACTTGTAAAGTATTATAAGAGAACAGGTCGAGTTGCTAAAGATTGGAATTACAATCCTAAAGAACTTAAATTGTATGTTGAATAAACATACAATTTCTTTTATTTTTTCTAAATCTTTATATTCTCATAAGCACTTTGCTTCTTTAGAGTATGTGATATGCATGGGACTAACAGATATTATAAGAAAAGTCGAGTTGACTGTATTAAGTTTATTTTTAGCCAGCACATTATCTTTTTCTCAACAAAGTGATAAAATAAAAACTTATACTCATGATTCTAAGAATTATACTTTCAAAAAGGGTATGAGTTTATCTAATAATGAAAAATTTGTTTTTTGCGATAACAATGATTATAATGACTGTTTTGTAAATAATAAAATTTTTATTTATGATTTTCTTAATGAGAAATTAATTTGTGTAAATGATGGTAAAGAGTCAGATGCTCATTCGCCTTATATTTCTGATAATGGAGAAAATGTTCTTTTTGTCTCATATACTAAAAATAAATCTAAAATAACAGGATCTACTATTTACTTATATGATGTAAATTCTTCAAAGAGCTCTTCTGTGAAATCTTCAGATAAATATTTTTCTAGACCTCGTCTTGTAGATGATTCAAAAACTAAGCTTACTTACGTAAAACAAGAAGGTAATGTTAACTCATCTTCCTGGTACTTATTTGATGTTGAAAAGAACAACGAAAAAAAATTATATGACTTTGATGAACAATATACTGATGGTATTGATTTATTCGAAATATCAGACAATAATCAATTTTTAATAATTCATCCTGAATATTGTTCTGAAAATGAAGATGTTTCTTTACTTTTTGTTAATTTTCTTGAGTCTTCTACTCCTGAGAAATTTTGTTGTCTGGGAGGAGATGTTTCGCTTCTCACAAAAGGAAATTACTTAAATGAGTATATTGATGTGACTGTTGATGTTGCAAATGACGGATCTTTTGTTTTCTCCGGATTATTTACTGGCGATAATAGTGATAAACAAAATTGTATTTATTACAAAAAAATAGGAGAAGATTTAGAAATCATTATCAAAGAATCTGCTTCAAAATATTATTCTAATCCTGAAATATCTTCTGATGGTAAATATATGGTGTATTTTCAAACTTCTAGTAGCTGGAGTTTGAGTGGAGAACGTGATTTAGTTTTTAGAGAATTATCTTCAGGTGAAGAGGAAGTTTTTAAGAAAATAGGTACTACTGCAATTTTTCCAGCTAATTCTAAATATGTGGTTTGTGCAAAATCAGACCGGAAAAAAAATGAGACTGTTTATTCTTTTATTCCTAATCCTTTCATGAAAAGAGACTCTAAAAGAGAAAAAGTTACTTTTTAGAGAATTCCTTTTTCTAAATCTTTATATTCTCATAAGCACTTTGCTCTTTTATGGATCGTCCAGACTTAGTGGTGTTAACAGGTTATCCTTGTTCAGGAAAATCTTTGATTGCTAATTATATGACTGAAGAATTTGATTATGTTAGATTATCAACCGATGATTTTCGAGAAACTCTTTATGGGAAAACTGTTCTTGAATTAATGGATAGAAACATTGATACTCGGGGCGAAGAAAAGAATAATTATATGTGGCATCTTCTTAATTATGCTAAACAAAATTTTCTTATGAATGGTTTTAATGTAGTTATTGATTCTTGTGCTGAAAATAATAATATTCGTAAATTTTTACTTTCTACAGATTATAAACTTCCTTTTTCTGCGGGGAGTAAGAAATCATATATTCCTGTTAATAGGCACTTAATTTATTTGGATGTTGATAAAAAAATTCTTACTAAAAGAAATTTGGAAAAAGGCAGAACAAATGATGTTGTTTCTGAATGGAATGAAAATTGGGAAATTCCAAAGGAAGAAGATTTTTCTCATACAAATTTTATACAATATGAGAATAATAGATTATTACATAAAGTGCACATTTTAAACAATATTTGTTCTCTTTTTGCTAGTAAATAATACTTAAATAGTATTATATGAATAAAGCACTTGATCCAATCCATTTTCCAATAAAGTGAGTTGCTATAATTACAATTATTGTAATAAGAATGTGTTCAAGAACAACATGTGCTGGTTTTTCTTTATTCTTTTTTGCAATGTAATAACTAAAAATTCCTATTAATGCTAATCCCCAAATTATGCTGAAAATAATTGCATTTGATAATGAGAATAATAAAACTGGAACTATAAATGAAAGAGCGACAATTAATTTAGAAATGAAAGTCCATAATGTTGAGTTCCAAACTGATTTTGAACTACCTTTTTTTGATTCTTCAGAAACATGAATTCCTAATGCATCGGAAAGAGAATCTGCAATTGCAATAATAATAATTCCTCCTAGAACGATACCTTGAGAGTTTGTACTTGAGCTAAGTCCGATGATTAAACCTAAAGTTGTAATAATTCCTGACGTTAATCCAAATCCTACTCCTTTGAGCGTAGAGCTTCTCATACACAAATTCAAAATTTGATTGCTTAAAAAGATTTCTAAAGCTTAATTTTTTATTCATTATATCTGTATTTTATATAAAGCTTTATAAAGGGTTGCTGAATACTCTCCCTTTACACGACACACTATGTGAGTGAGAGAGCACTGGTAATTGCTTAACGTATACTTTTCGCTTTTTCTATTGGATCATATAAGTATAACGTACAGAGGCAATTAAAAATGACTACATTTGAAGACTTTAACTTAAGTGAACAACTATTAAGCGCAATCAAAAGATTGAACTTTGAAGAACCAACACAGATACAACGAGATTCTATTCCTTTAATTTTACAAGGCAAAGATGTTATAGGCGAATCTGCTACAGGCAGTGGTAAGACTCTTGCTTTTGGAGCAGGAATTATTGAAAAAACAGAAGCTAAAGAAGGAATCCAAGCAATTGTTTTAGTACCTACAAGAGAATTAGCTGAACAGGTAAAAGATGAGATTGTTAAACTTTCTTTTGATAAAAATCTTAATGTTATTGCAATTTATGGTGGAGTTTCAATTAATCCACAAATGAAACAACTAAAAAAAGCAGATATTATTATCGCGACTCCAGGTAGAACCTTGGATCATATGAATCGAGGAACAATGGACTTGTCTAATGTAAAAATTGTTGTATTAGATGAAGCTGATAAAATGGTTGAAATGGGTTTCATAACTGATGTTGAGAAAATTATTAGTGCATGTCCAAAGAAAAGACAGAACTTATTATTCTCTGCAACAATGTATGGGCCTGCAAAATCTATCGCACAAAGATACATGAACAATCCTATATTGGTTCGAGCAGAACAAATGGTTGATCCTACAAAATTAACTCAAGTTTATTATGATGTTCCTTCTAAAAATAAAAAAGATTTACTGGTTCATTTATTGAAGCAAGAAACTTCTGATTTAGTTATGATTTTTTGTAATACTAGACGAGGAGTCGACATGGTTGTTGATACTCTAAAAGCTAATGATATCAAAGCAGCTGCAATCCATGGTGGATTAAACCAAGCAAAAAGATTACTAACAATTGATCAGTTTCACAAAGGAAAATATCAAGTTTTAGTTTGCACAGATGTTGCAGCAAGAGGATTACACATTAATGATGTAACTCACATCTATAACTTTGATATTCCAAACGAACCTGGCGATTATGTTCACCGAATTGGTAGAACTGCAAGAGCAGGTAAAACTGGTTTAGTAGTTAATGTTTTAACCTACAGAGATTATGATAACTTTTCTAGATTGTTAAATACTTATAGAGAATTTGATATTCAGAAAAAAGATAAACCTGAAATTACTATGGAAATTAAAGCTCCAAGTAGAACAACTTCATCCGCAAGAGCAACTGAATCTCGAAGAGGAAATCGAGGAGATTCCAGAGGCGGAAGCAGAGGAGGCCCTAGAGGCGATTCTCGAGGCGGAAGTCGAGGAGGTTCATCTAGACGTCCTACTCAAGGAAGTAGATCAACTCCTAGAGATGGTGAAAGATCTGATAGACGACCTTCTAGTGGGAGTAGACCTGGTTCTAGACCTAGTTCTAGACCTAGCGAAAGATCTGATAGTTCTTCTCGTGGAGCTCCAAGAGCAAGTTCTAGTTCTGGTGAACGATCTGATAGTTCTTCTCGTGGAAGTCCAAGAGGACGTCCTAGTAGCGGACCTTCAGGTAGATATACTAAATCTCCTTCCAGTAAGAAATCAAAATATCCTAGAAGTAATCGAGATTAGTAGTAATCACTCAACTTTTTCTTATTTTTTTATTTGTTTTTTTACTTTTTTCTACTATATTTAGCTAATCTTTATATTTGAATTTGTATTTTGTTATTTTATGATTGGTTTAACAACTTCAGATATGGATAATCTTTACAAATCAACCAATGAGAATATTTATATTGTTAAAGAAGGATTGAATCCTAGTCCTTCTGACTATATTTATTCTATTGCAGGATCTTTTGATATTCCTTTAATGTTAGTTGCATCAGGTGCTAAAGTTTTAGCGATTGATCATGCTGAACTTCAAATTCAATATGGAAAAGAACGTATTGAAGCTCTTAAAAGAGGAGATATTACTTCGTTTATAGGGGCGAAATTTAGTTTTGAACATTTTGAATCTAATTCTTATTTTAGAAACAAATTTTTCGATGAACTTGATTATGCAAAACTTAAAAACAATATTGATAATTTGGAACTTTTAGTTGCTGATTTTATGAATTTAGAGCATTCTTTACATTTAAACACTATTGGTTCTTTACCTTTAGGTTTCGAAGTTGATTATTCTGTTTTTAATAAAGTTTATTTGTCTAATGTTTTTGATCATTATTTTGGTATTTCAAATAGGAAATTTCGTGTTGGTAATGTTGTGATTAAATTTGATGATTTTTTTGAAAAATTTGAGTCCGGAACACTGTTTTATTTAGCTCAATATTATAACGGTTGCAATTTTGATGTTTGTGATTCAGTTACTAAAGATGAAGAAAAATCTCAATTATTATCTAAAAAAGATGATAGATGGAGTATTCGTGTGCTTAGACGAGCATAATTTTATCATTTTTAATACGTAGCTTTATAAGCAGGAAGTCATATCTGCGTCTTGTTCAATCAATATTATCTTGGTTCTCGGAATTTGGGAATTCTTGGGTATTTTTTGAAACATAAGTAAAAATTGGTTAAATAAAATGAATGGTAAAGTAAAATTTTTTAATGAATCCAAAGGTTTTGGATTTGTAGTCTCAGATGATGAGAAAGAGTATTTTGTACACATGTCTGGAGTAGCAGATGGTGTAAAACTTCGAGATAACGACGAAGTAACTTTTGATATTGAAGAAGGGGACCGTGGTCCAAAAGCAGTTAATGTTAATTTAGCATAGTAATACTTACGATCTTTAATACATAACAATATTTTTTTCTTTTTTTTCTTTCTATTTTCTTCTTAATTACGTTATTTTTATAAATCAAGCTCTGTTCTGTGAGAACACTATGACAGATGATAACTTACTTTCTCTACACTGGTCCTTTGGAGCAGTTAGAAAAACAATCGCTCAACACGGTGAAAAAGAGCTTTATACTTGCGCATCAGGAATTACTCCTTCAGGTGTAATTCATATAGGTAACTTTCGAGAAACCATTACTGTTGATTTAGTGAAGAGAGCGTTTAAGCGAATGGGAAAGAATGTTAGACATATTCATTCTTGGGACGATAATGATGTATTCAGAAAAGTTCCTGCGAATATGCCTCAACAAGATATGTTAAAAGAACATTTACGAAAATGTATTGTTGATGTGCCTGATCCTTTCGGAGAAACAGAAAACTATGCTTCAAAACATATGAAAGATATTGAAGAATCTATTGCACGAGTAGGAATTAATCCAGAATTTATTCGTCAATCAGTAAAATATAGAAACTGTGATTATGCTGAAGATATAAAAAAAGCTCTTGATAATACTGATGCTATTAAATCCATTCTTAATGAATATAGAAAAGAAGATCTGGCCGATGATTGGCTTCCTGTTTCTATTTTCTGTCCAAAATGTATGAAAGATACATTTGTATCTCTAAAAAGAGATGGTGATTATACTTTATCGTTTATTTGTGAATGTGGTCACGAAGAAACATTCGATTTTAGAGAAAAAGGTTATGCTAAATTATTATGGCGTGTAGATTGGCCTATGCGTTGGGCATATGAAAATGTTAATTTTGAACCAGGTGGTAAAGATCACTCTACGGTTGGAGGATCATATGATACTGGAAAGAAAATTTCAGAACAAATATGGGGACACACAGCACCAAGCTATTTAATGTATGATTTTGTTAGAATTAAAGGAGCTGGTGGAAAAATTTCTTCATCAACAGGTAATGTTATTACTGTAAATTCTTGTTTAGAAATCTACGAACCTGAAATTCTAAGATATCTTTTTGTTGGTACAAGACCAAATACAGAATTTGCAATTAGTTTTGACACTGATGTATTCAAACTTTACGAAGACTACGATAAATGTGAAAGAATTTTTTATGGTAAAGAAGAAGCTAAAGAACGCGAAGTTGCAAAACAGAAATTAATCTATGAATTTTCTCAATTAGATGAAAATATTGAAAATATTTCCAAAGAAATGCCTATTCAAATAAATTTTAGACATATAACTACCATTCTTCAAATTAAAGATATGGATGAAAAAGCAACTCTTGAATATTTCCGAGAAGAAATTAAAA
>CAYRYC010000015.1:0-18332 GCA_964428445.1 uncultured Methanosarcinales archaeon | reverse complement strand
AACCACTCACTGAAATTATCGTCTTTTTTTACCGTGATACCCATGTCGTTCTGTTTTGTCATAATAAAACACCTTGTTTTGTTAGGACCAAAGAAAAACCTGTTTTTCGCATGGCCATAATATAAAACACCTAATAATAATTATAATAGAAAATGTAAGAAGGAAAGAATATAAAACTTACTCTTCTTTAGGTTTTTCAGGCATAGATCTTCGTACAGAAATAGGAATTTTCCCAGATTCAAACTCTAATTTAGCCAATTCAACAGGATTATATCCAATGTCTTCTAGCTGTTTTTTAGTCAATTTAACTGCTGGTTTTGCTCCCTGAGAGATTTGTAATGCTCGAGAACCAATAATACGAGCCTTTTCATAGACTGTGAACTCGTCATCTTTTAATCGATTGCTAATTGGAATTGCTTCATCTACCATTTTATGCACCTTATGAATGTGATTAGAGTTATGCAGGAGTCAATAACTGTTTATAAACATTGTTGTCTCCCACGGAAAACACTACTTCTTCTTAGGACGTCGTTTAGTACCTTTAGGAGAGCTATATTCAAACCAATCAGTTTTCTCAATTGGGTGGAAAAAATCTACTTCTTCCATAAGAATTCTAGCCGTGGTTTCCTTAACCGCTGCAATCTCAACTCTAACCCCTTGACTCTTCAAGTGTCGAACTAATTCAACATAATCTGAATCTCCAGAAAGGATAATAATTGTATCAACCTTCGATGCCAGTTGTGTCGCTTTAATTGAAAGCGGAATATCTGCACTTTTGTGGCAGGGAACAACTGAGCCATAATAATGTTCATGTAATCTATCTGCTAATTTAGAAGAAATATTTACTCCTTCTCTGAAATAGATAAATCGGTTCAGTCCACGCTCTTTTAATAGTTTAGGAATAAATTCATCAAAGTTCAACATTGTTGAAGGGTTTTTTGATAATTCTTGTATACTTCTTTCTATATTGTTACCATCACATAGGATAGCTACTGTTTGATTAATAAATAAGTCTGTCATTTTTCTGTCTCCATATAATTATTCTTTAAATTGTTCTATAAAATATTTCGTTGTTAGTTTCTCTCCGGTCGCTTTCTCAATCATTGTATTCCAATGATATTTATTTCCAGCGTTGAAGACTTTCTCTCGTAAAAATAATCCAATCTCATGTTTACCTACATAATCAACCATGTCAAGTTCCTTTTGACCTGTTAATTCAGCATTTTTCGCATGGAACTGAGATGCTAATACTTCACCCAATAAATAATTGTGATAATAAACGGGCGCAATCGCGAAGTGAATCTTTGAAGCCCAGTCAGGCTTGTCACGAGAGAAATTCACTTTTTGATATTTCTTTACTAAATCCCACCATAACAAATTAAGGTTCTGGTCTGGATTTTCATACATTGCTTTTTCGAATCGAGTCATCACTTGAATCCATTGCGCAACAACCAACAATCCAGTTCGCAAATGATCCTTCATTTTTTTTCTAAGTGGTTCTTCATCGGCAGGCAATTCTTTTTCAGTATACTGTTTCAGAAAAGGAAGAGTTTTTGGAAGTCTTCCAAACATCATTGCAACCGCTTCGGTTGTAAACGTGTGCGCTGTTTCTCGAATGAAATAGGGAATTGTTGGATCCATGTAGGACCAATAAACACAATGACCAAGTTCATGAAGTGTTGTTTCTGACCATCGTTCATTGTTTGCTGCGTTGATAAGAGTTCTTACATCTCCATCTCTATCAGTATCTTCAGCGAATGCGTGTTGACATTTTCCTTCCTGAGGATACAAACTGCTTCGATCAATAATAGCTTTAACATTAAGTCCAATACCATCAAAAAAATCAGCGGAATTTTTTACAACATCCCCAGTGTAATATTCATCAAGATCGAATTCTTCCGTAACCGGTGCGTCTTGAAAATAGAAATTTTGATAATGCCAAGGTTTTAGTTCTTCAACTGAAATTTCTAATCGCTTTGCAATTTTTTCATCCATGTCTTTTTTGAGTGCTTCCCAGGAATCATCAAGATTTTCTGTGAGCTCATCAAATGTAGAAAGAATTTCTTCCGATGTTTGTTCTTCTATAAACAATGAAAATTCGTAGTAATTATTGAAACTTAGATTCTTTGCGTGTTTGTTTCGCAGTTTAACAAGTTCAATAAGAATTGGTTCAACCAAAGATCCTCGTTTCTTGTTTGCTTCCCAAACTTTTTCCAACAAAACATTGTCGGTTGATTTTTTGATAATGTCATCCATTTCATTATCAGTGTAGGATTTACCGTCGATTTCTCCACGATAATTATTAAATAGTTTTGAGGCTTCGGAATTTAATCGAGCCATTTCTTTTAGAAGTTCTTCGTCTCCCTGAGATGAAAGGAATGATCTGTATAAAACATCAATTTGTCTTTTGAGAATTGGATCGTCAAAATCTTTCTCATTTAGAGCTTTTAGTTTTTCAAAATGTTCTTTATTATTAAGAAATAAATTATAGGCCACTTCTGATTCTTCTGCTTTCTTGAAATTTTCATCGCTTCCATTAACCTGAGCATCCCATTCATCGTGACGATAAGCTTTGTAAAGCGGTCGCATCTCTTTTTCGAGTTCATTTAGAAAATGTTTTATTTCTGCTAGTTCCATGGAGAATAGGGTAAAATTCGAGCTTTTTATAGATTGTGATTTTAGAGCTTCTCAATCCATTCTTTTTCTTTCTTCATTACTGAATACGGACCATGACCAGCATATACTTTCAGCTCATCATCCAATTCTAATAATATTTTCAAAGAAGCTATTATTATCGCATAGGCTTCAGGATTTTCAAACGAAGGATCCTCAATTAGAGCTTCTGCACTTTCTTTATCTCCAACATCAGTTCGTCCCATGCATCCAGCGAATAAAGTATCTCCTGATAGAATAATATCATCGAAAAGGAAACAAACGCTTCCCCAAGTATGACCTGGTGTGTGTAGAACTTTGAGTTTTATATCTTCAAATTCTAAATCTTCCTCAAAAGTAATAATATTTTCCGGTAGAATAATATCAGAATTAATTCTTTTACTAATAAATTCAGGTTGGAACTCTAAAAAATCTCGATCATCTTTGTGAATATAACAAGGAACATCAAAATTATGCGCACCAAGAACATGATCATAGTGTGCGTGTGTAAAAAGAATAGCTAAAAGTTTTTTATCTCCAATAGCATCTCGGATTTCTTGAACTTCATTGGGTTCATCGCTTCCCGGATCGACTACTACACAGAATTTTTCTGAAGAAAGAATATAACAATTTGTTCGGACAGGACCTATGTTTATTCTAGTTACTGAATACATTTTACATTGCTTCCAGTCTTCTAATCCGTTCTTCAATAGGAGGATGTGTTGAGAACAATTTTTTCATTCCGCCTTTCTTTTTTCTAAACGGTGTTGAGATAAACAAGTGAGCTGTTGCTTTGTTTGCTTTGTCAACCAAGGGATCTGGATCTTTACTTATTTTCTTTAGAGCGTTCGCAAGTCCAGGAGGATATCGTGTTAACATTGCTCCAGTTGCATCTGCTAAGTATTCTCTTTTTCGAGAAACAGATAATCGAATCATTTGTCCAATTATTGGACTAAGAATAACAAGGACTAATCCTATAACAATAAAAATAATTTGGGCTTGGCCGCCTCCTTTATTGCCGCCACCTCCGCCGCCACTTCCTCTTGCGCCTCCAAAAAGGAAACTTCTCAACATAACATCACTAATTAAAGTTAATACTCCCACTAATACAGTTGTTAACATCATAACTCTGATGTCATAATTTTTTATGTGGCTCATTTCGTGGGCGATGACTCCTTCTAGTTCCTGACGATTGAGTTTATCGAGTAAACCAGTTGTTACTGCGATTGATGCGTGCTTTGGATCTCTTCCAGTTGCGAATGCATTCAATGCTGTGTCTTTGATGACATATGCTTTTGGAGTTGGAACTCCAGCTGCAATTGCTAATCCTTCTACAGTATGGTATAGGTGAGGATAATCTTTTTTTTCTACAGGTTTAGCACCTGTTGCTGAGAGAACAATCTTTGATCCTGTTGACCAAACGATTAAGAAATATATTCCTGCGGCTATAAATGAAAGAATTATTCCTCCATAAATTCCTCCTGGAGCACCAGCACTATAATAGTAACCAACACCTGCACCAATAAGAAGAACAAAAACTACGAAGAAGAAAATAATTATTCCTGAACGTAGTTTGTTACGTGCTATCTCATCAAAAAAGTTTGCCACTTTAATTCAGCCTCTATTAAAACTCAACTTTAACATTCTTTTTCTCAGCAGCTGTTGCTTCGAAACTGTCTTGTTGTTTGAATCCTAACATTTTTGAAAAGACATTATTTGGAAAAACTTCAATCTTTGTATTGAACGCCATGACAATGTCATTGTAAAATTGTCTTGCGTATGAGATTTTGTTTTCTGTTCCAGCTAATTCTTCCTGTAGTTGTAAGAAATTTTGATTTGCCTTTAGATCAGGATAGTTTTCTGACACCGCAAATAAACTTTTCAGAGTTCCACTTAGCATATTATCCGCTTTCGCTTTACCTTTAACATCGCCTGCTTGCATTAATTGTGCTCGCGCCTTTGTTACGTTTTCCAGTAAAGTTTTTTCGTGCTTAGCATAACCTTTTACAGTGTTAACAAGATTAGGAATAAGATCCGTTCTTCGTTTAAGTTGAACATCAATCTGAGCCCAAGCATTTTTCACTCGGTTTCGTAATCGTACAAGTCTGTTGAATAATCCTATAAAGAATAGAACAACGACAGCAATAATAATAAGAATAATCCATATTGTTTCCATATTTAGTTCCCCCAAAATACTATGAACCACGTATAAACTTCATCCTTTTTAAAGCTTATTCATGATAAAATTATGTAAAAAATACCCTTTAAACCCCTTATTTAAGCTTCTTTTTCGTTATTTCGACTAAAATGGCGTAAAATATCTCCAAAAACAAGATAAGGAGCTCTTCTTAAAATATCTAGGAATTTATCACTAAGTAGTGGTAAAATAATAGGAAGATTTAAATACTTACTCTTCCATAAAAGTAGTAGGTGAAATAAATGGTTCAATTGTATGAACTTAAAGTAGATAAACTTTATTCCAAAATAGTTGAAAGAGACATGACTCGTAGCGATATGAGGGATTTTCTAGATTGGAGTATGTTCAATTCTGATTTTGAATGCGATAAAAAAGTATTCCGAAAAGAACATAACGATTTAATCGACATGATCAACGATGGAACCGCACCTAAAATCAAGGAAACTGTTCTTAGAACAGAAGCTGGAACTGCGCAAGCACTTCGATCCGCGGAAAATAAAATTCTTAATCAGGCCCCTGACTACGTTTATTTGACCGGGTCCGAAGAAAACATCCAGCGTTTCCGTGATTCTTATATGGCAGAAAAAAATGGAGAGTATATGTTCAAAGGAATAAATACAATGAGTTTAAGCGAGGCAGAAAGAGTTCTCGACGAGACCGTAAGAAAATATTCTCGAGATCCAAATATAGATCCAGCATTTTTCGATAAATGTGAGACTAAGGTCTTAAAAGTACATTCTCGTATGGCAACTAAAGAACTAATCAAAGATTACAAAATTGCAGAATACATAAAAAAAAGATTAGAATACAAAACAGAAGAAACACCTGTAGAAGAAACATCTGTAAGAGAAACACCTGTGATTAAGCTCAATCCTTTATTGAAGCCAAGTCAAAAGAGAATTCAAGCAAACGAATTAACATACATAACTTCTGCTAATTAGAAGCTTTTTCTTTCTTTTTTTCTTATAAACCAATATATTTAAAAACTAGTTCTTTGTCTTAAAGAAATCTACTCAAATTTTTTGAGGGGGTAGCAAAGTGGTCAACTGCGCAGGACTTAAGCAGAAAAAATCAAGATTTTTAAGGTCTTGATCTCAAGACATCCTGTGACTTAGTGTCTTCGAGGGTTCGAACCCCTTCCCCCTCACCACTTCTCTCTAAAATTTAATTCGTTGATTAAACCTTTAGGGCAAATTCATTTATATACTAAAAACGAAACATTTATCGTGGGTTATGTGTGTTTAATATAAATGGTTAATAAATTAGGCAAATATGAATTTGGAAATGGGGCTGTTAAAATAGACTTATGCCCTTTATGTCTTGGAGAATTAAAAGGCTCCGCCCATAAGAATTGTTTTCCAAAAGGAACTATAGTTGTTAAAAAAGAGAATTATGCATTACTTAAAGTCTCAAGAGACGAAGCAATTGTTAAAAGAATGTTAAAAATTAGCAATAATGAAAACGATGATTCAAAAGAGTTCATTATTTTCTACCTTGATAAAACTTTAGTAGGGTATAAAGGAAAAGATAAAATAAAATTCATTCCTGGTTTTTCAAATGAAAAGTACGAACAAATTCTTAAAAATTATGCTCCTAGAAGTGAAAGACAAAAAAATAATTTTGAAACTATGTGGAGAACAAGTAATTCTATTAGATCTTAGTGCATTTAGTTTTATTAGGAAATTTTTATAAATCAACTTGCATTTTGCTCTTTTATGGAAGAATTAAGTGACGCAGTAATCGATGAAGAACTAGCTTCTTTTGACAAAAATGAATACGATGATCCAGTTGATCAAATTCTTATGAAATCAATCGTTTCAAAAATAAAAAGATTCAGGGAAAGAAATGGAAAAGATTTTAATTCAACAGAATCAGAGTTCCTTAATGTTATGAGAAATTATTCTTTAGATGTTCTTTCAGAAGATAGAGCTCTCGGATCATACGCTTATTATGAAGGCCATCCTAAACCAATAGAAGCAGACAATGCGATATACAAAAAAGGAATGAAAAGATGTCTAAACGAATTTAGTCTTCATATTTTCAACGGTTTAATACTTTCCCCTGTTGCTCTAGAAACGATTTCTAATTACTACATCGCGACGGCAGGAATGATAGGATATTTTGCTGGAACACTAATGTACACGGCCAAGAAAATGGAATTTAACAGGTTATCAAAAGGAAAAGATAAAACAATAAATTTACAAGAAGTATTAGACAGTTTCAGACGAAGAAAAGAAGATATAGGAATAGTTCTAACAACATATTATTAAGAAAGAATTTAATACTTAGGCAAATAATCAATAATTCTCTGAGCTAATAAGTTTGTATTTTCACATTGTACTGCGAGAAATTTAAAATTCTTACGAATCATATCTGCTTTTGCATAATATTTCTTTGAGACATCATTTAAATGAACATAGGATTTTGTTCCGTCTATAATATTATCCATGCCTTTTTGAGTTAATTTTGTTAAATCTAGATAACTAGCAATAAATTGATCATTATAGGTAATTGTTTCTTTTGCAGTAATTCTTTTTTCATTATCATTTAATTTGAAAGACAATTCGTATTCTTTTTGTTTATTCAAATCCAACTCAGAACGTTTTTTAATAGCAGAATCAGCAGATATTCCAGTTTGTCTTAATTCTTGATTATTTTGAATTAAAATTTCCAGTTCTGATTTTTGAAAAACTGAAAAAATATTAAGCATTTTCAAACCATCATTAAGAAATTCAGACACATTAGAATCATTAAAATATTTAGCAAATAGCATGTGAACTTTTTTATCAATAATATTCAATTGAAAAATATGAGTATTAGGTAATTCAAAACTAGGAATAGCTGCCACAGTTATGGATCCTGCAAAAGTAGGAAAGGTTTTTCTTTCACCTTTAGAAATTGTTTCTCCTTGATAAATAATATCAGTCATAAAGAGACAAATATTCAGGCATTTATAAAATTTTCTTAGGTTTAACACTAATAAGTAGTTAAAATGAAAAAATAAAAATTTAATCTTCGATTTCTACATCCTTCATCATTCTTTGAACTCGAACACTAATTGGTTCGACGAATGACTGTTGTTGAACAACTTTCTTAGGCTTCTCTGAAGAAATAACGTTATTTACTAAATCAAGATAATCCTTTGCGCCTCTTGATGAAGGAGCATAAGAATAAATAGACTTACCTGCTTGAGGTGCTTCTGATAGCTTAGAATTTATCCGAATTGGATTAGTTACTAATTTACCATACACTTTCTTCAATTCAGCATGAATTTCTTTGTTCAACTTATTTCTTTTATCATGTAGTGTTGGAACGATATATTTAATTTCAAGACTATGATCAAAATATCTATTAATTTCTTTAATCGCTTCATACATAACTTCAAGTCCAGTATATGAAAGATAGGTTGTTGCTACTGGAATCATAGCTTCGTCTGCATAGGCCATAATACTTTGGTTAAGCAAACTTAACGAAGGTTGACAATCAATTATAATATAATCATACCCTTGTAAAGATAAGAATTGCTTCTTTAAAACAAGTGCAGGATTATCATGTTTCGCTAGGAACACGTTAATCTTTGTCAAGTTGTCAGTACTATGTATGATGTCAAGATTTTTCCCAAGTACGGAAGTACATTCTGGTAAAGAACATTTTCCTGTTAAGAAATCATACAAACTTTTTTCTTTGTTAGTAGCCAAAGAATGCGCGACATCACCTTGCGGATCCATATCAATAAGAAGGACTCTCTTATCATTTCTAGCAAGACCTGCAGCAACACTAACAGCTGTAGTTGTCTTTCCCACCCCTCCTTTCTGATTAATTACACAAATTTTTCTCACACTATGTCACCTGTCTCTGTTTTTTTGTAAAAAAGAGCTTACAGACCAAAAAAGTATACCAGTTGTATATAAAGATTTTCTTTTTTTTAGAATAAAAATAGCTCAATTGAATGAATTTAATCAATTGAAGGTCTTAACTGAATGTAAGAATTAGATTAAACCAAGTCCGCCTTCAACAACTTCGGCGAATAAAGAACCAGTTAGATTATGTTCCGGAGCACCAGGAGAATCCCGTCTGAATGTGAATACAATATCGAATCTTTCTTTCGTTCCTGGAAATAAATCTCTATCAGTTACTAAAGTGATCTTTTTCACGGCACCATCATCTACCGAGCCATCAATAATATCTCCATTTATATTTTCTGTTCCTACAGCATCACCATAGGCCCTTACTAATTCAACATTAGTCTCAAAATTATTTCTAAATCTAAAAATGACTTGCCCATCAGTATCAACATAATAATCAACACATTTCAGTTGCTCACCAAACTCACAACTTTCAGGAATATACTTACTAGGATTAAGAAAACCAAAATAACCAAGAACACTAATCGCTGCAATAATTACAACAAAAGCCCAACCATATGTAATCATATACTCAAGAGCTGCTTGACCTTTTCTAGAACGTTTGAACATGTATCTACCTCAATATGACATTATAACAGGAAAGCTAGTTTATATTTATTTGCCTTTAATTCCTTTTAATCTTTCTTCTCTTCCCGAGGAGCCAGTTCAGTTTCTACATGAACATCTTCAAGCATTGCATCGGATGTATTACCAGTTAATACAATTTCTTTCGCACTTACTGTTCTTTTAATTGCATCAACAACTGTTTCCAATAATGTTTTTTCTTCGCCAGTACAAGGAACTATTAATTTTAGAACTTCATGTTTTTGACTTACGTGTTCTTGACTTTTAACTTTTCTAACAGCACCAATAACATTGATTGCTAGATCTCCTGCTTTTGATTCGGATTCGAAATTGAATCGGTCATCAACCGTTGGCCAAGCAGTCACATGAACACTTTCAGTTCCAACATGATCTTTATACATCCAAGAATAAACTTCCTCAGTTACAAAAGGAACGAATGGAGAATATAATCTTAAAACTCCAAAGAGAGTGTGATAAAGTGTTGCCTGAGCAGATAATCGTAAATCATCTCCGTGAACTTCTGGTTGGTATAATCTATCTTTAACAATTTCTAAATAATTATCGCAAAGAACTTTCCAGAAGAACCTATCAATAGCAGCTTTTGCTTTGAAGAAATGAAATTTTTCAAAATGTTCAGTCGCTTCTTTTATTGTTTCATTAAGTTTTTCCAACATCCATTTGTCAATTGCTTGCAAATTAGTTCCTGCGATGTCAGTGTTAATATCATAGTCTTCTAAATGCATGTGAACAAATTTACTTGCGTTGAAAATTTTAGTTACTGTTTTCTTACCTGCAACAACATCTTTCTCAGGGAAAGGTAAATCTTCACCAAGTGTTGCACTTGCAGCCATAAAACGAAGTGCATCTGCTGAATATTTATCAATAATAGTTTGAGGTTCTACAACGTTTCCTTTTGATTTACTCATTTTCTTACCATGAGGATCAAGCATCCATCCATTGATGAAAGCGTTTTTCCAAGGAGACATGTCATAATGTAAATGACTTTTTACAACTGTGTTGAATAACCAAAATGAAATAATATCATGACCCATAGGTCGAATATCCATAGGATTATTTTTTAGAGTTTCATAGACAGGTTTGTCTTTGAATAATTCGATAACAATTGTTGGAGTTAATGATGATGTTGCCCACGTATTAATAATATCTTTTTCAGGAATAAATTCTGTTTTTCCACATTTAGGACAGGCGTCAACAGGAGCTTTGTCAATCATTGGATCAACAGGAAGATCTTCTTCTTTTGCAAGAATTACTTCATCGCAATCTGCACAATACCAAACAGGAAAGGGAATTCCAAATGGAAGCTGTCGAGAAATACACCAGTCCCAAGCTAAACCATTAACCCAATTATCATATCTATTTTTCATATGCTTTGGATGCCAGGTAAATGCATCTCCCCATTTCATCATGTCTTCTTTGAGATCAAGATATTTAATGAACCATTGTTTAGAATGAATAAATTCAATTGGAGTTCCACATCTTTCGTGAACATTCACTGCGTGTTTGATTGCTTCTTGTTTCTTTAATAGTCCAGCTTCATTCATATCATGTAAAATATGAACTCGAGCATCTTTAATTTTCTGACCAGAATATTTTCCAGCAAGATCAGTTAGTTTACCGTATTTATTTATTGCTTCTTTAATTGGAAGTTTGTGTTTTTTCTGCCATTCCATATCGTTTTGATCTCCGAATGTACAACACATAACAAGTCCAGTTCCTTTTTCAGGATCTGCTTTGTCATCTTCCATAATAGGAACTTCGAAATCAAAAATAGGAACCTTTGCCATCTTTCCTTTAAGATGTTGATATCTTGTATCTTTAGGATTGTAAAATACACTTACACATGCAGGTAGAAGTTCAGGTCTAGTTGTTGCAACAATAATTTCTTCACCTTCTGATGTAAAAACAATATCATTGAAATGAGAATCCAGTTCTACATCTTCACATTCTACTTGAGAGATTGCGGTCTGACATTTAGGACAGAACATTGCAGGAGCTTCTGTTCGATATTCTCTTCCAGCTTTGTATAAATCTAAGAATGATTTTTGTGAAACTTTTTGAGCGTGTGGATCGATTGTTGAATAGCTAACATCAAAGTCGCAACTAATTCCTAATCTTTTCCAATCATTAATATAAGAAGGTTTTAATTCATTATCAAGAGTATCAAGACAGAGTTGTCGGAATTCTTTCCGATCCATTTTAGAAGCACTGACTTTTTTTAATTTCTCAACAAGAAGTTTTGTTGGTAAACCATTGTCATCGGTTCCAAAAGGTTGAAGAACATTAAATCCTTGCATTCTTTTAAATCGTGCAATAAAATCTTGCTGACTATTACCGAAAGCATGACCGAGATGCATCTTACCAGAAACAGTTGGTGGTGGCGTATCTATTGAAAAAATTGTTTTCTCAGTATTTTCAGGATCGAATGCGAATGTTTTATTCTCTTCCCAAAATAGTTGCCACTTATTTTCTATTTCTGCAGGATCGTATTTATTTGGTAATTCCATTAATCTTCCTCTTTTTAATTATTTAAGTAATTGTTAATATTATTTTTTATCTCTTTCATTTCTTCTTTAAGTAGGTTTTTGTATATAGCATAGTCATCACTCATTTTTTCATGCGGACCATTATTAAGAACTTGTATACTGAGCAATGCTTCTTCTAAAAGCTTATGTTGTAATACTTTGGATTCAGCTAAATCATTTCTTTCAAGACCATCTATATGAGTAATAGTATTTATTCCGTCTTTTTTAGTTGTGCCGTCATAATTTTTTTCATAAACAGTTACAAAATTTGTTTTTTCATAAGGTTCTTGTAATATAACAACTGCATATAAAGGTTTTACAAAAACATCTCCAAATTTTAAATTATTATATTCTACAGCTTTACTCCCTGTTCCTATTCCCATTTTATTTCTTTACTCCTTCTTCTCCTCTTTCTGTTCTGGCTTTGCCGGAACCGCCAAGGAAGCTTTAGCTTTCGATTGTTTTGTAGTTTCAAAAACAACTTCTTTAATTCCAGTTAATCTTGTAATATCTTCTGTTAAAGGAATTGTGATTTGTTCAGGAAATTCTTGAGTACTTGTTATGGTTGCTTTCTCTTGAGTTGCTTCAATATTACTTACAGGCAATCCAATAACTTTTAAAACACTTTCAAGTTTTTCTTTAGGATCATTTACAATTCTTAATACTTCAACATCATAAACTAAATCTCTTGAAGATAATGGATGATTAAAATCAACGATAACTCTTCCGCCACTTACGCTTCGAACAACACCAATATCTCCATCAACATTTACTTGAAGACCAGCTTGAGGTCTAAGACCATCATTCTTGAAAAACTTCATAGGAATAAGTTGCAATTTCTTAGCATCTTTTTTTCCAAATCCATCTACTGCTTCAATTTGAAATGTGAATTTTCCTAAATCCTTACCTTCTAATTGATTATCAAGACCTGGAAGAAGATATCCTTCTCCTAATGGAATAATAACAGAACCATATTTTGTTTTTTTGTCATAAATTCCTTCTGTTTTTGCAACACTTTCTTCAGTTGTATCAAAAAGAAGTTTTTCACTGTCATCTACTCGTCCTGAGTAATTAAGTTCTATAAAATCGCCTTTGTTTAAAGTCATCGTAATATACCTCGTAGTATCATAAATTTAATATGTTTGGCTAAGCCCAGTCCATTTTTAAATATATTCATATTCAAAAACCCTTATATTTATAAAGGAATTGGGATTCTACAAGACTATAATTATGCCTAGGCATAGTTAATCTACATGATCGGCATCGCTGACATGTATCGTTCGTTGAAATCGCACCATGGTGCGGAGCTAAGAATCGCAAAGTGATTGTTAGCTAACGAGGTTAAAAAAAATGATGTATAAAGTAAATCAACATGAGCTAGTACTAAAAGTAGCTCAAGAACTAAAGAACCATATCGAAATGCCTGAATGGGCTCAATTCGTAAAAACAGGGGTTCATCGAGAAACTATTCCTCGAAATCCTGACTGGTGGTATATCCGAGCAGCATCCATTCTTAGAATGTGTCATAAACTCGGTCCAATCGGTGTAAGTAAATTACGAACAAGATACGGTGGTAGACAAAACCGAGGAGTGCGACCAGATAGATTCGCACTTGCATCAGGTAAAGTTATTAGAGTTATTCTACAACAACTTCAAGCTGCAGAGCTTATCAAAGAACACAAAGTTGGTGTTCATAAAGGTCGAATCACAACTCCTACTGGAGGAAGCATTTTAGCAAAAGCTGCAAAAGCTGTTGGACTTCCTAAAGAAGAAGCTAAACCAAAAGCTAAAGCTAAACCAGTTGTTAAAAAAGAAGAAGCTAAAGCTGAAGAGACTAAAACAGAAACCCCAAAAAAAGAAGCTCCAAAAGTAGAAGCTAAAACAGAAACTCCAAAATCTAAAGAGACTAAAACAGAAACTCCTAAAGCTGAAGTAAAAGTCGAAGAAAAAGTTGAAACTCCTAAGGTAGAAGAGAAACCTAAAGTTGAAGGTGAACAAAATGAGTAGATTCATTCATTTCGCTAAGAAAAAACGACTAGCAAAACTAGGTCGTCAAACTAGATGGGCTCCTTTCTGGACAATTCCAAAAATTTACGGTTCAAGTAAAAAAATTCATCCTGGTCGACACACTGAAATAAAACGATCATGGCGAAGAGGAAAAACCAAAGTATAGAGGTATAAAAAATGACAGACGAAATTAAAAGAATTTACGTTATTCCTCTACGACGAGGTTTTGTAAATACTCCTAAATACAAAAGAACTAACAAAGCTGTTCGAGTACTCAAAGTTTTTATTGAAAGACACATGAAATCTGATAATATCAGAATCGGTCCTAAATTAAACAATTTACTTTGGGAAAACGGTATCAAGAATCCCCCTGGAAAAGTTAAAGTAAATGCTGAAAAGGATAAAGACGGAGTAGTCCGTGTTGAACTTGAAGGTACAAAATACGTTGACTTCAAAATGAAGGATAAAGTGAACAAGAACGCAACTTTCAAAGAAAAACTTCAAAGTAAAGTAAGTGCATCTAAAGAAGATAAGACGCAGTCAAAAGGAAAAACTTCCTCTGCGGTTCCGGCAAAGCCAGAACAAACAGAAACTAAAGAAGCACCTAAAGAAAAACCTGCTAAAGAAGCTTACGAACAAAGTGAACGTAAGGCTGAGAACACTAGTGAACAGAAAACTAAAGTGGAAACCCTCAAGGTAGAAGCTAAAGTCGAAGAAAAAGCAGAACCTGAAGTTAAAGAAAAGAAAGCCGAGTAAATTTTTATTTTTCCATAAGGTTGAAAGACCGTTGGTGCTAAAAATAAATATTTAGCCCAATAGAGCAAGAGCTTATTGTGCCAGGAAACAATTGTTTTCTGAGCATATTTTTTTTATTATTTTTTACTTATTCTTCATCCGGATCATGCATTTCAAATTTCTTAATAATTAGTTGACCAGGTTTAGAAATAAATTCATAATCTTGTTTATCAGTAAACTTCGCAGATTTTGTAATAACTTCTGGAAGTAAAACCCGTGAAGCTCTAAAGTCAAGAGAGGTAATAAGAATTTCTTCCTTATGACCATTTCCATTTGTAGAAGATTTTGAATCCATTCTACCAATATCAGCAATGATTTCATCAGCAGATTTAACTAATTGTTTACCAGATTTATCTTTTGATTTTTCAAATAAGAATTTTGCAATACCATCTGCAACATCAATTCCAGTATATTCAGTGATACCTTGTAAACCAGGACTTAAATTAACTTCAATAACAACAGGACCAGCATGACTCATAAGAATATCAACACCGCAAATATCTGCTTTAACTGCTTTTGCTGCATTAAGTGCAATTCGTTTTGTTTCTTCAGTAATTTCAACAACTTCTCCAGTTCCACCCATGTGAATATTTGCTCTAGCTTCTTTACCATTAGATTTTCTTTGGTAAGCTGCTATAACATCATCACCAACTACAAATACTCGCAGGTCAGTTCCACCTGTTTCAACATACTCTTGGATAATAAATGGTTGTCGTAAAGAAGAAAGCGCATCAAGAATAGATGATGCTGAAGGAAATGATTCCGCGAAAAGGACTCCTTTCCCTTGTGTTCCTTGAGGAAACTTCATAATAATAGGATAATTTAATCTTTCAAGAATAGAACGCGCCGCATTAACAGTTGCAGCCATATATGTTTTTGGCATTGGAAGATTGTGCTTTTGTAATTCCAACTGTGTTAACAATTTATCATGAGCAACAGTGAATGCTGAATGATCAATCGGCATGTAACAACTTACTCCTCGCATTAATGTTAATGCTTCTAATACATTTGCATATCGGAAAGATCCTTTTGCCAGAATACAATCATAATTGGGAAGAGGTTCTCCTTTGTAAAGAATCTTTGCCTTTTTCCCACTGAAAGTAATTTCTAAGAATTTAATATTAATACTATCGACTTCGTCAAAATATTTTCTCATAGCATCAACAGTCCATTTACTTGAAACACTTCCTAAACTTACAACTGCAGCTCTCATTCTTTAAAACCCTCTAGTTTTGTTTGATCAACAGGAATAATTCTTTTTCTCTTATTAGGATCTATAAGAAATCCTTTTCTAAGAGTATTTCTACCAATTAATACAGGATACATCATTCGAGATCTGTCTGCAATAGTAAATATTTCAGTAATTGTTACTCCAGACATTACAAAAGTTATTTCAATTGTTTTTCTTGTTGCAGTTCCATTAGCATTCTTGATTACACTCTCTCCAAGAATAGGACCTAATTTTAATTCATCAACTAATTTCTGATCAATAGAACATTTTGTTGCTCCAGAATCAATTCTAGCTTCGACTAATTTCTTAGAGCGTATAGACTTTATGATAGTAACCGGTTCTACAAAACCAATAACTTCCCTATCTAAATAATGTGAATCAATAATTGATGCCATGTAAGGGTCTAGAAACAGACTTCATTTATAAAGCTTTATGGCTCCATATATAACAAGCAATGCCTTGTAGAGAAATTAGGTAGAAAAACTAAGGAGCCGAAGGCGAGTTAGAGGATTTTTCTACCATTAAAATTCCGACTCCATAGGAGCGGACAAACTACGCATCGCGATAAGAAAAAAATAAGAAAAAAAGAGAAGAAGAAATAAAAAAGAATCAAAGTTGTTTAGTTAATTCAATTGCTGCTAAAGCTTCTACTCCATGTTCTTTAAACTCTTTCTCAAGTTCTTGTAAAATATGATTACTTGGCTTTTTATGAGCAATTGCCATAGGCAAAAGTACATCAGCAGTACTTAATGCATAATATTCCACACCTTTTTTTGCAACTGCTTCTTTAACTGTTAATCCATCATCACGTCTTTCCATTCTATTAGTTAAACCATAAGCCGCAATAACTTCAATATTTGCTTCTTGCAATCGATCTATCTCATTAAGAAGAGAACCACCTGTTGTTGTTACATCTTCAATAATAATAGTTTTTCCTTTTGGTACACCTACAAAATATTTATCTTTTATATCTCCATGTTCTTTAGGTTTTCCTCGACCCATAGAAAAAGAATGCGTACCAGGACCATAAACATCAGCTTTTTTTGCCCATTGATATTGAGTAATAATTCCTATTATTGTTGCTCCTTCAGGAACACCATAGAAAGTACATGGATCAAGACCTTTATCCAAAGTGAAGTTAATAATATTCTTAGCCAATATTTCAGCTCCGGCAACATCTTCTACTTGTTTTCGCCAATTTATATACAAATTAGACATTCGTCCAAATTTGAGTTCTTTTGGCTTATCATAGAAGCCAATAATATCTCCATATGCAACAAATTTATTAAATTCTTCTTGATTAAAATTACTCATTTTATTTATCTATAAAACTTTCAAGTCTTTTGCTTGAACAACCATTCTTTCATTCTCAACGGCATTTCTACACACATCTTCCATATTAAGAAGAAATTGTCGAGTATTTTTACCTGAACGATCATAAACTTTCTTAATCATGTCATCACTGATGAATTCATCATGACTTTCAAGTCTGCTTCGAACAAGTTCAACAGAATTTGTCGCAGTAATCGGTTTTAATTTGATAACATTTTTACCAATTTCTTTTCTAATTGAATTATTTAGTCTAGAATCTTTGAATGAACTATCCATAAAAAGGACAGATCTAATATAACCATAGTCATAATTTTCAAGAATTGCATCACAATCGGTTCGATTAATTTTTTCAGTTTCATCAACAATAAGAATTACTCCTTTTGCTTTTTTACCAAATAATTTTCCAAAACCTTTATTTGCTCCTTTTAGTAAAGAATCATAATTGAATGCTCTATCAGATCTATTTCTACTGATATGAACAATTCTATGAACGCCTTTGTATTCGTTAATAAGATATTTTAGAATAGTTGTTTTTCCAAGACCATAGGCCGCTTCTAAAAAACACATGTTCTTTTTTTGCATAGATAAAACGAGTTTATCTATTTCATCGTCATAGCCAACAACTTCATCATCAAAGAATCCTGGTTTTATTGTGAAAGGATTATAGGCATAGGATAATTTTTCATACCATAATTTATTCTTCATTTTTGCACCTCTGTGTGAAAATGTTCAAAAATTCTTAATTTTTGTATCATTGTTTTTCACCCTCAAATTCAGATTCGCATTCTGGACAAATTGTTTCTTCAGGACTAACAATAGCTCCACAATTACTACAAAACATGTCAACAGAAGGATTTCTATAATAATCTCCAATTTCTATAATAGGATTTCCAGATTCATCTTTGTATCCAAGAGTTTTTGTAACAAAATCAGATTGTAATTCTAGTTCGAATTCTTCTTCGTCTGCTTTATCAAGTTTATCTTTAAGAACATCAAGATGTTTTGTTTCTACTTGTTCATCGCTATCAAAACCAAGTTCTTCAAATACTCTATGTAAATTAATTAAAAATAATCTATGATTCTTT
>CAYRYC010000014.1:0-21765 GCA_964428445.1 uncultured Methanosarcinales archaeon | reverse complement strand
AGTATATTTGGCGTTTTACCGCTAAAGCTCTTCTTTGGTTTGACTGTTTTGTAAAGAATTGATTTGTCAGGTTCTGCTTTGAGTTGTCTTTTCACAAATTTAGTAAAATGAGGCTGTTTTTTTAAGGTTTATGGGTGCTTTTTAGGTAAATATTTATATGGGTTTGATTTAGTAGGGTGTATGTCTGAGGAACTATTTGAAAAGGCGGGTATCTTCGCAGAATCTCTTTATAAGTGCACTCCTAAAGAACATCATCCTAATTTATTGCAACATGTTTCTTTAGTTTTCGAATATGGTGTTAAATTAGCTAAAGAAAATGATGCTGATGAAACAGTTGTAGGTTTGGCTTCTATTCTTCATGATATTGGTAAAGTTCGTGGTAAAGATAATCATGCTCTTTCTAGTGCTGAATTATCTGCATCTTTTGTAAAACGCTTACCTCTTGAGATGAGTCAGAAAAAATTAATTATAAAAGCTATTCGTTCTCATGATAATGAATTTTCTCGAGAAGATGATGAACCTGAAGTAAAAATTGTTCAATCTGCTGATGCTCTTTCTCGATTATTTGAACCTGGTTGGGAACAAGTAAACTGGAGTCAGATTCCTAGAGAGTATATTGAAAAGCATTACAATAAATTTGATTCTAAATTAACATTTGAAGCTGCGCGAGAACTTGCTAAAGAACGTATGGCTGAATTAAAAAAACATTTGGAGTAATTTTATGACTCTTCCTTTATACTTTTCTCCAATTAATCGATTAAGTAATTGGATTTATAGAAATTTTCTTCTAAAGCATGGAGCTGACTTTGTTTTCTCTGAGCTTATTATGGTTGATCGTTGGGATAAAGAAGAACTAAATGAAAAATTTAATTTTTTCCCTGAAGCTTACGAGCAAAGCGAACGTAAGGGTGAGAATGTAAGTGAACATGATATTCCTAAAACTATTTTTCAAATTGGTGTTTCTTCTCCCAAAGAAGTTTCATTTGCAGTAAATGATTTAGTAAAAAGAATTCCTGGCATCGTTGAGATTAATGTTAACATGGGTTGCCCTCAATCTACTATGCAAAAACAATCTGTTTGTAGTGGTTTGTTATTGGATCCTGATATGATGCGTTTAATTTCTGAACAATTATTTAATTCTTGTAAAGAAAATAATATTGTTCCTAGTGTGAAGATTCGTTTAGGTCCTAAAGAAGATGATGTTAAAGTTAAAGATTATTTGAAACTTCTTGAATCTGCTGGTGTGAAAAAAGTTTATATTCATGCTAGAACATTAAGATATAATTATACAAAACCTGCAATGATTGATGAACTTTCTGGTTTAGTTGAAGAATTTCCAAACATTGAATTAATATTTAATGGTGATGTTGATAGTTTTGAATCTTATGGTAAACTTTCTCGTCTTGGCTGTGCTGGTGTGATGATTGGTAGAGCTGCTCTTTCCAATCCTTTAGTATTTTCTCAGATTAAAAAAGAAATTCCTTCGTCTGTTGATCATTTTGATCCTTT
The DNA here is from genome assembly GCA_964428445.1 of uncultured Methanosarcinales archaeon. Taxonomy (GTDB): domain Archaea; phylum Nanobdellota; class Nanobdellia; order Woesearchaeales; family SKGA01; genus SKGA01. The sequence goes on along the minus strand of CAYRYC010000014.1, from coordinate 20,256 downwards.
CTTGAACGATCTGAATATTATACAAACAAAAGATGGTCGTTTTGAAATGACTCAAAAGAAAAAAGAATTAATTTCTTCTTTTGTTAAGTTTGCAGAAAAAGAGGGAATGAGAAAAGAAATTCTGCAGAGCCATTTGAGTTATTTAGAGAAAGGCGTTTCTAAGAAGGATTGATTATCTTGCTTTAGCATGTTTCCACAATTCTTCAAAATGATTTTTGTATGATTCTGCTATGTCTTTATTTTTTATTAGAATAATTAGTGGTTTTTCTGTTAGTATGTGTATTGATACGTAGTTTCCAAAAATTGTAGTAGTAGCTTCGCTTTTTGTTTTGCTAAATTTAGTTTCTACTACTTTTATTTTTGTTACTGGATGTTCTTTGTATTTATATTGAATAATCATTTTTCCGTAAAATGATTTTTTATTTAATTGTTTGACTATTGCTTGCATTTCGTAGAGTTGATCGTAAACTCTTCCTGTTCCTCCGAATGAAAAGAAATGTTTGTGTTTGAGGACTAGGTGCATCAATGTTCTTAATCCTTCTTTTCCTTCAAATATTTTAATTTCATAAGGTGTTATGGTTTCTTTTTGTATTTTGTTTAGTTCTGAAATGAGATCTTTTACAAAAAATTCCTTTTTCTTTATGGGATTTAAGAGATTTTCTGGTTTTTCAGCTTTGAAGAATTTTTTGTTTTGTTTTATTATGTATGAAACAAGTCCTTTTTCAATCAAATGGTTTAATATTGTATATGTGAGAGTTCTATCTATGGATAGTTTCTTAGCTAACTCGTTAGCTGCAAGTTCTTCGTGTTTTAAAAGTTCTAAGTAAACTTTAGATTCGTTGCCTGTTAATCCTGCTTTTGTGAGTTTTTCTTTGAGTTCTTTCATTTTGTTGTTATTTTAGATAACAACGCATTATTATAAACCTTTCTTTATTTTGACTTTATTATGAAAGATAAATTAGAGAATATTCTTGGGCCTTTAATTAGTTTTGGTGCTGGAGGAATTTTGGCAACAATTGATGTTTTGACTAGCGATCTGCCTTTATTGTCGGTAGGTTTACCTCTTTATGATTTGATTAAAGCATCTAGCGTTCCAAAAGAGTTGAGAATTATTGGAATGGATAAGAAAAAAGTTTTAAAAAATTATGCTTCTTATGTAGTTGGAGCAGCTATTCCTTTTGGAATAAAATATTTTAATGAAATTTATACTTTTGTTGAAGGAGTTTTAAAATGAAAGACAATAATTACTCAAAAGAAGAAATAAAATCTTTTTATCGTCCAAGAATTTATGAATATTTAGTTCCTGGTGGTTTTCTCATGTATGATTCTAGAATTGACAAAATGGAAGTGAACAAATTTGGAAAAAATCCTTATTATGAACATTGTCATGAACAAAGGGAGAAGAATTATAAAAGGTGGGAAGAAAATAATAAATTAGGGCGTGTTATTTTTTGTAATGTTGCGGAAATTTTATTGTTGGCTGCTTATGTTTCTTATACTGCTTTTTCTTGATTATGCTTCTTTATTTTTTTTAATTTCTCTTTGGACTTCTTCTAAATCTATTTTATCAACTATGAGAAAAATTCCTATGTAGCCACATTCTTCGCATTCGCTATATTCTCCTGAACTAAATGGTAAACTAATAAGTGAGTCTCCGCCCATCGTTGTAGTCGGTCGTCTAGTTTTTGTACTTCCACATTTTGGACAAACATTTATTGTTTCAGTCATTGCGTTTTTCTCTTCTGAGCGCCTGCGATTCTAGAAATACAAAATGTACTGTCTATGGTTTCATTTTCTATAAGTTGAACTGTAAATTCTCCTTGTCCTGGATGAATAACTTCAATGGATCCTCCTTTTTTATTAGTTAATTCAGTAATTGTATGTTTAATTGTTTGATTAGGAGTTATAATTTCTAAAACATCACCAACGTCGACTCTATTTTTAGCTTCGAATGTTGCTTTATTTGTTTCCTTATTATATTCTAAAAGTTTTCCTGCGAAGAAATGTGTTTGCATGATTGCATTACTGTCATATCGTTGACCTGCAACATCAGGATAGCCAGCAAGAAAACCAGGAATAAATCCTCGATTGCTTGTGCTTTGTAATTCTGCAAGGAGTTTTTTTGTGTCTGGTTTTTCTCCACGCATGATAGTATCGATTGCTTCTCGATAGACTTTTGCAACGATTGCTGCATAGTAGATGCTTTTATTTCTACCTTCGACTTTCAGCGAGCAGATTCCTGCATCAAGAATTTCTTTTATGTAATCAATCATGCACATGTCGTGTGAATTGAAAATATATGTTCCGAATTCGTCTTCGCTGATTCCGTGGAATTTTCCTTTACGAAGTTTTTCTTCGATGACGTATTCTCCGCCTTCGATTTCTTTGTATCTATCAGGTCTTCCTGTTCTTTCTGCGAAATCTGGTGCTGTGTCTTTGTATACTTTGTATTCCCATCGACAGCTTTGAGCGCAGACTCCTTGGTTTGCATCTCTTCCAGTCATATAATTTGATAATAAACATCTTCCTGAGTATGCCATACACATTGCTCCGTGTACGAAATATTCAAATTCCATTGTAGGATTTTTTTCACAGATTTCTTTTACTTCTTTTAGAGAAAGTTCTCTTGCAAGAATTATTCTTTTTATTCCTGCTTTTTCTCCCCAAAATTTTGCACTTGCCCAGTTAACATTATTTTGTTGAACGGAAAGATGGATTTCTACTCCATTTTCTGGAGAACTTGCTTTTGAGGGATTTTTTTTACTTTCCCATTTCTCTCTGATAAGCTGAATAATTCCTGGGTCGCTGATAATGAATGCGTCTGGTTTTAGTGCAACCATTTCTTTCATTGCTTTGATGAAGCCCGGAATTTTTTCATTATGAGGGTAAATATTAGTTGTGAGATAAACTTTTTTCCCAAGTCCATGAGCGTATTCGATGATTTCTTTTACGCCTGCAGAATCAAATCTGTTTTCTTTTGCTCGTAATGCGAACATAGGTACTCCTGCATATATAGCGTCAGCTCCGAATGCGAATGCAAACTTTGCTTTTTCTAAATCGCCTGCTGGCATAAGAAGTTCAGGTTTGATGTTCATTTTAATCTCTTACTGCTTGGTCTTGAACGTAAGGTTCGGAATTTTTTAGATGAAGATAGCATTCTGCTTTTTGTAATTCACTACCTAGGTATGCTGCATGCATAAGAGAGCTTACTAAATCTTCACGTAGAATTGTGTAATACATTTCTTCTGCTGTTTTTCCTTTGATTGTAACTTTGTATTTTTTGTCTTTTGTATAGTAATGTGCGTAGATAATTCCTTCGTCTCGTCTTGGATCAATTAGAAAATATCCTTTTGTATCTAGTCTCCATTCGGTCTCGTCTTTATGAGCTTCTATTATTTTCATTGGTGGTTTTTCTGACATGAAGTCTAAGAATTAGAGTTTCTTTTTATGCTTTTTCATTATAAAAAGTGGTAAATAGAACAAAATTACTCTTCAAATTTCCAGAATGTGCTTACAATAAAGATTTGTTCGCTCTTGAACAATGCTCCTTGAACATGATTAACTAATCCTATAATTCTATGATCAGTTTCATCTTGATAATCATTAATATTAATTAGTGGTCGAATGGTTTCAATGACTGGTCCTGAACAACAGGAAGCGAAGTAAATGAGATTTCCTTCTTGACCTAAACGAACATTGGTGCCATTTGGGCTTAAATGGCATGCTTGTGAAACTGCGTTTTCTGTGAAATTAAATAATGGTCCTGAAATTGTACAACCTGAAGCTATGTCATTTAAACAATCTTCGTGACATCTTCCATCTCCTCTAGTACAATCAGATTGACATGCTGCCTGAGAAAAATTTGTAAATATTAGTTCTCCTGTTTCTCCTCGAGTAAGATTTATTTCTTGAGAAAGAGCAATCATTTCGCTTGGTTCATCACTTACAAGAACAGTTGCATGTCCTGAATAAATGTTTGGAAATGAAACTCTTCCAGTGGTAAGAGTGTCTGCTTCAGGGTTTACAACGCTTGGATAATCATATTGAACTTCTACTGTTGCTCCTCCAAATACGTCTCCATATTGATCAATAACAGTTACATTAAGACCTGCTTGACAATCAAGATCTGGACAATGTAAACAACTTCCTTGAAGGGTTGCGCTACTATCATAGAAATCTTCTGGGCAAACTCCGTCGCTTACACCACAAACGTGGCAATTATCGCAAATATCGACTGCTCCGAATCCAAGGGCACTGCTTGGTGTTGATTCACAAGCAAAGCTTCCTGCCTGTTGACAAGTTATAGCAATAGCTGTGCTAGATAATAGTAATACGCTAATTAGAAATACCAGAATCATTAATTTTTTCATGTCTGCACCCTTTTATGGCTTGATTTCATCACTTTTCATTTAAAAAGATGTCGTTTATACTGGGCAATAGCTTTATAAAATAAAGAACATCTCTCGGTCTTACATATTATATTTATGAGGCTTATAAAATGACAAACCAATGAAAACAACGTTTTCATGGTGTTGGTATTTTTTTAATGAGGAAAAAAATGACAAAACTAGCATTACGAGTAACAAGACGATGGTCCAAACTTCGAGGACGAGGTAATAGAGGAAATCGATCAAAGACATTCGATTCAGAAGACAAAGCTAACTCTTGGGCTAAAGAACAAGGTTTCAAATCATACGAACTTAAGAATTTAAAAAGTCCTGAGAGTCAGACTAAGAAGATTCGAGTAGTTTCTAACGAATAATTTTTTTTAATTCTTTTTTTGTGTTTTTTTCTAATTTTATACCGTGAGTTTTATATACCATTAACTTCTTTCTTCTATCATGGGTTTATTTGATAATGTTTTGGGCGCTGACCAATCTCTAATTAGAAACGAGGCTGCGCTAGACTATGAGTTCTTACCAAAACTAATCCCTTTCCGAGAAAAAGAACAGAGATACATGGCTAATTGCATAAAACCTCTTTTCGGTGATCGATCAGGAAGAAATATTTTAATCTACGGCCCTCCAGGTATTGGGAAAAGTGCAGCAGTGCGACATGTTCTTCGAGATTTGGAAGAAGAAACTGATGATGTGCATACAATTTACATTAATTGCTGGAAATATAATACTAGTTACAAAATTCTAACAGAAGTTTGCGAGAATCTTGGTTATCGTTTTACTCAAAATAAAAAAACAACTGAACTTTTCAAAGTCGCAACACAATTACTTAACAAAAAACCTGCAGTTCTAGTTTTCGATGAAATTGACAAAGCAGAGGATTTTGATTTTCTTTATTCTTTCATTGAGGATATTTATCATAAAGCTATTTTCCTACTTACAAACTATAAATCGTGGTTACTTGAACTCGATGAGAGAATTCGTAGCCGACTGGTTGCTGAACTCCAAGAGTTCAAAGAATACAATGAGTCAGAAACGCGAGGTATTCTTCAAGAACGTGTAGACTATGCTTTTGTTCCAGGTGTTTGGGATATTGAAGCTTTTGAATTAGTTGTTTCTCGAACTGCAAGAATAAAAGATATTCGAAGTGGTTTATTTTTACTCAAAGAAAGTTCTCTTCTTGCTGAAGAAAAAGCAGGAACTAAAATAACTTCTGATCATGTTACTAGAGCGATTGCAAAGCTCGATGAGTTTTCTGTAAAGAACAGTGATGAACTTGATGAAGAATCTAAATTTATCAACAATGTTGTGAAAGTAAACAGTGGTAAGAAAATTGGAGATCTTTTCGAAGATTATCAGAAGACTGGCGGAAAAGCTTCCTATAAAACATTTCAAAGACGTCTGAATAAATTGGAAGAAGGTCGTTTTGTAAAACTCACCAAGCAAACTGGAGCCGGCGGAAATACGACAATCGTTGAGCGAAAGTTAACTGATTTCTAAGCCTTTTAAACCCTCTCAGGTAAGCTTTATATAGGCTCACGAGTCTCTTCTTTTCTGGGGGAAAACATGGATGCTTAAAATCAAAGATTTTGGCATCCCTTTATTTTTCGGAGAAAAATAAATGGACGTACATATAACATATGAAACTCTTTTTGACATTTTGCGTAAAGAACGTAGTCTTGACGAGTTACAAAACTTAGATATTCAATTCTGGGCTCATGTTGTTACATATCTCCAAGAAAGATCTACTTTTATGCAAAAAACTTCTCTAGCTGAGCAAGAAAAAACTAGAGTTCAATTAAGTAATATTAAAAGAATAATTAGAGAAATTCATGATCATCGTCAACGTAAACTTATGAATCTTGCAGTGAATGTTGTTAGAACAGAAAGCGCATCTTACATTGACAAAAAAAACATGCTTGATGATGAGAAAATTCTTTTCCACGAACTTGTTGGAAAATTAACTGCCCATCGACAGGAAGTCCTATTACAAGTTATGAATAATAGTTTACCTTTAGGTATGACTGCTCCTAGTTCAAAAGAAGAGACTGAAGAAGAAACTAAGGAAGAAACTAAAGAAGAAGCTGAAGTTAAAACTGAAGAAGAGACAGAAACAAAATCTGAAGAATCTTCTGAAGAAGAAGCTCCTGTTGAAACAGAAGGATCTCCTGAAGATATTATGGTTAAGTTTATTTCCTCGGTTCCTAAATTTTTAGGAAAGGATAAACAAGTTTTTGGTCCTTTCGAAGAAGGCACTATTGTTTCTTTACCTGAGAAAATTGTAGAAATTCTTTTGAAAAAAGGTAAAGTTCAGAAAGTTATGAAAGAATGAGCTTGGCTCATTCTTGAAATGACTAGAGCGAGCGAAGTCTTGCTTGTAGTTATGGCTGATTAATCAAGAAGCCCTGGATATCCTTTTTTTACTGCAAGATAAAAATCTTCATTTTTCAAATATCCTGATTCAAAGTATTCTACGATTACTTCTTTTTTTAATTTTCCTTTAGAAAATAAATCTCTTGCTTCTATGTATGTTTTTACATTCCATTTTTTTATTTCTTTGAAGAATTTTATTTGATTTTCTAATGCTTCTATGTTTTTTTCATATAGTTCTATTTTTTCATTGTATATGCTTTCTTGGTATTCTTCAGCATTTTCATGAAACTCATCGCTTCCAAAAAACATTGTTTTGTTAAAATATATGATTCTGTTATTTTCTTTGATTATTCTTTTAGTAACGTGAGGTGTTTTTTCATTATATTCTTGTTGGTTTTCTTTTGTGAAAAAGTCATTTCGTAGTTTTTTTATGTTGGTTACGGATCCTTTACATTCTTCTTCTATAATATATATATTAATTTCTTGTTCATTAATTTGAAATTTTAATATTGTTGAATAAGTATCTAAGTCTATATTTTTCATATTATTTCCTGGAATTGCTGCAGTTAGAAGATCTTGAGACATGAAATAATCTTCTGGTTCTTCTTTAATAATATCTAAATTGCTTGTGTTGAATAGATAATTTTTGGTTTCATCGCGAGGAACGAATGTTGTATATATGAATGAACCTATGAAATTTTTGAATTCTAGTGTTGCACCATAAACATTTTCCTTATTTATGTCTGGTTTATTTCCTACTCCTTTGCATGTGTGTATTAAATTTCCTTCTTCGTTAAAACAATAAATAGTTTTAATTATGAGTTCTTCTGTAAATAGATCTTGATCTTGAGCGAATGATGTGATGCAATCTTCTGATTCTTTAAAGTTATTCTCCCAATCAGGGGCGAAGTCAACAATAGTACCTATTTCCATATCAAGAATTTTTTCTAATCTTTCTGGTCTATTCACGCTTGGAGGAATGTCTTCTGAACATAGTTCGGAGTATCCTTCTTCCATCATATCATAGATTTCTTGGCTGGTAATATATCCTTTTATCTCCCAAAACATTACTTGATCGATATTGATTTCTCGATTTGCAAATAATTCTACGCAATCTTTGTATGTTTTTGCAGAATAATTTTTTTGTAAATGGTTTATGACTGATAATTCTTTTTCAAATGATCTTTTATTTTTTTGAGCCAAACTCATTGTTTGTTCCACACGTTCCAATGTGTTTATTAGTTCTTTTCCATCGGATAATATATCTTCTGAAAAATCTGTAACTAAATCATTTTCTAGTTGTTTACTTAATATGTTGAATTCTTTTTTATTTTGAAAATAATCTCTATTTGCGTAGTTTACTCCAGTCATAAGATATATTTTGAAAGATTCTAAATCTAAATTCATAAGATTGTCGTCAACCAATGAATTAAGAACTTCTGTAGGCAATCCTGCTATCATATCTATTTCTACTTCTTCAGGTATTTTTTCGCAATGCACAATATTTTCATATGTCATGTTGAAATGATCGTTATGTCTCAATTCTATTCCTACATTTTTTACTTTAGAAATGTTTATTTTAGGTATTTCATCTAGTACTTTATATTCGGCAAGAACTTCGTTATCTTCTCCAAAAATGAACACTCTATTTACATAATCTTGAAAAACGTTTCCTTGATCAGTGATTCCTTCAATTTTTTTACCTATTGGTAATTGAATAGCTTCTTCAAGACTGATGTGTTCTTTTTTCATAATTACTTCAACAGCTGTCTTAAACTGACTTTCTTTTTAATATCTTTCCCTTCACAAAGCACAATATTTTTAAGTTAGTTCTTGTTTTGTCACCGAACTATGACGGAAATTGAATTTTCTAGGTTTTCCTTTCATCAAAATGGTGATAATATTAATATTATCTACGGGAAGCGTTATCAATCTATTATTCCTCTGAGTGATTTCACTGCAATTGATGAAGATGTAAAAATTGAGAAACAAAAAATAATTCTTCCTAATCTTAATGAGAGAGTTGGCGAGCAAAAGCTCGATATTATTTTGAAAAAAGCTCTACATTCTCTAAAGCATCTTTTGAATGGTAAAGATGTTGTTTATATTGATGAATCAAGCGGCATTCCTCTTATTGGTGCAATTGATTTTGGTGTTGTTGATCGAGGAACAAATATTCTCGAAGTAAAACCTTTAACCGGTTGTAATCTTAATTGTATTTATTGTTCTGTTGATGAAGGAGAGAATAAAAAAGAAGCTGATATTTTAGTTGATGATGATTATCTTATTTCTGTTTGTGCAGAATTAGCAGCGATTAAAAAACATCCTGTTGAATTTAATATTGGTCCTCATGCAGAACCCATGTTATATCCTTTCATGAATGAATTAATTGAAGGCTTAAAAGCAATTCCTAATTGCAAAGTTATTTCCATGAATTCAAATGGAACTCTTTTAACAAATGAAATTATTGATGAACTAAAGGAAGCTGGTCTCACAAGAATTAACTGGTCATTGAATACTCTTGATGAAGAAATCGCAACTAAACTTTCTAATAAACCCTATTCCGTTGCAAAATCACTTGAGCTAATTAAATATGCTGACGGCATTGGCCTTTATGTACAGATAGCTCCTCTTATTGTTCCAACATATAATGATTCAGTTGAAAGAGATATTGAACCTCTTGTAAAATTATCAAAATCATTAACAAGTCCTTTTCCAACACTTGGTGTCCAGAAATTCCTTTGTAATAAAGGAGGACGAAATCCTGTTGAAGAAATTCCCTATGAAGAATTTTTTGATACTCTTAGACCTTTAGAACAAAAATATGTTATTGTTTTAACTCCAAAGAAAAATTATAATCCTTATGGTATCTTTGAAGATGCTTCATTAGACAAAACAATGCATAAGAATCAAATTATTAAAGCTAGAATTGCAAGTAGAGGAAGAACTCCTGGAGAAAAATTCTGCGTTGCTAACGATCGCGTTATTAGAGTAAAAGGATTAATGCAAGCAAGCGGAAATGTAAGTATAAAAATTGTTAGAGACAAACATAATATTTACTTAGGGGTGCCTGCATGAATTATGTTAAAAGATTTGTTTTCGATTTTTGGTTTATTCTTCCTGCTTTTTTGGCGACTATATTTATGTGGTCTCATCCTTTTACATTAATTGCTATTTTATTGGCTTTTTCTGTACTTGTTTTTATTCAATCTGGAAATCTCAAACGAGATTTAATTGTGTTTATTGTTGCTGGTTTTGTTAGTTTTATTCTGGAATCCATTTCTGTTAACGCAGGAATTTGGACATATGCTTTACCGCAATTAGCAGGAATTCCTTTTTGGCTTTTTTTTGTATGGGGTCTAGCTAGCATTGCGATTGTTAAATTTTCCGAATTCATATCTGATATTCGAGGTAAACAATAATGTTACAAAAAGCAATTGATGATATTAACAAAGCTGTCGATAAAGGAGAGTTTGTTAATGTGTATTGTCATTGTGCTGTTTCTTACAGTGGTCGAGCAGAAAGTTATCTTGACTTTGGAGATAGATTAATTATGATCAAACAGGATCGATCAGTTCTTATTCATCAACCTATTGGCGGTCAGCCTATTAATTATCTTCGACCTCCTGCTTCTATTGAATTTACTTTAGCTTCAAGTGAAGATGAAGACGGCGTTCATTACATAATTATGAACACTGCGAGTAAGGATGATGAAATCGTTGTTCAAATTACTAAAGTTTATGATATTTTTACCCGTCGTTTAGAAGATGGAAAGAAACAATCTCTTTCTGGAACCGAAGCAGAGATGAGTGATATGCTTAGAGATAATCCTGAGATGGTCAGTTCTGATTTTATTCCTCTTTCTCGAGAAGAACATACCAAGTATGGTTTCATAGATGTGTTCGGACATCTTGGTGATGGAACTCTGGCGATCGTTGAATGTAAACGATACACTGCTGGTTTAGCGGCGATTACGCAGCTGAAAAGATATGTTGATAAGATGAAGTCAGTAAAAGGAATAGATGCCATTACAGGCGTTATTGCGGCTCCTGCGATTACTGCGAATGCTCAGGCAATGTTGGATGACTACGGTTTCTCTTTCAAATTAATTCAACCTCCTAAAATGAAGATTAACGATCAGAAACGACAGAAGAAGATAGATTCATTCTTTAGTTAGTTAAAATATTTAGAAATTGTTTTATAGAATTGTTCTTTATTTGCATTTTTGTTTATGTGGTCATCAAATACTTGTACATGAAACCCGTATGTTTTAAATAAGTCTTTCATAGTATATGATGTTCTTATGATTATTGGTATTGACCTGTTTATTTTTACTCGTTTTGCTGCTTTTGCAACATCATAGCCAGAATAGTCTTTTTTGTCATCTTTTGTCATCATATCATGATCTGTTATGATCATATCAATAGTGTTTTTATTAGTATAATATTGTTTGATAGCTTCTCTGCCGTTGGTAGCTTTCAGAATTGTACAATTAGTTCTTCCTAGATAGATTTCTAACAGTTGCATTTGACGTTCGTCATCTTCAGCGACGAGAATAATCTTTCCTGTTAAATCTGGAATATTCATGAGTATGAATTAATAAAAATAAAAAGTAAAAAAAGAATTACTTCTTAGCAGGTCGACCACGCTTAGCTGTTTTTTTGGTGGTTTTCTTAGTAGCTGCTTTTTTAGTAGTTTTCTTCTTTGTAGCTTTCTTAGCAACTTTTTTTGTAGCTTTTTTTGCTACTTTCTTAGTTGTTTTTTTAGCTGCTTTCTTAGGAGCTGCTTTTTTACTTGTGCCACTTTTGGTAGCTGGAACTAATTTTGCTTTTGGAGTTGCTTTAATTTCTTTGTACTTTTTTGAAAATGTAAAAGAGAAAGTTGTAAACATTCCAATGACTGAAGCAATTACTAAAAGTAATGTCAAACCTGTGAAATTTTTATTATATCCCATTGATCTAAATAGAACATATAGAACTGATGTTGCTAAAAAGACAAAGTGATACGTTCTTAGTTTATTTGTTTGCACTGCTTTTTTGTAAAGCATAAATGATGCAATAATAAGTAGTAGATATTTAGACAACTGCCAGAACCCTGTACTTTGAAAGAATAATGAAAAGAAAGTAAGGATAAATATGCTATATATTGTTTTTAGTGAGTGTTTCATGGTAAAATAGCTAAATGAAGGGCTGATTATAAATGTTTTCATTAAAGAGTGATTGCATGCCTATTTTTTTAGAATTATTTATAAAGAAGAACTGGATTTTTCAGATAATATGGTAAAATGCGATTTATGCGGACAAAAGATTGAGACTACCTTTTTAGGGAAATTGGTCGGAACAGTGGCAAAAGATAGCAAGGGCAAGAAGAAGAATATTTGTAAAAATTGCCAATCTGAGCACGGTAAAGATCTCAAAGAAAAATTAGATTGATTGTTTAATTCTATTTGCCTCCGTAGCTCTGTGGCGCCAGTTATGTCTGGCGTACCTTGTGCACTTTCAGTAGCATGAGAAAATAAGAAATTATTCATTTGCCTCCGTAGCTTAGTGGCTATAGTGGCTGCTTCGTAAGCAGCAGGTCCCGAGTTCAACTCTCGGCGGAGGCTTTAAAATCACCGATTTTAAATGCCCTGAAAAACAGAGTTTTTCATTGGCTTTGTTTGTTTATTCTGCCTCAAAATATTTTTGTGCTATTTGTTTATAGTGATTATTTGCCAAAGGTATGCTTTCTTCTACCGCTTTTTGAATTCCTTTTGATATTGGATCGACGATTTCAGTAAATTTTCCAATAAGATTTTCTATGGTTGTGAATTTATGGTCAAATATTCCTGAAAATTTAATACCTTCTTGGTTGCTAATTATTTTTTCAATATCAAATTTTTCTATATCTGAAGTGTATAATTTTTTATTGTCAGCATATGCTCTTGCTGCTTTGATAATTGGAACCATTTGTTCTTTGAAGTAGATCATGTTTTGTCTTAAATAAATCTCTGTAGATATTTTTGGTGTTTTAACTTCTACTATCTTGCCTGTAACTTCTAACGGGACTGATATATCAATATAATATGTTCCGTTTCCTTTGGCAAATTCTTTTGATTCGATTCTCCATGCTTCTTCCATGTTGGAATCTTCTTTGATATTTTTAATGTTCCCATTGATGTAGAATGTTCCCATTGATTCTTCAATACGGAAATTAGTTATGTTATTACTTAGATCGTTCATTACTTTTGCTAAATAATTATTTTCTGGAATTGATGTGTCTGAAGCAATAGATCTAAGTGCTTTTCCTAAATCAGAAATTAGATTTGGATGGGTTTCCCATTCGTCTGTTTGTTTTCCTGAATTTTCTTCTGATTGGGTAAAAATCGGACTTCCTCCTATTTCGTTTGCAATTTGATGAAGTAAGAAATTATTGTATACTTTACTTAGATTTAGAATTGTTCCTTTATCATATGTTTCATTGTAAAGATTTGTGGTTTTTTCATTTAGAACAATTGTTGGCTCGTCCGATTTTATTCTTTTAAGTAATTCTTCTGGTGTTGAATTTATAATTGGATTAAAACTTACAGAAATTGATGTTGGGAATGTTTTCATAGGGTTCACCTTTTAGATTTGATATCTCTCCCTCAATTATTCAAATATTACCATGCTTTATAATTCTTTTGTTTGCCCCTTATTAAAGGGATTTTCCATAACATTTATCTATTTTGACTTCTTTTAGTCCTTTTATGTTCTGTCCAAAATGTGGTTCCATTCTTAAGCCGACTGACGGCATGATGTCTTGCTCCTGTGGTTATTCTGAAAAAGCTAAGGATGATATCATTCGAGAGAAAGTGGATAATTCTGAAGATGAACTTATTATTAGAGATGGAATTAATCCTATGGCAACACATAATCATGTTTGTAAGAAGTGCGGATGTAAGAAAGCTATTTTTGTAGAATCTCAGATTGCAATTCGAGAAACATGGAATAGTTCAGAAACTGATAAGCCTGCTTACGTTTGTGGTAAGTGTGGTTTTAAGGAGTTTGTTTAGAATTATTCTATTAAACTTATTTTTGCCAAAAAGTACTCCTTTTTATTAAGATTCAAATAATTTCGCGTGTTTGTTGTCGTTTGAAATCTGTTCATTTCATCGAGAACTGATGTTTCACTATAGGGAGGATTTGTTTTCTTTCCTTTTACTTTAAGATATGTTAATTCAACTTTAGATCCTGGCTTTAAATTTAATTCGTTTCTATTTTTTATAGGAATTGTTACTCTTCCTTTGTCGTCGCCTATGGAAAGGGAAAGTATTTGCTCTTCTGATTTAGTCATTTTTTAAAAGAAAGTGAGGTAAGGCTTAAAGCCTTACTCCATTTTTCCAATTCTAAACATGTTTGTTCCACATACTGGGCAAACACCTTTTACGCAATCTCGGCCGTTTTTCATTTTGTCTTGTTTTGCGTCTTTCATTTCTTGTTTTGCTTTACATTTCACACAATATCCTGTTACCATTTTATTTACCTCGTTTGCGAGGTCCCGTAAAGATTTACTTTAAGGAAAACCTCGTTAATTATTTGTTTATGCTAAAAAATTTCGATGGAAATTTTTTGCATCCTAAAAGCTCTTGCGATCTTTCAGGATTTCCACAACAATTCAAATTGTTGTTTCTTTGCTGTTGCAATTTCTTTATGTCTAATCAAAATTGCAAAAGGTTCCTCTTCTTCCCACATCACGTAGGCAACGTTGTTGCCATAGATGTATTCCGACGAGTTACTTGAATTGAAGTTAGGAATGTACTTGATTTTTGATAAGGGGAGATTTTTTATTGTTGTTATCTCTTTTTTATTCTTTGCTTCCTCATCAAAGATCATTCGTGTAGGAATTTTATTTTCCTTACGTAGTTGTTGATATTTAGGCATGAAGTATTTTATTATTTGTTGCACGTCTACTGTTGTAGCATTTACGAGCACTTCTTCACCGACTTCGATTTGATCCATGAAGATGTTTTTTATGCCGTTTGTCCCTCTGAAAAAAAGGGTTTCTTTCTTCTGGTTCCACTGCTCAATGTGTTTTTTGAGCTCAGGAATAAGTCCTTCCCACTCTTGTAGTCTTGACTTTAATTTTTGAAGGATAATCTCAGGTTCGTTCGCACTGTAAGTTTTTGTGTTGTTCTCTTTAATATAGCTTACGAGTCCTTTCTGAATGAGTCTTTCAAGAGCGTCATAGGCGTTTCGCCGGTGAATTCCTGTCTTGGAAGAGATGTTTCCAGCGCTATTCGGTCCTTGATAGAGAAGAAGCTTGTAAATCTTGATTTCAAGCGTCGTTAAGCCTAAATCTGCTAGAAGTTCATCCATATGACACTATTTTAAGCTTAGAACTTAATAAATCTTTTCTTTTGGTGATGATTGTCACCACATTAATTAAGCGTAATGCTTATAAATGAGGTGTTATTACCCATTGTTAGTGACACAATATGACAGAAGATAATTTAAACGAACAAAATAATTGTGATTTTTCAGATATTTCAATTCTTGTTGTAGAAGATGATGCAATTTCTGCATTATTAATTAATAAGATGTTTGATAATGTAGGGCTTAAAGAAATTGCTTTTGCAGAAAATTCTGATAAGGCTTTAGAATTATTTCAAACCAATAAATATAATATTGTTTTAATGGATTATACATTATATGGATCCTCCTGTAATGGTATTGAATTGACAAAAAAATTCAAAGAAATCTCTCCTTCTGTTCCTGTTATTTTTCAAACAGCTCGTGCTTTACTCCATGAGAAAGAAGAATGTTTAAGTTCTGGTGCTGAGGATTATATTTCAAAACCTTTTAAGAAGAATATTTTACTTGATACTATTGTAAAATATATTCCTCAACCAGTACAAAAGGTTTAAATAAACTTTTTCTTTTAATTTGTACAAGGTGTTTATTATGAAATATGTTTACATTGTTATGATTATTTTACTTATCGCTCTTACTGCGTGTTCGCAAACAACAAATGGTTCTAATAGCTATTCTCCAGATGGTTCTGATGTTATTACAACACAGACTTTTCAAGACGGAGAATTACTTTTATCTGTAGGTCCTATTGCTGGTAGTTCTGCTTCAGGAAATTTAGTTGTAGAGATCAGTTCTGTTCCTCAAAATACTAATCAGGTTTTAATTTTCCTTAAACCGAAAAACATGCCTGCAACGGATAATCCTTTTACGGCTCCGAATACTATTGTTCAATTTCTAGAACCTCTTAGTTCTACAATTACTTTAGATACTCAATCTGTTGCTAATGGAGAATATGAATTGACTGTAGGTGCATCTCCTCAATCAGGCGAAAGTGGTTGGTTAGGAGAAATAAAAGTAGATTTTACAATTTCTAACTAAATAGGGCTTCTGTCCTATTTGCTTATTTTTTTTAAGCAAACATCTACTATTCTAAGATAGATTTATATAATCTCAGTATACAGATTAGTATAACTTATTATATAAGTGGGTGTGTAGTGTGGTCAAAAATCGAAAAAAACTTATTTTAGCGCTATTTATAGTGCTGTTCATTTCATTAACTGCAATGTTTGCAGTGGCGGCTCCTTTGGAAAAGCCAACAGGTGAAGAGTTTGAGACGAAGGCTCATGAACCGACAGTAAGTTGGGTTTCATTTGATTCTGATTTTTATGAATTCTCAGAAGGAAATTATGTCCTTAAAATAACAAACGGGAATTTATCAAATGATACTATTGTAACTGTTGATTTAGATGTAACTCCTATGACTATTTTGGGTTGGGACTCTGGGTGCAGTCTTAATCCTTCAAATAGTTCGCTTATGGAATGTATAGTATTAATTACAGGTTCAAATTATGGTGGAGGTTCTTCAACACTTGGATTTATGTTTGTAGCACCAGAAGTTTCAGCAACAACTGCCTATTCTGTTTCTGTGACCACGACAGATGATGCTTTTGATTCGGAAACTTCTACACTTTCTATTACTGTTCTCAATGATTCTATTGCACCTTACTACACTCTTATTTCGCCAACAAATAGATTTATTGTTCAAGATTCTACTTCTCAAAGTTTCCACATTGCTTATGGGGATAATGAATCGGGAATTGATTCTGTACTCATGTATCATGATATTGGTTCTACTTTAGATTGGACTGAAAATATGTCTACATCTGTGGTTGATATCAATGGTGATGTTAATAAAACATTTCATGGTCATCAAAATACTCCTTGTGTTACTTATTTTTTTGAACTAAAAGATAAAGCTGGAAATTTTAAAAATAAAAATGAATTAGGTTATTCAGGAGATGAACATGGTCTTTTTTTAGATTTTTTTGTACCTTCTGTAGATTTAACTTTCCCTCTTAATAATCAATATACAAATGAAAATTCATATACTTTCAGAACAGATGTTGATGATGATGAATTTAATAGTACAGCAGCTTGTGTGAGTGAATTTTCAGTTAATGCGACCTGTGTTGTTTTTGTTAATAATCTCCCTTTGGGTAGTGATGTGTATTCAAGTAATGTTTCAAATGCTGGAATTGTTGCAAATATCTCTGGACTAAGTGATAATTTTTATTATGATTGGTATATTCAATGTACTGATGCTTCTGGTCGTGTAGCGAATTCTACAACAAGACAGTTTGGTATTGATAGAACTCCGCCAGTAATTACTCCACTTAATTTTACAAATGAAACTGTTATTGTTAATGGAACTATTTTAGTGTTTAATGTTTCTGATGCTCTTTCAGGTGTTGATGCTGTTTGGTATAATGCAACTGAATCAAACGGTAGCTTGACAAATTATTCAATTGATACTTCTTCATGGACTTATGGAGATCATCATGTATTAAATATTTCAGCAACTGATAATGCTGGAAATGTGATTACAGAAACATACAATGTAACAATAGATAATAAAGGTCCTGTGATTGATTTACTTTCTCCAGATGATGGGGATTTTGGAAATGGATTTTTAATTAATGCGAGTGATGAATATAGTGAACCTGTAACTTGTACGCTTTATGTTGGAAATGCAACAAATAATGTCTTAGTTTCAATTGTTTCAGAAAATTTAACTTCTGTAAGTTTAGTTGATGGTATTTATGATTGGAATGTTACTTGTCAAGATAATTTATCAAATAGTAATTTTTCAGAAACAAGAACAGTCCGTTTTGATACGCATTCTCCAATCGTAACGGAAATTTCTCCTACAGAAGGTTGGAATTCAAATACAACTTCAGTTGATTTTACTTACAACGTAACTGATCTAAGTCTTGATGCATGTTGGTTAGTTATTGATGGTGTACCAGGAACTGCTAATTTCTTTCCTTCAGGAAGTTTAACAGCAACTCTTGTTGATAATAATACTGCACATACTTGGTATGTTGCATGTAATGATACTGCAGGAAATGCAGATGGTGTTTCAGGAAATCAAAATGTATTCTATGATACAACTGTTCCTGGATTTAATCCAGTATTAAATATTACAATTAAACCAAGTGTAACGGTTTCATACAACAAAGCAACAATTACTTGGACTATGGATGAGACAACAACAAATTATGTTTTACTTGGTGTAACTAATAAAAGTTACACAGGAAATACAAATACAGCAGCAAGTGTTACTCCAACAGGTCTTTCTCAAACAACAACATATACTTATTATGTAAAAAGTTGTGATGCAGCAGGTGTTGCAAATGATACGACTCACTGTGTAACTGCAGGCCCTTATACTTTCACAACCACTAAACAAAACAATGGTGGCGGAGGAAGTGGTGGCGGTTCTTGGGGCGGCGGAGTAGCTGTTTGTATGGAAAGCTGGAAATGTGAAGATTGGTCCGATTGTTCAGACGGTAAAAAAACTCGAACATGTGAAGACACTAGTGCTTGTGGAACAGAATCCGAAATGCCTAGACTAGAAATGTCTTGTACTTTACCTAAAACTACAGAAGAGTCAATTGGTTCATCTGCAAAGTTAGCATCTGAAGAAGCTTTAGAAGAATCAGGAAATAAAATTACTGGTGCGGTTACAGGTCCATGGAGTTCTATGTCAACCGGTGCAAAGATTGGTCTTAGTGCTTTCGTTGTAGCAGTAGTTCTTGGAGCAGTAGCTATGACTGTCTATTCTCGAAGAAAGAAAAAGAAGCTAAAAGAATTTAATTTTTAATTTTATTTTTTTTATTTTAATTATTATTACTTATTGAAATTATTAGGATCGATGCCGTCTAAAGGATTATAGTACATAGTTAAGTCAACCAATTCTCTTTTAATTGTTTCTCCTTGGCTATTATAATAATCAATCGCGTCAATTCTGCCATTTCCTGTTAAGTCCGCTCCTATTTTGTATGGCTTTCCTTGTTCATCGCAATAAGAAATAGCATTTATTTTTTTATCACCAGTAGAATCAAAATCTGTTCTAAATACTTTTTCCTGTGAATCATAATATTTTATTGTTTCATAAAAGCCATCTTCATTTGAATCATATTGTATTTTAATCAAGTATTCACCATTGGCGTATATTTGCATTTCTTCATATATACCGTTTTTATTAGAATCAAATTCAACCTTTATAATATTTCCATCTTCATCATAGTACTGAATAGAGTTTGCTTTATCAACACTGGCATGAATAGTTTCTCTTTTGAGCAATTTCTCGTTCTTATCAAAGTAGTCTGTTGATTTTATATTATTAACATTATATTCGCTTCTTATTTTTTTTTCATTGTTGTCAAAATAATTTGTCAATTCTATAGAGTCATCATTACTTAGATCTGATTCTTCCTTGAATTTCTTATTGGTGATTTTATTAAAATAGGTAGTTTGTTTTACTATGCCTTCATTACTATTTTCAAAAAGATTTGTTTCTGTGTAATAATCTTTAAAAGTAGCACTTTCTTGTGCTTGAAGTGCTGTATTTGTTAATGTCATAGCAAAAAGAATTGTTGTGAGTGTTTTTAATCCTGGTTTGAGATATTTTTTAATATTCATTTTTCCCCTGAGTATTGAAATAAGATATTTTATTTAATCGCAATCTATAGGACAATTGTCATGTGTTTCATAACAAGTAGAATCAACATCTAAGTAAATAAGTTCATCACATACTCCATTTCCGCAAATATCTTCGCAAAACATTTCTGTATGTATTCCTTGTTCGTAAGGAAGGCCAATATCATGAATTTTTTCATCTTCTACCGGCTGTATATTGACATTTTCTAGAATTGTAGCGTTAACATCATCAACTATGACATTGTTTGGAACGATAAGTGTCGCAAGACCTACAATAACAACAAGAATTGCTAGAATTCCTAATAATACAGTTCCTTTCATAAAAGATGAAAATACGTTTTTCTTTATAATGTTTTAGGCTTCATTTTTAAATGATTTTTAAAGAAGTGGCGCTGCGGCCCGGATTTGAACCGGGAATTCCGTAAGGAACTGGCTCTCAAGGCCAGCGCAATACCGGGTTATGCGACCGCAGCGTTATATACGCTAGAGAGACC
>CAYRYC010000013.1:0-24840 GCA_964428445.1 uncultured Methanosarcinales archaeon | reverse complement strand
TACATCATCGGTTTGACCTTTTAGTCTTTGAACTCTTTCTTTTACATCGGAAAGATAGAAATTAGTATTTTCTCCAACACGTTTGTATTTGTCAATGTCAAAAATTTTACGAATAACATCTTTTCTTTCTTCAGGAGATTCATGAAGAATTAATTTGACTTGCTCTTGAGGAGTGTAAACAGTATATCGAAATAAATTAGTTGATTTGTTGAGAAGAGATTCAGGATAACCAAGAAGAGTTAAGACTCTTGCTTTTAATTCGGTTGGAGTAAGAGTTTCTTCCTGCCCATTTACTGAAATACTTCCTTCTTTTTGATTAACAGATAATTGAGATCTTTTTAGAGATCGCTTAATAGTTACATCTTTACCTTGAATCTCACAATTGAGAATAACATATCCTTCGTCCGCTCCATGGCTTAGTAATTCATGGACTGAAGTCTTTCCTCGGAGAATTCCAAAGAGAGCAAATTCGATCGCTATAAGAATACTTGTTTTCCCACTTCCAATATCTCCAGAGAGAAGAGTAATACCTTTATCGAACTCAATCTTTTGAGAATGATAGGATCTAATGTTGAATAATTCTACGGATCGGATAAACATAGAGAAAAGAAAAAAATGAAAATATTTAAGTCTGTTGAAAGGCTTTTTAAACTAAAGACAATAGGCTCTCGCCGCTTCAAGTAAATACCCTTTCATCTCATCAGAACTCAAAATATTATCTCCTCCTTGATTTGTTCGTAGTTTTCCTTCTGCATCGATAATAAAGTTCGTATGACTTAGTTCTTTCTTGATTTTACTAACTTGATCATAGACATTATCCTTTGATAATCCTCCTGCAAAACCAATCATCACATCAGGAAGTTTATCTTTTAATGCAGAATAAACTGGTACGAGTTCTTTAGCATCAAAGTCAAGACCAGCTCCTTGAGATGGATCAATAAGAAGATAGTCTATTAATCCTTTATAATCAGCAACTTTGTTTGCAACTAATTCTGGATTTCCTTCTGCTATCATATCAGGACTTAATTGAAATACAATATCAACTAAACTAAAGTCTTTTTTTAATGATTCTAATTCAGCTATGTCTGGCCACTCCATATTAAGTTGAACCGATCTGCAAATATTAGCTTCATACATTTCAGTAAACAAAGGAGCCACATCTCCTAAAAAACTATGATCACTAAAATTACAATAATGAATCATTGCCAGAGATCCTTTATTAGCTTCTTCTAAAATAGGAGCAAGATCTTTTCCAGCCGGAGTTCTTCTGCGAGTTGCATCATAATTCTGACCATAAAGAGAGTCCTTCGTTGCCAGAATTCCAATCATAGGAATTACATCCGTTTCCATCGTAATTCCTGCGTTGTTGTACAGCTCAATCGTATCTTGAGCTTCTTGAACTGTTTTTACACCTGTAATTCCAATATATTGTTTTTTCATAATAAACACCTATATTGAATGTCAGAAAGTAAGGAATTAAACTTTTAGCTTATAGTATATATATCTAGTTAAATAGTTATATTTTTATAGTTTGAGTGTTTTAACAAATTTATGAAACGAAAACTAATCCAGCTATCACCATCAACAAGCGTCGTCTCAGTTCCGAAATCATGGGCTGTAAAAAATAAACTAGTCAAAGGTACAGAACTCAGTGTTCTTGAAGTTGAAAATAAATTAGTCATATCAACGGAAAGCACAAAGACAGAATCAGAAATACTCATAGACATAAGTAAACTTTCAGAAGATCTTATTTGGGCATACATCGACGCATCTTACGTAGCAGGATACGATTCAATTAGAGTAAAAACAAAAAATAAAGAACAAACAACGCTTGTTGGAGAAACAGTAAAATATTTTCCAGGACTATTACTTTTCGATGAGACTAACACATCCGCTCATCTTAAAGATATCACTGGCGAAACAAAAGAAGATGTAAATAAAATTCTCAACAGAATATTCAACATGATTATCAGCCTTCTTGAAGGATCAATCATAGCAACAAAAGAGAAAGACTGGAACTTTCTTGCACAGGCAAAGGAAAAAGACCATATAATTAATAGTTACTGTAGTTATTGCTTCAGACAACTAAATAGATTTGGTTTCACACAGCTTTCTAAAATAGGCTTATTACATACACTGATTAAACTCATCGAAATCTACTCAGATAAAATTGTAAAAGTTCTAATAGAATCAGGAAAGAAGAAAAAAACAATCAACGAAGCAATACTCAAAGATATTCTTGCAAGTTGTAAAATTATCCAACGACTACATACAAAATACGATCAGGAGAAATTACTAACACTCGATAATCTCCGAATAAAATTAGAAAAAGCTTCTGAGAAAAATACAATCATTCAAAATATTGCAAAAGCATTATTTGATATTGAAGAACTCGAGATTCAATTACATCTTTAACGTTTTATTGACTTTATATCATCAACGCAAAGCCACGCAGCCTGGTTACCAAAACCAGTCTTATCAATATCAAAAGGAACAAGCATTTCCAGATCTTTAATTTCTACGAGAATACAATATTTCTTGAACTTATTAGCTTCAAATGATTTCTCTTTATCCACATAACCAACAGCAGGATAAGAATTAATAATCTCTTTAACTTTCAAAGGACTTAGATCATCAAACTGATGAACTTTCTTAACTATAAATTTTGCAAGAACTGGTTTGCTGCTTGGTTTAAGATAAACAGTTTCTCCTTCTTTTATTCTACCCCAAGGAGCGCGTCTTCCAAGATACCATCTAGACTCTATTGTTTTCTTTCCTGATAGAATTAATGAGAAATAGGGTTCTTGGAGAATTGCAACGTGATCCATATTACTTTTTTTCCTTTTTAGTTTTCTTTAATTTCTTCTCAATCTCTTTTTTATGCTTAGCCATTAATCTTTCCATAAGTGCTTTCTCTTTCACAAGTTTAGCTTTTTCTTGTTCAAGTTTTTCTTCTTCATTATGAACTCTCTTCAGGAAGAAACCATCAAATCTAGCAAGAACCGTTGAGACAAGAAGTGAAAGAATCATACTCATAACAATTGCTGAAGCTATTATTGAAACTGCCGCTTCTCCTCCAGGGAATGAAATTAGTGCCAATGAAAGAACTACAACTGCAACAGCAATACCTTTTGGAATCATTAAAGACATAAATATTTTTTCTTCATTATTAAACTTGCCCTTTGGAAGAACAAATGTTAAAGAAATATATCTTAGGAAAACACTAAGTAGGAAAACAATTACTACTTTGAAAATAAATAAAATTGAAAGATCAATAGGAACTACAAATCCTACAAGGATAAAAACCAAGATAACAAAAATAGTGCTTAGAACTTGATTGAATGTTTGTAAATCTTCTTTTCTATTAATATACATATTACCAAAGAACAAACCCATTGTCGCTACGCCGAGAACACCAGATCCGCCAATGGACTCCGTAAGTAAATATCCTGCAAGAGCAAATACAATTAACAAAATAGGAGAATATTCTTTACTATAAAATTTATGAAGAATTCTTGAAAGTAAGAAACCTAACAACACACCCATACCAATACCAGCAGCAATCTGCAGAATCAAAGGACTAATCTGTCCCAGAACAACGGAAGAAATGCTCGCTTGAGTATTCGCCATGATTTGAATAGCCATCAATGGTAAAATAATTGTAAAAGGAGTATTCACAATAGATTCAATTTCAAGAAGTTGAATAACTCTGTTTGAAGAGTTCTTAAGAATGTGAAACATACTTGTCGGATCGGTTCCAGCCATTGTAATCGCAAAGATCGATGCTAATAAAAAATGATTAAGATCTATTTTTCCAAAAAATAGCAAAGACGAAGCAATACCAACACCAACAATAGATAAAATAAGGAAAGATAAGAACATTTTCAGAGAAGTTCCTGAATATTCACTCACCATCTTCATCTTAAAGCGACTTGAACCGTCGAATACAACCAAGACCAAGGCAAGCATAGCAATTGTAACCACAAGCGTTTCTGAAAACACAAATGAAACAACACCTATAGAATTAAGATAATTCATAACAAGACCTGTAATCAGAAGAAGGAGCAAACTAGCAAGTTTAATTTTCTTAGCAAAAAGACTAACAAGTAGTCCCACCCCTAAAACGACTGCGATCCCAGCAAGGGATTGCAGTGCCGCTTCCAATACCATTGTACGGATTACAGACTCGAGAGTTTATAAAGATTACTCCATATAGGCATTCTCAGCAGAGCTTGAATAAGAAACTGCTCGGCACCGAGAGAAAAACATATAATAAGAAAACTATTCTAATAAATATGCAACAATCAATGAAACTTACTGAGAATGCCTATGACAGAGTTGAATCAGGTAAGAAAACAATCGAAATAAGATTGTTCGATGAAAAACGTCAGAAATTAAACATAGGCGACATTATAGAATTCTCAAAATTACCAGAACTTAAAGATAAAATAAAAGTTAAAGTTATTGAGCTTCACAAATACAAAACATTTAGAGATCTTGTGACTGATTACGGGACAGAATATTATGGCCATCAGAAAGACAAATATTCCGTAGACGAATTTGTTGAAAGATGTTACACAACATATTCTAAAGAACAAGAACAAAAATATGGAGTTCTAGGAATAGAAATTAAATTAATTTCTTAATCTACTTCCCATAAGCTTTTTCAGCCAGCTCAGCTATCTTCTGCTTCTCAGCTTCCACTCGAATAGGTTCTAATAAACTATTAACATAGTCAATAACGCCTAGCTTCATATCAGCAGGATGTAATTCTTTATTTGCGAAAGCAGTTCTAAGTTCGTCTAAGTTTTTGTAAGTTATAGGACCGCCGAATTTCTCAGGACGATTAATGACAAAGTCTTTTCCTTCATCGTGTAAATGAGGAAACATAACTAATTTAGAAAAATCAATAAACCAGTTTTCTTCGACGTTTCCTTCTTCGCAGAAACCTTTGTTAAGTTTTTTAGCAACTTTTTTTGCAGTATCAAGAATATCAATTTTACTATTTGGATCACTAGCGCTCATTTTACCGCCAGGGTTTAATCCACCAACCATAGGATTCATTAGGTGAGATCTTTTTGCATAGCCAATCTTAGGCAAGAATTCTCTAGCAAACATGAAAATCTTTCTTTGATCAACACCACCGAACTGAACGTCAACATCTAAGTATTGTTCATCGAGTGCTTGGAGAATAGGATAAAGTAAACCAGACATTCTAGGATTAGTTGCTTGTTTAACAACTTCTGCGCCTGCACGTTGAGTATCTCTTGATGAAGCAATAGCAGAAATTTTATACATGTCTAATGTATAATCTTCTTTTGTTTGGAAATCTTTTCCTCTTACAAATTTTAATTTGGAAATATCGGCACCAACAGATTTCAACATCTCAGTAATAATAAATTCATAATATTTAGTACGTAGATCTACAGACTCCCAAGTAGAACCAATTGAATCTAAGAAAGCATGAATATCAGCAATAAGAACTGTTACATCACAACCAGCATTTAAAAAATCACGAATTTTAAACATTCCAACGAAATAACCAATATGAGGTTTTCCAGTAGGAGCAGTTCCCAAATAGACTTTTATGTCTCTTTCTTTGAGGATTTCTTTAATTTTGTCTTCGCCTACAACTTCTTGTAGGTTTCTTGTGATTAGTTCGTATTTTTCGTCAGGATTCATACTGTGCTTGATAGAAGAAGAGGCATTTATATGTTTAACGAAGTTAAACGCCAATTTTTCAACATAAATTTAAAAATACAGCTTCATTTAGGTCTTTTATAGAGATTGATCATAATGAGCAAAGAGATACTAGAACAAGTAAAATTAACTAACTTAATCGCAGATATTGAGAAAAAGAAAACAAGTCTCAATAAAATAGATAAATCGTTTCAATACAAGCCAATGTTCAAAGGTGTAGATATTATTACAGCAGGCGATCTTCTTGAAAAATTCATTACAAAAATACACAATATCGGGCAAAAAGAAACAAATATGTTTGAACAAATAGTTATGTATCAAATATTCTTAGAAGAATTCAAATACAAAGAAAAATTTGCAGGGTATAGAAAGACATTACATGTTCACAACCCTTATTTCCAATTAGTTCCTTCTGAAAAACTAGCAGACTTTTCAGATAAAGAAATGAACAATATTGAATTCGAATTATTTATAGGACTTATTGCAGAAAGATTAAAAAATCCAGAATATAACCAGTTTTATACCAATCCAGAAAGCGAACATTATAAATTAACCATTGAATCATATTTCAGTAATGATTTCTATATAGATATAACAGGGTCAATGACCAATATCAATCCTTTACTAAGAGGAGCTCCTAAAAAATGAAGAATCAAAAAGAAGCAGATGATGAATTTGAAAAACAGTTCCTAGAAAAATTCAATTTTCATAAAAAAACGTTTATAGATGTGCAACCAAAAGAACATTTTAAAATTATGAAAGCAAACAATGAAACTATCAGAATAGAATCATTTGTAGATAATTTTATAGACCAAGTAGTTCGAACAGAACACATCGAAAAAAATATTAACGGATTCTCATTTGATTTTGCAAAATATATACAATCATATGTATTCCAAGAACAAATTGTAGGGTATAAAGAAGTAGTAGATATACAAAATCCATTCGCAGAACTGGTTAAAAACTATAATCTAGCATATGCAAATGATTTAGATATAGAAATAGGTTTGCTCTTTGAAAGAGCACAAAAAGCAGAATTCAAAGCACGAAGACTCCAAGTTAACAGCACATACACAACTAAAGTAATATTTCAACAAGAATTCATGGAAAACATTTTCAGATATAGACAAAAAGGAGAAATACTTCTTCAATTAGATCACAATGTAGCGTAAATTATTTCAAAAATCCTTCCATTAGCTTTTTCTGCCAGGACATTAACATATCTAAAGAATTCAATGCAGCGATTTCTTTCATTTCATCTTTACTCAAGAATATATGAGCAGGAACTTCATATTTCTTAGCAAGAGCATCTCTTTTCTCACCAAGTCTAATAATAAGTTTCTTTTGCTGTTCTGAAAATCTTTTTGGTTTTGTAGTCTTAGGAAGGATCTCGGTTTTTGCAGATTTTCCTTTCTGAATAGCTTTATGAAATTTCATAGCACTTCGCTTAACAACAGGATGAACCCCTTTCATATTCTCCCAATCACTTATTTTTTTTGGATGATGAGTCAATAAATCTCCAAGAAGTTTATTGTTCATAATAAAATGAACCGGTCTATCAACTTTCTTTGCAAGTTCTTCTCGTAATAAAAATAATTCTTTGAGAATTGCTTGTTGACGAGGACTTAATGATCGGTATCCTCGGAACTCAAAGTATTCCATTTGTTTAATAGGATAATCTGCTTTTTCTAAACGTTGAAAATATTCATAAATCCAATCCAATCTATCTTTCTTTTTTAATTCACTTTCAAGAGCATCTTTTAATTTGAGAAGATAAATAGTATCTTTTGTCGCATAGGACAACATTTCTTTATTGATAGGTCTTTTTGTCCAATCAGCCATTTGAAATTTACTTTCTTTTTCAACATCAAAGTATTCTTTTAGTAAGGAACCTAAACCAACAGATTCTTTTCCTAAAAAGACAGCTGCTTTTTCTGTGTCAAAAATGTTTCTTGGCTTACATTTGAATTCTTGTTCCAATAATCGGAAATCGAATGTGACATCGTGAAAAATTTTAAGTTTTGAAGGATCCTCAAATATTTTAACAACTGAAGAAATATCTTTCAAAGCAAGAGTATCAACAATCCAATTTTTAGATCTTGAAGAAATTTGAATAATAGATGTGTAACAGCCATAATTGTGAAGATTATTTTCCATCTCCAAATCAATACCAAACTCATTCTCATTAGCCCACTCATTTGCTGCTTTTTTCAAAGCTTCAGGGGTATCGATGAACGTGAAAGGTATCTGTTGCTGTGACATGAAATATGAGATGAAGCTAATTCATTTATAAATATACCGGGTAGATCTCAGCGACAAACATATAAAGCTAGTTCTAATTTCATCTTTTTAATGGTAGCAATATTTGACGTAGACGAGACATTATTATCCACATTTTCAGAATTCCTAGATTGGCATAATAAGGAATATGGAACAAAATTTATGGATATTCATTTCACAGATTATCATTGGGAAAAAGTATTTGGAATCAGTCATAATAAATTATACAAAAGACACACAAATTTCTTAAAAAGCGATGAAGCTCTAAAAACAGTAGACTTTTGTTATGGAGCAGAAGGATTAATAGAACTAATAAAAGAAAAAGGCGACGATATAATTCTCCTAACAGATAGAGATTATAGTTTAAAAAATCGAACATACGACAGTTTTCAAAAACATTCTAAGGATATCAAAGATATTATTTTCACAACTAAAGACCTAGGGAAAAATAAAATTAGAAAAGTAGATGTTCTAAAAGATCTTAAAGCAAAATTGTACATGGAAGATTCTAAAGCACATGCAGAAGCAGCTCACGCCGCAGGCATCTACACAATCATTGTATCAAAATACTGGAACAATGACCATAATCTTCCTTGCGAACAACATGTTAGTAATTTAGGACTAGCTAGAAGATTAATTAATAAAGTATATGATGTATAATTATTTTGTTTCTACATAATAACCAATCAGATTCTTCTCAAGTAATCCTCGGATAGTTTTCTTAGTTCCATCATCAGGAAGATTATTTGAAGAGATAAAAATAGAACCTGAATCATCTTTCAAAGTATAACCAGAGATTTCTCCTAGTTTAAGAGAACCTTCAACGGTTCCTGAGACAGTAACTTTCTTACCTACATTATCTTGAATTTTTACATCAGCTATGCTTGTTGTACATGCAGTCATGAATACTGCTATAATAACAAGAAGAACAATTCCTAAAATATGTTTAGATTTCATGAACAAAGTTAAAGAGTAGAACTATATAAAATTAATCAAAGAAAAAAAGAAAATAAAAAAAATAAAGGCATTAAGCCTTAAATCATCTCACCGATTTCTACAGAATCATCTGCGTCTGCAAGTTCATCTGCTAAAACAGCGTCAACTGCACCTTCTGCAGTAGAGTCATCAATATCCTCAGCATCTTCAACAGCTGCATCTGTTGGACCGCAAGCGGTAAACATAAGAGCAGTTAATATTAAAGCTGCGAAAAGGATAATAAACATAGTTCGCTTCATTTTAGTTAGCACCCATATCAGGTAGAGGATGGTTTTCTTGGAATGCTTCTACTCGATCTCTTAATTGAGCTCGAAGAGCATCTACATCTTCCTTGTTAATATTGTTCATCATTTTTTGATGAGCAACTCCTGTACGTGCTCTAAATTCTTGAGCCATATTTTTTAAACCTTCCTTTTTCTCTTGATTCATTGCGGAAATATGTTTATTAAGCTTAAGTTTAGCTTCTTGAGCGGTCATTTCACCAGCTTGAAGTTTAGTTTTTACTTCTTCAATATTTACACCAAGCTCTTCTAGAACTTCAGACATTCTTTCTCTGTTTTGTTCTTTAACCTTAGCTTCAATTTCAGCTTGTTTTTCTTTAACACGTTCTTGAGCTTTTTCTTTAACTTGTTTTCTAAGAGCATCTAATTCTTCCTCAGGAACAATTGTGTGAACTCCTTCTCGAAATTGAGTACTAAGTTCTTTTGCTTCTTCTCGAATTGCTTCGAATTGAGCAAGAGCTTCTTCTTTAGTAAGTTCTTCAAGGGAAATTGCGTTAGCTTCTTCACCTAGAGTTTCAATATCTGCTCTAATTGATTCAAGTTCAGTGGTATCCATATCAGGATAGTTTTCTTGAACATAAGCAAGAACAAATTCTCCAGCAGCATGGTTTTGCATAACTTGTTTGTTAAGTTGCATAACTCTTACTTGAGCACCTTGATTATTTCTAAAGTACTGAGCTGTACGAATTCTTTCACGAGCTTGTAAAGTTGTTTTTTCTGCGACTTTAACTTCGTCATTTGCGACTTCAGCTTTAGCTTCAACTTCAGTATCAGCTTGTCCATTATCACTATTAACAACAATATCGTTTCCTTGATTATCTGCATTATTTGTTACAGTGTCAGCACCTGTTGCTGCAGCCATTGGAAGAGCCGCTAAGATCAGTACAAAGAGCACTGCGAAAATATATTTTAATTTCATTTTTTTTCCTCCGACATTCTTAAAAAAGATATAAAGAATCAAGAAAAATGTTGATAAAATCTTGTTCCGCAATATGAAGTTCGGGCTTCACTGCGAAATCAGATTTTATCAATCACTTTATGGGGTAAATTTGATTCAATATATGCTTTAATTAAATGTTTACAGTATTATAAAGGTGGAACAAGATATAGATATTTGCCGGAACAAGCCGGAACAAACCGGCACAGAATCAAGAATTAATCAATTTTGGCCCTTTTTGAGAGAAACCACATTACTCATACCACTTTGCTCTTTTGTGACGATTTCTCTCCGTACGAGAGAGTCTACATTCCGAGAAAGAGACGATTTTGGCAGGCCTGTTTCCTTCTCCAGAGCGGCCTGAGTTGTTGAACCATTATTTTTCTCAAGAATTTTAACAATTTGCAATTGTCGCTCTGTGAGAGTTTTAGGATTATAAGCCTTAGATTTTGACCTTTTATTTTTAATTTTCTTAAGTCTAAATCTTATTGCTGCAAATAAAGCAACAAGAACCAATCCTGTTAGAGCAATAAACCAACCCGGAGGAGATGAAGAGCTTCCTTCTTTCTTAATTTCATATTGAACAATAATATCAAAAACTTTCTCTTCAGCAATACCAATAATAGTTAACCCAGAACTAGTAGTTTCTATTCGAGAAAAAGTAGGAATCTTCATATAAGTAATAGATGATCCTTTTGGAAGATTAATTTTATAGTATGCACTCGCAACTGAAGTATCTGTTGTAACATTAAGCAACCAATAAGCTCCTTTTTTAGAAGTTAATTCCGGAGATTGATAAACAATAAGATTTTCAATGTTAGTATCTCCTTGAATTGTTACAAGACCTGCTTCACTAACAAAAATTTCTACATCTGCATAATGGCTTTGAGCAATAACTAGAGAAGACATTAGTGTAAACATAATAAGCAATATTGCAATAAGTTTTGTATTCATTATCTCTAAACCTCTTCATCGCCAATGTGACGCATAATAAAATCAAGCACTTCCTCAGGAGTAATATGAGTGGTATTAATTACTAAATCATAATTATTAGGGTTATCTAATTCTTTAATTCCATAATAATCAGAATATCTTTGAATCTCAGAATCTCTTCTTGTTAAAAGATTAGCTTTTGTTGTTTCAATATCAGTATTCTCAGGTTCATCTTTTCTAGGATCATTAACAATTCTTCGAGCTCCTTCTTCAAGTTCAACCTTAAGATAAATCTTAATAGAATTTGGAATGAAATGCCAACCTAATCTTGAGTCTAAAATAATATTATCTTTTTCCTTGCCAAGAACCATAACTTTCTCATCAAGAATAGAATCAATCTCATTATATTTCTCAGCATAACGAGATAGTTCTAGAAGAGTAACACCTCTTTCAATTGCTAGTTCTCCCATTAAATCACCAATAGACATGAAAGAATAATCTAGATGCTTAGCTAACAATTTACCAACTGTAGACTTACCACTTCCAAGATCTCCTGCTATTGTTATAAACATTTTTTATCCCCTATGATTAAAATAAAAATTAAAAAAATTAAAAATTATTTCTTAGATTTGTTCAAGAAGTAAACAACTATTCCAAGAACAGCAAGACCAATTAAAACCCAAACCCACCAAGCCATGCCTGATTTAAGATCTGTTGTTTCTGCGTTAACAATATCGTCTTCAGTAATAGAATTGTTATCATTTTCATCTGCATCTGTTGTATCTAGCACATCATTTGCATCTGGAACATTAATAATATTAGGGTCTTCCTCAGGTTCAGGTTCAAGATCCATAACAGGCACAGGTTCAGAATCAGCACCACCATCTGCACTGGAAAAATCAGCAGTTGAAGTTTCTAGAAAAATATCCTTAACCCAAATTTTTATATCATTAGTTCCATCACCATCAATATCAAACTCAGCAGTTTCGCCAAGATCCATAATAATAGTATTAGCTTCCCAAGTCATATGATATTCTACAGTCTCTGCAGTTGACGCTACGAAAGTAACATAATGTTCGTTGGTTCCAAATTCAAACCAAACTCTTTTGTTATAATTAACATATCTCTCTTCAGCAGTATCTGTAAGTTGAATATGATATGTTTTATCCACTGTTCTAAGAGCAGCAGTGTCTGCAGGAATTCCTTGTTCGTAAGAACTAGCAAGACCAGCTGTAGCGATGACTGAAACGACTAAAAGTAGTAAAATTATATATATTTTCATAGTATAAACACCTTTTTCAGTAGATTCTGGTAAGTTCGAGTATAAAAACGTTATGGGTTTGAAAGGTGTTTTCCCTCGTAAGATTAATAAATCGAGCTTCGCTTTACTATTATATGGCTCCAAGTAAGACACAATTGAAATCAAAGAATTCCTCAGCGGTTCGGACTTCGTCCAAACAAATCAAAGAAGAAGGATTATTTTTAGGGACAGTATCAAATAAACCCTTCTTTTATCCACAGGAAAACCTAAAAAAACACTTTATCGCACTCGGAGCATCAGGTAGTGGAAAGACAGTTCTCTCAAAAGTTCTTTTAGAAGAAGCTGCACTCGCTAAAGTTCCTTCAATCGTCGTTGACGTTCAAGGAGATTTGTGTGCTCTCGCATTAGAAGGAGATGATGAAGTTCTAATAGAAAAAGGTCTTGATGAAAAAACAATAAAACGATTTCGAGAAAATGTCGAAGTAACAATTTTCACACCGATTTCTTCAAAAGGAATTCCTCTATGTATTAATCCACTGCAACTAGATCAGGCAAAACTTCCGGAAGCTTACAAGCGAAGCGAACGTAAGGGTGAGAACGTAAGTGAACACAGAGAAATTATTCCTATTCTACATTCAATCGCAAGTTCATTCTGTAAACTACTTGGATACAATACATCCAACGACAAAGGAAAATTCGCAGAAGCTATTATCTATACAATTCTAAAATATTCATACGAAGAAAAAGAAGCAATCAACAACTTCGAAGATCTAACAAATCTTATCAAACAACCAAGCGCACAACTAAAAAAGAAAATGAGCGCATTCATTAATGAAGAAAAAGAAGTGGACACTCTTGTTAGAAAAATTCAATTCATGAACGTTGGTGAGAAAAAATTATTATTCCAATATGGAGTACCAGTAAACATCGATTTGTTATTAGGAAAGAAATCAAAATCAGGAAAAACTCAAATGAGCATCATTTACATGAACACTCTTCCTGACCAAGAAGATAAAGAATTCTTTTTAGCTGCACTCACTACAAAATTCTATCAATGGATGTTAGACAATCCAGCAAAAAAATTACAAGCACTATATATGATAGATGAAATCGCACCATTTATTCCAGCGGGCGCAAGAAAACCAATGCCGAAAGACATTTTGAAAATGATGTTTAAGCAAGCTAGAAAATATGGAATAGGATGTGTCATAGCAACTCAAAATCCAGGAGATATTGATTACAAAGCATTCGCACAATTCGGAACATGGGCTCTAGGAAGATTATCATTAAAACAAGATATCAAAAAAGTTGATCAAGCTTTATCATCATTCGGTTCATCCGATGATGTAAAATCAAAATTACCTAAATTACAAGCAGGAGAATTTGTTCTTTTCGCACCAGACATTTCTAAGAAGTTGCTGGATCTTAAGACAAGATGGTTAATCACAGAACATGCAACATTAGACGAAGATGAAATAAAAGATTTAATGGCAGATTCTCAAGAGAAATATAAACCATTGTTTGTAAGAGAGAAAAAATCTAAGAAAGAAAAAAGTCCAATTGTTGAAGAATACGAAGATAAACTTGAAGACGATAATGAAATAGAAGAAATATTCGAAGAGAAAGTAAACAAAGTAAAAAAAGACGGAACAGAATATGAATGTTTCCCAGGATTAAGCGATGACGAAGTATTTGCAATCGCAGAAAAAAAGAAAAAGAGAAGTTTGATGGGTCCTGGAGAACAGATAGTAGATATTAACAAACACAATCATCCAATTATTTTCACGCGTGTGAGACAAGTGAAGAAAAAACTCCTCGGCGGCAAAAAAGAAGAACAATTTTTTATCTTCTTTGATGGCGTAACAGGTGAGATCATAACAGTCAAGCCAAAAAGACACGAACACATTATAGAAACTAGAAATCTCATTGGCAACAGTGAAAACCAACTCTATTTGGCTCGGTCTGTAATGAAATCTAAAAATGAGATGAGTATAACGGAACTAGCACACAAAACAGGGCTCGATGAAAGAACAGCATCTAAGAATCTTAAATCCTTAACAGACATTGGCGTTTTAACATTTCGACGAGAAGGAAAATACAAATATTTCAGTTCACTGCAAACATTCAATAGTTCTTTGAAAAAATTAGATTCAGAAATGCCTGAGTTAGTTATCGATCTACTCGATGATGTTATTGATTACGAAATAACAAGTAATGATATTTCTACATTTATTCGAACATGGTTTGAAAACGCACAAGTTCTTGAGACAAAGTTATTGTATGTTCCTCTACATGAGATTATTTATTCTAAGAAAGGCAAAACTCGAACAGTATATATTAATGGAACAACTCGGCAAGTTGTTTAATCATTTATAAATAACAGAGATAGTTTTTTAATCGCAGTTCTATTTTGGTCTTTTATGGATTTAGATGAAGTAACAATTCAACTTAATTACTTAGTTAGACGCTATGCTAAAAATCAAGGACAAAGGGCAGAACTTGAACACGCAGGAAAAGTATTTATTTGTCAATTAGTAGAACAAGATCCATTTATTGAAAGAAAAGAAGCAATATCTTTAACGCATAGTTATCTGCACACAATGAGCAATAAAGAACAAAAAGGAGTTTATACTTTTCTGAAAACAGATACTGCAAGAAGTATCGATAAATACAATCCAGAAGTAGATATTAAAAAATATAATTCTAAAGAATTTCTTTTTGCAACAATCAAAAACAAATTCGGTTCTAGATGGATCAAGAAAATTAACGAATCCGACGATACAAAAACAATAATAAAATTCATAATAAAAACAGCTATCGAAGACATAGGAGGAATTAACAAACAAGACATCCCAATAAAAGCAAATTCCTATTTCTTTGCAGATATAGGATTATATAATTTTCTATGGACATTCTTTGATGGAAGTCCTTCCAAAGCAATAAGAGAAAGCTACGAAAATCAATTTGTTCCTTGGGAATTTAATAGAGTACAAGATAATTTTTGGAAAGGAAAAGAAGGACAAGAAAATATTAACTGGGCCTTAGAATGGTTCGCCAATAAATACAAATTACTAACAGCAGAAGATTGTAGAAAAATAAAATATGATGACTTTGCAGCAGAAGGATTAACTTATATGTTAAAAGAAGGATTCGAACACAAACATTTCTTAGCATTACAAAGATTATTCCCAGATCTCGCTCCTTGGAAAATGAGCAAAACAAATATGAATTTTTTTACAAAAAAAGAAAACAGACATGCTGCTTTAAAATCATATCTAATTGAAAAAGGAGTTGGAGATATTTCCGATATGACAATTGAAGAAATACACGACACCGAATTTAGAAATGTATTTGGGAAAACCAAAATAAGCAATCACGGACTAAGAGGTTTACTTAGACCATACAAAGGGAGCACATACAGATTAGGAATGGATTTATTTCCACAACTAAAACCGTGGTCATTCACCGGAGCAAAAGAACCTTGGAAGGAAAATATAGAAGAAAAAGCAGCAGAAGCGATTCGTTGGCTTTTTGAATCATACCTAGGTATTGAAAAAGATGAAATTCCTAGCTACGCCACAAATAAATTATTCTGGGCAGTTGGTTTTTCAGGAATATTAACTAATAGACGACTTGGTTTTAGTTCATCAGGTTATGAAGCAGTAAATAATGCTTATCCTGGTTATTTCTCAGCAAAAGATTTTGCAAAAAGAAATATAATATATTTAGATAAATTCTCGTGAATCAAGGCCTAAATATTTCGCCTATGTAATGAGTGAAATTAGGATTCAAATACAAATCTGTAGTTTCGCAAATATTCTTTTCAAGAAGAGATGAACCGTGCCCTCCAGAATAAGAAGAAATAATAGATTTAAAATTTAGTTCTTTTTCTAGAGCATCAAACAAAGCTTCTTTTTCAGGAGAAGTAATGAAAGTTTTGTCTTTAAGTAAACTTATATTCAAAAAAGTTTGTTCTGAAAAAGATATTCCTTCATCAAGAATTTTTTTCTTTACAATTTCGGCAGGATTATACATATCAATAACATCCTTAGCAAATTCAGGATCTATTGGATGAACCAAATGTTTTCCAATAAAAAGCTTTATTTCTCCTGATCTATGTCTTCGTTTTATTTTCTTAGAACCTTCTTCAAATATTTCTTTTATGTCATTATACAATTCAACAGGAGAACGACTATCAGAACCTAACAACATTCTAGAACGATAATCAGGATTACCTTCATATGTCTTAAAATGAGCATATATAGGCCACCACTTTCTAGGACGTTCCCACATTATATCTTTATAACTAAAATAACCAGGTTTTTCAACGTTCAGTGCGTGTTTTTCCATGTCCGAAAGTTCATGTTTTAGAAGAACAACATCTGTGTTTGGAAAGCGATCATAAATCATTACCGTTTCTTTTCCAGGATCTTCTTTTCTTAATTTTTCTAGAAACTTTTCTTGATGATCATTTTGTCGACAATAGACCCAAGTAAATTGGGTTTGAGCCCATTCTTTAAATTGATTTAGAGAAAGTTTTTTTGCATCTTGGAGAATTACTCGACGATATATTTTTCCATCCATAGACATAAGAGACTCATCAACATTAGTTATGCCATAATCTTTTACTGTTCCAATCCACGCCTCAGAATAACCAACAGGATTTTCTGCCAGAACAGTATCAAAAAGAGGTCTTTCTGATTTAATAACTAAGACTCTATCTCCTTTAAGATCGAACTTAATAGATGATAATGCTTCGAGAGATTTTGCACTTGAAGCATCGAATCTTTGTTGTCCATCAATAGCTGCAATGTGAGAATTCCATGCTTCTCTTTTGTCAACAGGAAGTTCTCTTTCATTTTCGTGAGGAATAACATACAAATGTTGACCATACATTCTGAGAGCTGCAAGACCAACAGCCATTTCTTCATATTGTTTTGCTAAATCAGGAGCTTCTTTGTGTAGTTTATCAACTAGCCCAGATCTTTCAATAATATTCCCTTTTTCGTCAACGTAAGTAGTCATAAAAGAGCAAAGTGGAGCTGCATTTTTAAAAATATCTATAGCATTTCATTTATAAAAGGACAGAGATAACTTTTTAATCATAGTTCTATTTTGGTCTTTATGGCAGGGAAAATAGAATAAAATGGCAACCCTAAAGAATTGAGGCCGAATAAAATATGATAGATTTTAGCAAAACGTTAACATCCTTAACTGAAGAAATAAATTATCAAAAGCATTTAATCAAAGATTTTGATTCCACAGTTAATCCGGATATATTCCATCAAAAAGGATTACCAGTTACTCCTTATTGGAATATTCTTGCTAAGGTTTTAAATTCAATTGTAAATCATGGAAAAACACAGGGTTATACGCAATTTAAATTCCCATATACAGATATTCTTAATTCATCAATAGTTGAAATGTTTCACAACAGCACTACAAGAGGAAATGAAAATGATTTTTCAAAAAAAGTTATTGTTAATGTTTTAGGAGGCCAATATGGCGCAATAATTAGTTCTACCGACGAAGGAGAAGGTTATGATTATCATAAACAATTAGAAACATTTAGAAAAATTCCTCCTCATGAATTAAAGTTCGGAAGTAGAAATACAGGATATATGAATTTTGACAAAGAAGACTTAATTTATACCGTAGCAGATGAAGGCAGAACAGGAATAATAAAACTCACTTTTTAACATGAGAAAATAATTCTGATTAAACTGAAGAGAGAAAATGGTGACCCCAGAAGGATTCGAACCCTCGACCTGCCGGTCCGAAGCCGGCCGCTATATCCAGGCTAAGCCATGGGGCCAATGATAATAAAACCGGGTCGAAAGACAAAAGTCTTCCTCTCGGGTTTGAATTAAAATTCAAACAAACAAATTATTTAAATTTTATCTAAGACGATCTCGATTGTTGAAACGTGAACGTCCTTACCATCCTTGTTCTGGAATTCCTCAGAGTCAATGTTAATTTCTTTGACTTTGATTTGTCCTTTAAGGAATCTTTTTACCGCTATTTCTGCTATGTCTACTGCTCTAGAAATAAACTTTCCACGAGCTTTTACTAAGACTTCTTGCGCGTTCTTTGTAGTGAACTGAATTACAACACCAGTTACATAATTCATAAAAGGCTTCGTACCTACAAATATAGAATTATCTTTTTCTATCTCTTCCATTACTTAACACCCTAGATGTTCAAAACCATGGATTTTGGCCCTGTAAATTAATCAATTTACAGTTTCAAACCTAAAGTTGATTCTTGAGTTGTTGCTTTTTCATCCGAGTAGCATAACCTGCGATAACATTTCGTAGTTTTTTTGAAGATCCTACAATAACACTATCAAGAACTCTTTTGTTCTCATCAAATGTAGTTGTAAACTCGTCGCTATGTTTCTCAAATACTTCGTTTGTCAATCCTTTAACCAATTTAGTTTTGATTCTTCCCATGAGTAATCACTTAAGGGCAGGAAGCTCTATTTTATTTAAAAATCTATGTGTTTTTGGTCACTAGAGAGAATGTTCCTTATAAGCTCCCTGGAGGTCTTTAAATTCACTTACAGACAATTTACTTCGGTTTTCATATTTATTATAAGTCTGAGAATTTTTCTTAAAAGAAAATCTAGGTCTTCTTATACCATTGATAAGATTCATTTTATATTCTGAAATAGGATAATCTAAAATAATGGAAGCTCCAAGAGCTACCGCAGAGTCACGTGGCGAAGATTCAGTATTGGTTTTATTATCGTAGTAAAAATATTTGTAAGATAAACCACCAGAAGAAGAATCAGAAGCTAAAGCTGAACTATTATAATTCTTATCTACCAAATCTGAATAAACATAAAGTTTAGCAGACTTTCGTCTTGCTTTCTTTTCTTTTTCAACAATAGTTTCGAGATTATCTTCTTTTTTTGATTTCTTAATTTTCTTCTTTAATTTTGAACCATATTTACTAACTTTGCTTCTAATACCCATAAAACAAAAAAAGACTTAATTGTTTTATAAATACATAGGATAAAGATTATAAATCGCGAAATTAATTAATATGATACCATGGTATCAAAATCTTCTAAAAAAACTAAATCAAAGAAAAAGAATACTACAACAAACAAAGAAGGAAAAAAGAGACGTCTAGGTTTATGGATTCCTTTAGGAATTGTACTTTTGTTAATAATCGCATTCGTTATTTTTGCATGCACACTTCCAGGAGATAGAGTCGCAGACTCTGCTGACGGACAAGACATTTGCGCACAAATGATTGATCTTGCAAAACCAGGAGAATACTTGCCTTCATTTTTACCTTACAAGAACGAAGTATTCAATGTCTATGATTTGAACAACAATCCAGCAGGACATATCACTATTGAAAACAGAATGGTTGTAAGTTCAGGATGTACACTAGCGGACGATCCTACATATACTATATATGTTGAAGACGGACAAACCATCAAAGATATTAGAGAATCAAGTGACTCAGCAGAAGCATACATAGATAATATTAAATCAGGAACACTTGATATCGAAGGGCAAAGCTTCTGGAGAAAATTTAAGGGTAGCATGACAAACGGTTTCGCCGCGGTCGCGTCATGGTTTAGTTAAGTTTTTATATCTCTTTTTTTTCTTATTCTTTATGAACACAGAAGTCACTAAAGAAAAAATTGATCAATACTTCAAAATAACAGGCGAAGCCATCGCAATGGTCAAAGCAACTGAGATGGATAAAGAAAGAATTACAGATGCTAAAGACTTCTTAGACATGGCAGAAAGATATTACTCTGATGCTAAACACTTCTTCGAGAAAGACGACTGGGTACTTGCATTCGCAGCATTAAACTATGCGCATGGTTGGTTAGACGCAGGAGCAAGAATCGGCTTGTTTAAAGTTAAAGACAATCGACTGTTTACTGTTGATGCTGACTAATGAAACAACATGGCACAAGAACACTACTAATGAGCGTCAGCGACATTCGGGTGAGAATGTTAATGAACACAGTGACTGTAGTGATTAATTATTTCTTATAATCATTAACTAAAGCATATTTAATATCACTAGCTAATTTAAACTGTTGATCTTTTCTTCCAGAACTTCTTAACTCAACAGGATGAACATTAATCCAACCTTTAAATTTTTCATCTTCAGGAAAATAATGTTCTGGTCGCCAGAGCAAGAAAGCCCCATCTGCAACTTCAGGAATACCTTTACAATCAGAGAAATCAGCAATTGATTTTGGTTTTTTAGCTCTATATGTTTCAACAACTCCTTTCAGTTGAGCATTCAAAATAACAGTCATGTTTAACTCTTCAGCAACATCTTTTTTTAGAACAGTTAAAACATGATAGAAATAATCTGATTTATTTCCTTTAGGAGGAACTAAAGATGCGAATGCTTGTAAACCATCAACAACAATCATAGCCATATCCGGATTCATAATTTTCATTTGTTGACATTGCGCAACAACAGCATCAAGAGAACTTGGTTTTCCTCCTCTTAAACTTAAAGGCAATTGTTCAACTTCTTTTGTGGCAATATCAAATCTTTTTTGTTCTGCTTTTGTGAAAGGAGTATCTTTATCAAAATATTCAAATTTCTCTAAATCAATAAGCGCTCTTTTTGCAATAAACTTGTATAAAATTTCTTCATAGGTCAATTCGTAACTAAGAAATCCAACAGGTTTATTTTGAGCCATAACATTATCCGCCAGGTTTACTGCAAAAGTAGTTTTTCCATTTTTAGGTCTTGCCCCAACTAAATATAATTTGTTTTGTCTTACACCATGGGTAGGCCTATCCAATTCAACATAACCAGTAGAAATTATTGGTTTTCCTTGTCTATAAATTAAATCCCTAACATTCTTCTTAATTTCTTTTACTGTTTCAGATAAATTATAATATTTTCTAAATCTAAGAGGAAGCATATCTAAAACTCTAAAGGAAAGATCACGAATGTGTTCAACATAATCATCTATTCTGACCATTTTTTCTGCTTTTTTTCGTTTAACATTATTTTGTCTAGATTTTTCATAACTCCATTTCACACCATCAACAGTTTTCCCTAAAAAAGCTTCTCTTTGTATTTCCGTACTAAATCTAATAACTTCACGCGCCAAAAAATGCTGTTCTAATTGTTCAATGTAAGATTTCGCAATTAAAGGATCATTCGTCCCTTCAATATCAGCTATTTGTTTTATATTATATGAACCTCCTACAACTTCAAGTTGTTCAATTTTTCGTAAATAAGCAGAAACATTTGTTTGTGTTAAACGATTTTGTGTATTAATCATTCCACTATGAATAATTCTATGAGCCTCTTTGTAAAACATAAGGTTCAAATATGGCTGATTAAAATTTTGCATGAAAGAAGGATTTTTAAAATAAGAAGAAATCAACTGCTCTTCCATATCAATACTTTGCGGAGGAATCATCCCAAATTCATTTCCATAACGCTGATCTCTATCACTCGATCCTTGAAGTTTATAATTGGTATCTTTCAGACCATTAACTTCATTTTTTAAATCTTTAATAATGTTCTTAAGAAAACGATTATTATCTCTAAGATCTTCCAATTTACCATGAGATCTAATATATTTTTCATGAATTTCTTTTACTAAATCTTCAATTGGTTTATTATCTATAAAATTTTCTTCTAAAAAAGTTCTAAAAGGATTTGATTCAGCAAAAAACTCTCTTTCGAGCATAGTTTTTTCTTCATCAGAAAGGATTAAACTATCTGCCGATTCAAAATGAGCTTGTTTCTCTTCAGGATTAGTCTCAAAATAATAGTCAATAGTTTTTTCATAGGGAATATCGTGTTCAGCCATATATTAATCTCACTAACTAAACCCACCTCTCTCTTAAAAGAGCAAAATGTAATATCGTTTAAATAAGCATCGACTTCATTTAAAAAGAACTAAACCCCAAGGACTAAACTTGGAGCAAAGAGAAGTAACAGGCCTAGAAGCAGCATAATCGCCCCGCCAATGAATTTAATCGTAGCCATCATGTTCTTACTGATTTTACTTCCGTGGAAAGTGTAAGTAAATATCAGAATAACAGCTAGAAGAGGCAACACATAAAATAAATTATACAATGCTAAGTAACCGTAATAACCAATTCCATTAACAGCATGGCTTGTTAGAATTCCTGTGTAAATTATTGGGAATCCTGCAGTGCATGGAAGTTCAACCAAAGAAGCAAAAATCGCCATTACAATTGAAGCGCCTATTAGTGTTGGAAGAGTTCCATTTTTTACTAAATGAGCTAAAGCTTTAATTTTTCTTTTTAATGGACCAAGGAATTTATCTTGAACCATTAATGTAACTCCTTTTCTGTAAAAGAATAACTCCTTCACATTAATGAGTCCTGCAATAATTGCTATGGCAGCAATTCCAAATCTAAGAGGATCAATAAATCCTATAAATTTAAAAATATTTAACCAGGCAGCCATAAATATGAAGTAGAAAACATAAATTACTCCAATAAATGTCAATCCTACTGCTAGTATTCTTTTTCTTGAATGAGATTCTGTTAACATAAGACTCGCAAGTAATGTTAATACGAATAAATTACAAGGATTAAAACCATCAATAATAGCTATTAATAGTGTAAATATAGGGAGAGGCATCATAGATCCTAATCTTTCTAAAGCATCCGTAGGAAGAATTTTTGCAAGGACGAATAAACCACTAAGAATAATAACAGTAATTGAAACAAGCCAGATTTTTCTTTTCTTCTGTCTTGTTAAACTTCGTTTGTAAATTTTTGTTGCAGTTTTTTTCTTTATGCCAATTTCAGTATCAATCTTATCTTTTCCCATTTACATCACTTAATTCATATTTTCAAGATAGGAAAGATATCCTTCCTTGTCTTTAACGCCAATAAAATATTCACAGCCAATTATAAATGTTGGTGTAAATTGAACTTCAATATCATAAGAAATCATTTTTTCATATTGTTCAGATTCCGCAATATCTAAAATTTCGCATTTAACGCCAGCATCATCACAAGCTTTTGCAAAAATTGGAAGTGTGTCTTGACAATGTCCACAATATTTTGATTCAAGCATAATTGCTTTACCAGTTAATCCTTTAGCTTCACAGTTTGCAGCATCAAAACTTCCTTCGGAAGTAATTGTAAATATATCTTCATGAGAAGGATTTCCACAACTCGTTAAAGCTATTACTGTAGTCAGTAGAAGAATGATGAATATGTATTGTAATTTCACTGTAACACCCTTAATTTCATCTATAAGAGCGCTTAGATAGTTTATAAATGTTGTTCATGAAAGCCTGAGACTATCTTAATTACCACTTAGAAGGAGTTACAAAAGCGAAAGTTTTATAAATAGCTGTTAATAAAGATAATAAAATGAATAAAAAAGCATTCGAAAACAACACGCTGGCTCACAAACTAATGAAAGCCGAGAACTTCGAAGTAGTTGAAACAATTCTAGCAAAAAAACTAACAGAATTTAATAAAATAAAAAAAATAAAAAATGAACTGGATTTCGGTCCAAAAATTAATTATAATACACTTACAGATGCTTTAACAAACGTTAAGTCAAAAGTAGATACATTTCTTAATTACAAAGGAGAAGATCGACCTTCAATCGAACTTAATCCAGACACAGAAAACAAAATTTTATTTTGGAGTTTAACATGCTTAGTAAGTACAGGTGCAATACTAATTCAAACAGTAAACTGGTTAATGGACAAACCAGTATCAGCATCTTGGTTAATTGGAGGACTAATGGGAGGACTTACAGCATACCACACAGTAAAAAATGCACTTAAGAAAACAAGCGTGTATCAATCAGAACCTTTACAAAACATCAAACTCAACAGACATTCATTCACCATAGCAATTCCAGTCATAAGTCACGAATATACTCATTTTTTACAAGATCAAAAAGGACTCATAGATTATAATTATTTAACAGAAGGACACGCATCAGGAGTTCAAAATGAAATTGCAAATCAATTCTTTGAAGAAACAGGAAACAAAGCATTTCAATATGATATTCAAGATGCGATTACCGATAAGCTACTAAATA
Organism: uncultured Methanosarcinales archaeon; assembly: GCA_964428445.1. Lineage (GTDB taxonomy): Archaea > Nanobdellota > Nanobdellia > Woesearchaeales > SKGA01 > SKGA01. The sequence continues at coordinate 401 of CAYRYC010000013.1, read as the reverse complement.
CATATCTCGTTATGGCAGAAAAATTCACTAAAAAAGCACATCTAAAACTCGTTGGAGAAAGATGTGCAAAAAGTTTGGATGAATATGATATTGGAACAACATTATTCATGATCGAAGAAGAAAGAAAAGGCAAAGAAATATACAAACAAGTTTTACAAGGGAAAAATATATTCACTTAAAAAATTAAAATGAAAAAACTAACAACACTCGGACTTGCAACAATATTCTCTCTAATTGGCTTAAAAGGATTTAATCAGATTGTTGATCAAAAAATAGATATTCTTAATATTAACAAAACAAAATATTGCGACATGAATCAAATGAATTTCGAAGAAGCAACAAAACCAAATAAGTTAGTTGAAATTATTGAAAAAGATTCTTACAGTATGAGATCTGTAAAT
>CAYRYC010000012.1:0-24849 GCA_964428445.1 uncultured Methanosarcinales archaeon | reverse complement strand
GTTCAGTGAGATGTTCAACAATACAAGAAGTTTTACCTTTAGTATTATGTCTATAATTTTCAGAAATCATTCCAGGTAAAAGACCGAAAAGCCAAGATAAACCTTCAGCATAAATAGGATTAAAATCAGCTTCAGCAAGATTATAAATAAGAAAACCAGCACTCATTACAGTAAATAAGTCAGCAAGAGGTGTAAGTATAGCCTCAAAAAAATCTTTTTGACGAAACTTTAGAATAGGAGTATGAAAAAGCCCAAAATTTAATGTAGGTAAACGTTTCTCATAAAATTTCAAATCATTTTCTAATAAAACAAGATTATCTTGAGAAATAGTTTTAAAAGAAAATTTTGTGTCAGGATCTCTATCAGGACCAGGATAACTTACTGGAACAGTAGAAAGAACACGATCTTTCAAATCATCTCTAAATCCAGATTCAGAGACGTCATCAGTAGAAAAGGAATATACATTTATATCGAAAGTATCATTTTTTTTAATAGAACAAAAAGGCTCTAAAACCATGTAAGGAGTTGTTGTGTCAAAAACATGTTTTGTTGCATCAAATTTTCCCGCAGGATTATCTAATGATCTATGAACAGTTTCAAAATAATTGATATGATGATGAGCCATAAAAAATCAGAATAGAACTCAGTTTAAATTACTTCCTAATCAAAGACGCCTTTTTCCATATCTTTCAGGTCTTCGATATTAAAAATAGGAACATCTTGAACATCCATGTCATCAAGTCCAATTCGCTCACACATTGTGTTAAGAAATAAATCAATTCCTTTGAAATCGACCAGAGAAGAAAAATTATAAGTATGATCTGCGAAAAAATAAAATTGTTTTTCTGGATATTCTGTTTCTAAAAACTTTGCAAGGAAAGGCTTTGACTGACCTGGTTTTAGAGTAATTAAAACACCTATTTTTTTAGACATAAGAAACTTCGAATACAATCCTTTAAGCTTTTTTAGAATAGTTTCTGTTGTTTTATCGTCGTAAATAATTTGATCTCCTGTTTTTGGATTGAATGAAAATACTTTTCTATTTTTATTTCGAATTAACAATGCTTTTGGATGAAATAAACCATCTCCGATGTAAACAAAATCCTTATCGTATTCAATTGTTTGAGTTGAACATCCAAGGATTTGTCCGTCGTAGCAAGTATGTCGAGCACGAACCAAATTAACTTTTATTCCGTGTTTCGTAAGTTGTTCTTTGATAGAATCTATGGTTTCAATGTATTGCACAGTTGTAAATAACACTATTTCTTTTGGTAATTTCTCAATGAAATCTTGAGGGAGAACGACATCTCCTTTGTAATGTGCTTCAACATGTATAATATCCATGGCAAATAGCAATTACAATGGTTTTAAGAAGTTTATGTTTAGAACCAGAAAAATTAATCAATTTTCCAAACAGAAAGAGCGTTAGAATGACCTTCAGAAACAATTTTAGATGAATAAATTGGAACATCTAAATCATAGGCTGATTTGACAACGGATTGAACCGATGAATTGAAAGTTTCAGGATCAGAATTAATAATAATGTCACAAACAGCACCCAAAGAACCATTAAATTTCAAAGAACCTTTCTGTCTAGCTCGATCAACCACATCCAGCACCAAATATTGATGAACATGGATTCCAGGAAGATTCCAAAAAATAGGATTAGTAGAAAAATAAGCATCCATATCGCGATTAGCATCAATATAACCAACAACTAAATTAGAAAATATTAAAGGAGTTTTTCCAGCATCCAATTTAGAAGACAAATGAACTTTAAAATCACCAAAATATCTCGAAAGAGCATTAGGATAAAAATCCATATATTCTTTATTAGTTAAAGGGTCTAAACCGAAATAATCCAAACCTAAATTCTGATGTAACATATAATTAGAAACGTTAGAAGAATGTAAACCCCAACCACTTGACTCAATATTATTACCAGAACCCATCTCACAAAAAGCCAAATCGGAATAATCCATACCAAGAGAATCAATAACAGCAAAAACCCTTGCTAAAGTGTCTGATCTCGCTCCTAGAAGATGAAAAGAAGAATCAGTTTCTAAAAAATCCAACGGTTTTTTAATGTCCAAATTAAGTAAATCAATTGAAGATAAATCATTGGTGGAAATAATATCCGAATTCATAAAAGAGCAAAGTAGAATTTAGTTTATAATAATTCGTAATAAAAAAAACTAATTAATAATTATCTGGATCTAGAAGATCTCCAATCTCAGTCTCTAATTGCATAGAAACAATTTCTAAAGGAGTAGTATTTACAGATATCTCAGTGGTTTCACCAAAAATATAATTTTTAGTGTGTAAACGTTCATATTCTTTATCAATTTTAGATGCTAAGTCAATGTTTTTCTGAAACGCATCAGAACTTATTTTAGTGTCTGATTTTTCGTTTAATCTTTCGAATCTAGTATTTGCACTAGCAGTTAAATAAAACGTGTGATTAGGCTCTATTAAAGCTTTATTCTTAATTACATCCATTGTTAAATCAGTACCAATAAGAACATTATATATTGCTAAATTCGATAAAACATATTGATCAAGTATTACATAATCGGTTTTAATTTCGTTATTTTTTATTTGTTTAGATAATTTTTCCGATAAAGAAACATTTGCTTTAAGATACATATCAAATTGAGCTTTTAATTCATCTTTAGAAAAATGTTCTTGCATATTAGCAAAATCATAAGAATTATTTTGGTTAAATTTATTTGAAGTAGAAGCCATATATTTTCCAGATATTCTCTTAGCTAAATCTTTAGCAACAGAAGTTTTACCTACTCCATCTAGTCCTTCTAATACTATAATGTTAGGTGTTTTTGTCATAATATAATTAACACAAAAGAACTCATTTATATATCTATCGATAAGTTGTTACTCGACAGTGAATAATGTAAAATGAAGCTAACCCAACACACACAAGAGGAGGTTAGCAATGTTCATTGCAGTAGTATAAGCAATGAAAAAAAGAGGCATTATTTAGCCCCTGTGTTAAAAACTTTGGAAAGGTCCACATCATCTCTCAATTTCTTATCTTCAGCAGATAATTCGACTTTTTCTCGCTTAGGAGTTCCAAATTCATTTTTTTCTTCAGTATTGAATTGTGTTGGAACCTGTTGAGTATGCTCAACATGTGGTTCTTGAACCATTGGTTGCGGAGCTGCTTGTGCAACCGGCTGAGGCGCAACTTGTTGTTGAACAACAGGTTCTGGCGGAGCCATCTGTTGAGGAATCTCTTGAGGAACCGGTTGAGGAAATGGTTCAGGCTGCGCAAATTGTTCTTGAGGAGCAAATTGTGGCTGAGGAGCTGGTTGCGGAGCTGCCTCAGGCACATTTTGAGGAATTGGTTCTGGATGAGCTACAGGCTCAGGAGCAGGTTGAGGATGTTCAAATTGAACTTCTTGTAAATGAGGTTCTGCATCGAGTGATCCATCAGTCGGTTCTGGAATTTCTTGAGCAGGATGAACATGTTCAAATGGAACTTGCTCAATAGTTTCACTAATAACTTTGTGTTGTTCTTCTTTAACAGCCATATCATTAAGCGAAGCTCCACCACCCATACGCTTTGCCGCGTATTCTTCAGGAGTCATATCGCTAGGAGTAAGATTAGTCATAGGTCTTTCTGCAATTTTAAGAGGATTCATGCTTGGAAGAGGTTCCGGTGGACGATCAGCAATTTCTGCTTGCTCTCTTACTTGTTGCATAATTTCAGGATTAAAATCTGCAGGATCTGCAGCCGGAATTTGTGCTTCTGTTTTTTCAGGCTCAATATCTAAAGGAGCTGAAGTTACAGGATCTAAATTTTCACTATTCGTAATAGCTGCTGTATTAGGCATTCCCATTGCTAAGACGCCTTCTTTAGGCTCTTCCTTAGGTCTTTCCTGAGTCATAACAGTATTATTTAATGATAATGTTGACCCTCCTGTCGAAGCAGGTTCTGGTTCTTTTTCATAGGAAGTAGGATTATCTAATGTCAGCATTTGAGGAGGTTTTTCCTCAACTTCTTGATGATGGTGAACTGGTTCTTCAGGCACTACAGGAGCAGGTTCTGGTTCTTCTTCCTTTTCATTACCCATAATTTCTGAATCAGATTTCTTGAATCCTTTTATCATGAAGTGTTCATTATTTTCTTGATATGGTTTACTTACTTTGCTTGATGTTCCAAGCATAGATTCTGCCATTCTTTTAGCCTCTTCAAGGCTCCCTGCTAGATTATTCTGCATTAAAGTGTTCATTAGAGTTGTTAGTTCATTGTTCATTTTGCACCTCGAAAACATTCGATCCAGTGAAGTAATTTGCTCACTAGTTTACATAATAGTACACTACTATAGCTAATATATAAATGTTTGTATTTTTTGAACTACAGAAGAGGAAAAACACAAGCTAAAAATAAGTAAATATTACACTATACTATACAGACAAAGAAATATTTATAAATGCAAACCCACTTTCAAGTAATAACAAATTTGTTTAAACCCACAAAATCAATAAGATTTTAAGGGATTTATAATTACAAACATTAGAGGTTAACCAAAATGAAAAAACAACTCACAATTTTTGTTGTATTAGCACTAGTCTTACTAGTTGGTACTGCAACAGCAGCAATGGACTTGGAAATCGTTTCAATCGATACACCAACAACCATGTTTAGAGACACAACATATTTTTATGATGTGACAATGCAAAATAACGGTCCTGACGATTATCTCGGCGGCGACGATCTTACATTAGATGATGGAGACGGTACTATAACAACGCATCTTTTACCAATCATTCTAAATCAAAGCACACATGTAGAAACAAATATTCCTGTTGGATACATAAACCTAGGAACATTTACCGTTAACGCTTCAATTATTGGCGGATTTATGGTGGGTGGAACAGATTCAGATGGCACAAATGATTTTCTAGAATTCGATGTAACAATTGTAAATCAAATTCCAACAGTTGCTAACCCAGGAACAATCAACCACATTGTAGGAACAGAACTACTTTTAGACGTTGATACAATTACAACCGAACTAGACGCAGCAGATACATTAAGTTATTCTTTAACTGGAACAGTTCTTCCAGGAATGACAATCGACAGCGTAACAGGAGAAGTTGAAAACTGGATTCCAATGAGTACAGGAACATACACATTCTCAGTTGAAGTTGATGACGGAAACGATCAAATCACAGAATCATTCAGTGTTGTCGTATTACCTGATCAACCATTAATTACATTTTTAGATACAGAAATTGTTTTCGGAGATGCATCCACACCTCGAACCAGTGTTGTTCTTATGACAGCAACTGTTGAAAATTCAGGTACGCAAGATTTATTCTTTGCAGATGTAGAACTTAGAAACGAATATGGAAACACCATTCTAGGTGCACCATACAACCCTGTAATCAGTATAGGCGCAACAACATTAGTACCATCACAAAGTGCAGTTGTAACAGTTAGTATTGAAATTCCTGCAGACGCAGACTCAGAAAAAACAGACTTCGGAAGTCTTTATGTTCGAGCTGAAAACGTATTAGGAACTGAAGTTACTGACGAAATTGACGCATTTACAGAAGCTGAAACAAAGCTTGACATTGAAGACTGCGACGTTGAAGTTGACGGAGACAGCGAATCATGTTCAGGAACAGTTGAAGTAAAAGAAGGAAACGAAATCGAATTCACAATTAATGTTGAAAACCTCTACAACAACGATGATATCGAAGACGTTTACGTTGAAATTACAGATAATAATGGATGGGACATCGAAGAAGAATCAAACGAACACGACATCGACGGTGGAGATGATTACGAATTTACAATCAGTTTCACATTAGATGAAGAAATCAACGATGATGACACTCAAATCTTAATAGAAGTTTTCGGTGATGATGGAAACCAAGGTTTCGAACATTACGCTTCATTAACTTTCGATTTTGAAATCGATAGAGATAATGATGACGTTGCTATTACTGAAATGGAATTTTTAACAAACCCAATCTATAATGATGCAGGATTTGTTGATCTTGAAATCGAAATCAGAAACATTGGTACAGACGATCAAAACGAAGCAGCAATTAGAGTTGTTAATGCTGAGCTTGGTGTTGATATGAAAATCAGTGACATCGAAATCGATGATGGAGACAGTGAAACAGAAAGATTCCAAATTGAATTACCTGATGGTCTTGAAGAAGGAGCTTATGTCTTTAATGTATATTCATACTATAATGATAATAGCCTTACAGATAGCGACATGGTAACATTGGACATTCTTGACTATGGAAATCCATTTGAAGAAGAGGAAGAAGGAGAAGGAATAATTGTTGTTAATCCACCTTCTACACCACAATCAGGAGTTATTGCAAATCCAACATATGGAACAAGCACCCGTGCTAACGATAAATCTTGGTATGTAGTTTTACTCTTCCTTTTAGTATTCGCAGCAATTGCAGGTATTATTTACTTCGCATTAGATATTATGGCAAGCAACAAAAAAGCTAAAGCAAAAGAAGCTCGAGCTAAAGCTGCTGATCAGAAACCTAAAGCAAAGAAAACGACTGCAAAGAAAGCTACCACCAAAGGCGCAAGTAAAAAGACAGCTAAAAAATCTTACAAGAAATAATTTGTAAGTAATTTTTTTATTTTTCTTTTTTTACTTTATTTTAATATTCTTAACTAAAAACAAAGAAGAAAAAATGTTCAAAAAAACACTAAACAAAATTCTACTGTACGCAACTATTCTTTTCACAGCACATACACTAAATTCTTGTAATTCAATAAATGAAAATGCAAAACAATCACAAACTACAAATTCAATTACAAAAGAAGACATGAACACAGTAATCAATTTTATTGAAGCAAGCGAAGCAATTGTAAATGAACCTTTTATGAGTTTTACCTATAATGATTCAACATATTGGTGTCAACTACATCGTGAAGACTCAATCAACTTTTTGGAGTTAGCATTATACAGAAAAAATAACAAAATAGATATTGAATACAATCTGAATAAAGAAGGAAAAATTATCAAATATTCAGAATTTGATCATTTAAATAAATGTTTTTTAACCAATCTATTTGATTCAGAAGCAGCACAAAAAGAACCTGATTGTAAAAAACTAATGAAAAGAATAACTGTTGCATTTGATGAAAAATATAAATGATCTTCGAATTAGTTTTATTTTCTTCCCAAAACTCTTTTAAACTAGAAATTCGAAGACTTCAGCCTATTTAGAAGTCACCATAACATTTATATAGGATAGTTCACTTCTGGATAGTGGCAAAGGTCGTTTTGCTATATATAATATAGTCACACTATAATATACTAATAATAACATATCCGGGGGGATTATTTCATGAAAAAAATTTTTAAGAAAGCACTAACACTCACAAGCATCTTAGCATTATTTGGACTCGCAACAAATGCTCAAAATGTTAACATAGATTCATTACGAAACAACAATATCATTCCAACTGAAACTTCAGCTAGATTCTCAATCGAAGATACAGTATCTTGGGTTAATGTTAATAATTCATCTAATTATATGCAAACAAATTCAGACTACTCATTTTTCAATGTTGATACAAATCAATCAAGTTTAAAAAAACCATATCTACTTTTACATAATGATACCTCAATTCTTGATTCTGCAGAAAAAGTTAACATCGCAGCAGACAATAGAATTCATTTATTTGACTTAAGTTCAGAAGTAAACGTTCCAAGTGCATGGTTAAACATGAGAGAAGACGTTTATGGTGAATTTGATTATACTATTACTGGTTCAACAAACGATAGTGCAAACGTAGTTTTCACAAAAGTTGCAAACGGAGATACAGTTCTAAATGAAACTTCAAACGCAATAGGAAATTATTCAGACGCATTCACAATTTTATACGAAGATAGTATTCCAGTTAATGCGCATTTCTCAAAAGGAACAAATTTCATTCCTAAAGATACAACATTCACATTATACAAAGGAGCAAACAACATTACCCCGGTACTCCTTACAGAAACATTTGATTATACAGTTGTAGGAACTATTATTTCCAGCTTCAATGGATCAAATATTAATAGTGCACATGTTGTAGGTGTAGATACATTAACAAACGATACAATCTTTAATGCATCCACCAATTCAAGCGGTATATTCACAGATACAAAAACTGATTTATTGGCAAATCCAATAGATGTAAGATTCTATTTAACAGCAACAGGTCACGTCGATAAAGATACAGTCATTAATTTAAATCCAGGCTCAGTTAATTTTATTAACAACAATATTGTTATGGATGCAATTACCTACGACCACATCATAGCAGGTCTTACTGAATCCAATGGAACAGTTACTGTAAAAGATATTGGCGGAACGCTTTTAGATGTAATTGTTGCAAATAGTTTAGGACAATTCGAAGATACTGTAACATTCTTTAACTCAAACGAAGCTTTACGATTCGATGTTGATGCAACAGGTTACGAAAGTATCACAGATACATTAGTTTCTACAAATACAGGTACAAATGTTTTTGATCTCCAATTAGATACAATATACAATTTTGTAATGAATGGTATAGTTGATCCAGTTGGTGCAGAAGTTTTATTCACAGACGCTTTGAATGGAGATACATTAATTTATCAAACATCAAATGCTCTAGGTTATTCAAACTCATTTAATAGAACAGACAGCACAGTCGTTGCAAACGTTCTTGTTTCAGAACCAGGTTATGATGATTTAATAACATCTGTTATTCTTAGTCCAGATACAAACACAAATGATTATACATTAAATCTAACACCTGTGTTACATACATATACTCTTTTTGGAGCAATGCATGCAAACGGACACATTGATGTAGAAGAAGGAATAAACCCACTTATTTCAATGGATGTAAATTCTTCAGGAACTTATAATGATCAATTTACATCATATAATGACAGTATTAATGCAACTTATCATCTTAGCGCACCAGGTTTCAACGATAAAGATACAACACTATGGATAAATCCAGGTGTAAATTTACACAGTTTCAATCTTGATCCAAAAGTATACAATTTCGATATAAGTTTTGGAACTGAATCAGGAGCACAATTAATTTGTGATGAAAACGGAACAATTGATACTCTTGTCGCAAACGTTACTGGAGGAGCAAATCTTGCTTTTACAAGTAATGATAGTTTACTAACTCTAGATGTAAATGCTTCAGCTCACAATTTCGAAGACAAAGACACAACATTTGTTATTCATGGAAATCAAAACGAATATTTTATGATTCCACTGATTGCAAGTCCATTACATGATTTTTCATTTTACGGACAAGTTCAACCAGACAGCGTTCAAATGAGTCTTACAGAACAAGGATTTCCTAACGATACAATTTTTAATATTATAACTACAAATCTTAATGACAGTGTTGGAAGTTTTTCAGAATTTTTTCAAAACGCAAATGATTCTGTTCCATTTAATTTACATTTAGCATATGTTGGTTCTAATCCAAACTATGTAAACAGTACATTAGATACTACATTAAATCTTATTAGCGGAGGAAACTTCGGAGATTTTGTACTTAATCAATCAACGGGAATTAACGAATTACAAAAACAAGAAGGACAAACTAATGCATTTCCAAATCCACACACGGATAAATTTGCAATAAAGTATACAAACGAAGCTTTAGATAAAGGCCAAGTTGGACTTTTCGATATGCAAGGAAAAGCAGTTAATGTTGAAACAACAATAGATCCTGAAAATAACATAATTTACTTCGACACAAAAAACATTTCAAGCGGAGTATACAATGCACGTTCAACTACAGATGATGGAACAATCTACAACCATCTAATTATCAAACAAAATGAGTAGAGGGAAAGAAAAATGAAATTCAAAACAATTATAATTTTTGTTGTAATGATGATGTTTGCAAGTACACTTGTAGCAGCAACATTTGTTCCATTAGCAGACGCTAATTTTGGAACATTAAACAAACAAGATTCAATCAACGTCAATGTAACAATCACAAACAATGATTTGTTAACAACATTTAATATCACAAATATTGTTCTTAGTGATCTTTCAAATGGAATAGATATGATCCCTGCTTCAAGCATGACTATCACACCAACAGTTATTAATATAATCGCTCCGGCGAATGATAATAATATAACATTTGGTATTACAATTCCAGGCGCAATCTCACCAGGTACATACACCGGAACATATACTATTAATTATACCGATGGAATTACTCCAGTTTTAGAAGCAGGAGTTATCACCGTTGACGTTCTAAATAGAGACTTAGATGTTACAGGAATTACTTCAACAACCGCTGTTGTTGGTGTAGCTTTTACAGATAACATTAACGTTACTGATCTTGATGGTGACATACTAACATATAGTGCTTCAGCTTATCCAGGTTCTGTGAACCCAGGAACAGGTGCTCTTGCTGGTTGGACTCCAACTCCAGGAAATCTTCCAAGTGTAAGTTTTGATACATACGCAGAAGATAGTTTTGGTGGAAACGATACACAAGCAGTTGTTCTTAGCGTAGTTTCACAGGATTTTGATTTAGGAATTAATTTAATTTCAATCAACGTAACACCAAGTTTTTACGTTGGACAAAACTACCTTTACTCTGTTGAAATTATCAACAACGGTCCAAATGTATATGATATTACAGATGCAAATTTGAACATTAACTTTGGCGATGGTACCTCACTTGATTTCCCAGTACCAGGAATTTTAGTTGGTTCAACATATACAATTAATGCAGCACATGTTTATGCAACAGCTGCAAACCACACACTTAGCGCTACTCTTTCATTTCCAAGTTACTTAATGGATATTAATAGTAGCAACGATGTAGATACCGCAAACTTTGATATTGTAATTCCTCCAACAATAGATATTACAATGCCTGCAGATTACACATTTACAATGTATCGAGGAGATACAGATATGCAATCAGGAATTTTAACTAATGTCGGAACCGACGATGTTAACGTAACTCTTTCCCACGTTTTTCCTGTAAGTTCATTTCTTTCTCCAACATCAATTATCGATTTAATTCCAGCAGCTACAGAAAATGTTGAATTAACTTTCAGTTCATTAACTGCAGTTCCAGGAATTTATACAGGAACAGTTTTCGCAGATTATGTGGATGCATTAGGTACACCAATTCAAGAAACGTCAAATATTACATTAACAGTTCTGAATTATTTACCAACAATCGCATCAACAAGCATTCAAGCAATTGAAAATAATGCATTCAGTGCAACATTCTCAACCGATGATGGCGACAACGATCCAGTTTCTGTAACAGTTATGTCCAATACATGTACATGGGCAACAGTTACAACAACATCTATTTCAGGTATTGCTCCAGATCTTGTAGGTACAACAGCTCAAACTTGTACAGTTTCATTTGAATTAGATGATAGTTTCGAAACAGTTACTAGAAATATTATTTTTACAACAATGCCTGATCTTCCATACGTAAGTGTTACAGATGTAACATTTGATGGTGGTCGAGATGCAACATATACAGAATATATTGCTGTAACAAACACAGGTGTTCAAGACCTTACCAACATAAACATCGATCTACAAGGAATTTCATCTTCATACAACGCAGTATTAGGATCATACACATCTTTTTTAGCTGTTGGTGATTCAATGAACGTTGCAGTTGATTTATACATTCCTGACAACATAGATTCAGGTTTAGAAGATGTTGGTAATATTTACATTACTGCAGATGGTAATTCTGGTTTAACAACCAGCGATACCAGCGATGTTTACGTCGATGCAGAATCATTCCTTTCAATTGAAAACGTAGCTATTGATATTGATGGTGAAGAAGATGACTCAGATAGCAATGTTGCTTCAGGTCAATCATTTGATATTTATCAAAATGACGAATTTACCATCGAAATTAATTTCTTAAATGATTATACTTCATCCTCAGATCCAGACATTGAAAATATTTATTTCGAAATGGAAGCTGACGATAACGATTTTAACATAGAAATAGATTCAAAAGATTACAATGAAGAAATTGATAAGTTAGAAGCTGGTGATGATGAAGAATTAAAATTAAGTTTCACAATCGACACCGACGGTTTAGAAGATGGAGATGCTACCAATATCACAATCACAGCTTTTGGTGAAGATGAAGAAGGTAATTTTGAACATCAAGATACTTTTAGTTTCGAATTAGTATTCAATAAAGTTGATGATAAAATTACCATCACAAATGTTTATACAGTTCCAAGTACAATTACTTGCGAAGATAATTCTTTCGTACTTTACATTGAAGTAACTAACGAAGGTTATGATGATCAAGACGGTGTTTATGTTAACATTGACAGCGACTATGATGCATTCTGGTTAGACGAAGATAGCTATGAAGTAGACAACTTTGATGAAGGAGACACAGAACTTTTCTCATTCACAGTTCCAACTAATAGTAGACTAACAGAAGGTATGCATACAATTGATATTATTGCATACTATGGGTCTTCCTATAGTTACGCAGCAGATTTCGAAACCCTTTGGGTTGATATGAATGCACCTGGATGTGCAACATCAGCAATCGCTAGCGGAACCACAACAGGAACTACCACAACAGGTACAAGCACAACTGGAACCACTACAACCACAACAGGAACAAGCGTTCTTTCCCCTTCAACAAGTGGCTCAATACTTAATGTAGGCCCTACAATCGAAGGCTGGATTACAAGTACTAGCAAACAGCTAAGACTTAGTACAGGCGCTCAAGTTGCTCTATGGGCTCTTCTAGGAGCTGTTGTTATTGCGGCAATTGTCCTTGCTTTAGTTGCAGTTACTCGTAGACGAGACGACGAATAAATCTTGCAAATTGGGCCTAAAAGGCCCTATTTTTTATTATTATTTTTGCAATTTATGTCGTTTTTTGTTGTTATCATCTAATGGTAACAAAATAGAAACATTTATATAGTCAGTCTTACCTACTTACTGGTAACAACTATTAATACTATCCTTTTGGATACTATAAATATCACATCAAAATCAAATTAATTTGAATTAAAAATTAGAGGGGAAATAATATGAAAAAATTCATCAACAAAGCTTTCGGAATCACAGCAATTGCCGTAGCATTAGGGCTTATAGCACCTAAAATTGCAAACGCTGAAACCGTAGATAACGTTATTAATAATACAACTCCAGTAAACATTTCGGATAGTTTACAAGCACACGGTGCAGAAGTTCGATTTAGTTATTTCCAAGCAGGAACAATGCTGGATTATATTGCAACAAATGCAACTCCAGGAGTAATAGTAATTGATAACCTGAACACTGGACAAATGAACGAACCAAATGCAGTTGTTATAGATTCAACAATCAGTCCAACATTAAAATCAAATCTTATTCAAAATCAAGGAATTGAATATACAGTTGTAGATATCTCAGCAGATGCAAACACAACTGAAGCTTGGGCAACAATTGATAACGCATTATTCGGAAACCCCTCAGTTTCAGCATACGATTATCATTTATTAGTTGCTGCAAGACCAGGATCCAATATAACAGTTTTTGATCCAGTTCATATGTCAACCCCTTTAGATTATTTTGAAGACGGCGATAATAATGGAACTGAATGGTCAGACACAATTTCAAGATCAACAGATGTTGCAGATTTCTTTTTCCAAATTAGAAATCCTTCCGGACAATTTGAAAACGTAGATACATTAGTATCAAACGTAGTAAAAGGACAATCATATTTTAATTTTATACAAGATCCATTAGCTATAGCTGATAGTGTACACAATCTTTCATTCTATACAACTCCAGGAGCAAGTATTGATATTGCAGGTATTGGAACACTTACCGCAGATTTAATGGGACAAGCAGACACTTCTTTAGTTGATACAGCAAATGTAAATATTGATCTTTCAATTACTCTTAACGAACATTACCAAAGAGATTCAACAATGACAACTCTTCCTGGATCAAATAATGTAATTGTTATGCCATTAAATAGTTGGCCACAATATATTGCTCAAGGTAATACAAACGCAACACTTATTGATCTTGTTAACGCAACAACTTCAGATACTATAGCATCAATTAGTCAAGCAAATGGAAATATCAATGCAGGTTCATACCTATATATATTCAAAGACGAAAACAATCAATTAATTGCTAATGTTGAAGGATCTAATCCATCACTAATTAACACAGTAACAGATACATGGGTTCTTAATGAAGGTATTAATGTAAATGATCTTTTCATAGATACTACAGGAGCACCTGTATTTCATTATAATTTAGTTGGTTATGCAACTTTAAGTGCAAATTACGTTATGTCAAATTTTGCAGATACAACAGAAATTTTACAAATGTTCACTGCAAGTAATGTACCAGCTTTAGATACAAACACTACAACTTATAGTATAACATTCGATCACGCAAATTCTAGTTTAGATCTTAGAGTTCAAGGAAATCGAAATGGATTTCAAAATATGGATTCTACATTCGTAGTTAATGACGGACTAGAAGATCACGACATTCGATTAAAATTAAACGATGTTGGTATTGAAGAAGTAAATAAAGAAAAAGGAACATACGATGTTTTCCCAAATCCTTTCGACAATAAGATAAATGTAAGCTATAGTAATAATGATTTAGATAAATCAAGAACTAGCATGACAGATATCGTTGGAAGAAATCAAAATATTGAATACAATATGGATCCTTTCAATAATACAATGACAATAGACACCGAAAACATTTCAAGCGGTGTATACATAATCACAACAACTGCAGAATCAGGTGTTCAACACACTGAGAAAGTTGTTAAAAAATAGAGGCTTGGAGGAAATACTAAAATGAATAATAAAATCTCATTCGCAATTGTTCTTGCTGTGCTAGTATTAGCATGTTCAGGAATGGTAAGCGCTTACGACATTGACATCATATCATTCGATGCGACCACAGTACCACCAGCTGTTGGAGTACCTGGAGTTTTCGAGGTAGAATACAGCAACATAGGTTCTAACAATTTTCAAGTAAGTTCAGGTTATGTTCTTATAGATTACGACGATGGAACATCTGATGTAATTACTATGCCACCTCTAACTAACTTCTTTCCATTAGACACAGCAGTTAACACTATGACCCACACATATAATACAGGTGGAACATACGTAGTTAAAGCAACTTATATTCCATCTGATGGTTTAGATACATCATCCGCAAACAATGAAGAACAAACAATTGTTATTGTAGACGTTCCAGTTTGGGATTTTGATATGGACGATTTTGACTTCACAATCACTCAAGGTTACGGAGAAACTCACGCAGGTCAAATTGAAAATATAGGTGCAACCTCAGGTATGATCACAATTCAAGTTACCGATGATTTAGTCGGTGGTTCAAACATATTAGACGCAAACGATATTTCAATTAATATTGTAGGTTATTCAGGTACAAGTTTCCTTATTAATGCAGGAAACACAAAATACTTAGATGTAACCGTAGATGTTGATATAACTCAAGCAACAGGTCAATATTCCGGTCAAATTGAAATTATAGAATTTGGTACAAGCAATGTTTTAGGAACTGCAGATATCGATGTTTTAGTTTTAGATAACGGCGGTTTTACAAATTACGCACCTACAATCACACCAATTTCAGCTCTTACAACTACTGTTGGAGATGAATTTATTTACAATGTTGTTGCAAGTGATGCAAACGGCGATCCAATGTATTATAGTATTCTTAGTGGACCATCAGGTATGTCCATTTCTAACTCAGGTCAAATTAACGGATGGACCCCTTCAACTATTGGAGTTGAAAGTGTTACAGTTGAAGTTACAGATCTTTTGAATGCAAGTACAGAATCATTTACAGTTGAAGCTATAATGGGAAGTTCACAAAGTTCAGATATCGATATTTCACCAGGAACAATTAATTTAGGAGGTTCAACACAAGACCGAGGAGTATATGTTACCGAAGATATTGTTGTTACAAATGACGGTATGGATATTATCACAGGTATTAGTATAGAACTATTAAATCCTACAGGAAGTTCTTCAATTTCAAGCGTATACAATGCAGACATAACAAGTTATGCTACAAGCCTAAATCCAGGTGCAAGTACAACTCTTTCAATTGAAGCTTATATTCCAGAAGATTTCGATGCAGGTCAAAGACAAATCGGTACATTCCGAGTTCTTGGAACCTCATTTGGATCAGGAGCAATTTCAAATGACGCAGATATTGATATGGAAGCTAAAAGTTATTTAGAAATTACAGACGTTGAATTCGAAATTGACGGAGACAATATTGATAGTGACGAATTCCTAGAAGGAGAAGATATCACAGTTATTGTTACAATTGAAAATACCTACGGAAGTAGCGGATCAACAATTGAAGATGTTTACTTCACAATTGAAGATAACCTTTGGGATGTTGATGAAAACTCAGACAGTATTGATCTTGATGATGGCGATGAAGAAGAATTCACCGCAACATTTTCATTAGACGAACTTATGAATGATTTAACAACAACTCTTACTATCCGAGCTTACGGTGACGATGAAGAAGAAAATTTTGAACACTACGATGAATTTACTGTAGACGTTGAAATCGAAAGAGAAGACGATGACATTAGAATTACATTAGTGGAATTTGATGACGATACTGTAAGTACTTTAATACTTAATGTAGAATTAGAAATTGAAATTCAAAACTTCGGTAATGATGATCAAGACGACGTTGAAATTCAAGTTGAATCATTAAACACAGGAATCTCGTTTAGTCACACATACGACATGGGAGATCTTGATAGTGGAGATGACGATTCAGAAACAGTTGTAATCAGTTTACCAAGTAACCTAAATCCAGGTCAATATCAATTCCGTGTAACAGCAGGAAATGACGACACCAGCGATTCAGAAACAGTTACATTAACAGTTGCAAGTTCAACAACTGTTACAAGCGGTTCAACCGGTACAACTACAGGTAGTGGCGTAACAGTTACAACTCCAGGTACAGGTACAGGTACAAGTGCAATTTCAAATCCAGTTTATGGACAATCTGCAAGCGGACTTCAACGGTTTACTGACAGCGAGGCTTATATGAGCATCTTACTTGTCGCAGCATTACTTGCTGTAGCAGCTTTATTTTTCCTTATCATTGCATCAAATGCAAAGAGTAAAAGAAAGAAAGCAGCTAGACGAAGAGCAGCTCGAAGAGGTCCTCAAAGACAGTCAATTCAAATCAAATAGATTTGATTTTTTTATTTATTTATTTATTTATTTTAATTATTCTTAAAAAATGAAATTAGCAAACAAAATATTCGGAACTTTAACTCTTTTATACATCTCAGCTACAGCATTGTTTGGTCAAGAAGCAGATTCAACAATAGCAAAAGAAGGTCCAAATATTATGAAGATGGCAGAATTAAAACCATTCATTGATGAGTTCAATACAAAATATGTTAAAACAAGTGATAAAATTGAAATTCAATACGAAAAAGAAGCTGGTTATCTATGCATGAGAGCTTTCAATAAGGAAGGAAAAGTTCTAGGTTTCGAAAGTTTTCTTAATTACATAAACGATAATAAAGTTGATATTCATTACAGAGGCAAAGTAAACATAGAAAAAGACATTGCAATCATAGAACAATTCTTAGACGTTGAAGGAAAATCTAGCTACGAAGAATCAACTGAAAAAGAAGTGAAAGATTTCGAAAAAGAAGATTTCAAATTTCGTTACAGTACAATTTTTTAATTATTTAACAAACTCTTCTTCCCAAGCTTTCTTAAAACGATCAATTCCTTTGTGAACCCGTTCTAAATTAGTATTAGCAAGAACAATTGTTTTCTTCAAATAATCTTCATCAACAATTAATTCTCCATCAACAGCAATCGGTGCTGCAATTCTTTCCACACCAAGAATTTCTATAATAAATCTCTTTTTAGATCCTATAATTCCAGTATGTTTATAGCCATTTGCTTGAGAAAATACTAAGAATTTCTGTGCTGCTTCAAAGTCCTTTGCACAGACGTGAAAGATAAAACTTTCTTGCCTAAACCAGACTTCAGTCTGCGGAAGATCGTTCAAAAAAGGGGCTAATTCTTCGTAAGAGACTGGCCTATGAGATGCAAATATCCAATTTGCTGTAAACTTCTTTGTATAGTCTTCGCAGGTAAATAAAACTATTCTTCCAGAGCATGAAGAAGTAGTATAATAATCAGAATGATCATTAATCATATCTATTAATGGTTGAACATACTCATCAACATTTCCCTTCTTAGAATTATCAGGTTTGTAGAGTGCATCCATGTATTTTTGTTTTTGTTCTTCGAATGACATAAGAAAAGAGAAGAAAGTTATGTTTTAAATTCTTTACTATCGTTTTCTCACTTTACTATCTTTGTGACGTTTTAGTTCATCAATATGAGCTATTTTCGTAGAAACTAATTTATCAATATCTTCAGAAACTTCTTCTAAGAAAATTCCTGCGTGCTTACCTCCAAGTAAATGAGGTAAAATAACATAATCAGCGCCAGCTTCATAGAAATTAAGTGCTTCTTCTACAACATATGCAGTCACAATAACTTTAGCATTATCATTTACACGTCTAACTTGTTTTATTAACAATAAAGTATCTTGATGATCAGGAATTGTTGATATAATAGTTTTTGCTCTATCAAGATGTAACTCATCTAATATTTCTTGATCAGAAACATCACCATAAAGACAAGGTTTATTTTTCTTCATTAAACTTTCAATAACATCCGGATTAAAATCAACAATAATAGTTTTCTTTTTCATATTTTTCAATGCTTTGTAAATACTAAATCCTATTCTATCATAACCTATAAGAATAACCTCATGGACTCCTTTTCCATGTCCATGTTTAATCTTTTTCTTGAACTTAAAAAATTTATCAAACCATTTAAGGAATGGAAATAAAAATCTGTAAAGTCTATGTTCATACTTTAAGAAATATGAAGTAATCATAATAGTAACAAGAGCTACTAAAATAGTCAATGAAAGAAAATCTCTTCCAATGTGACCTGCTTTAACTCCTTGATCTACAGCAATTAATGCGAACTCAGAAACCTGTGTCAATGCTATTGCCGTTAAGAAAGCTGTTTTTTTATTATAACCAAAACTTCTTGTCGAAAGATAAGTTATCATTGGGGCAATAATAGCAGTAATAATTACAAGAACAATGAATCCCCATGTATAAGTTCCTAATGCATCAAAAGATAATTTAACTCCCATCGATACAAAGAACAATGTTGCGAAAAAATCTCTAAGATTTCTTACTTTACTAATAATTTCTACGTTATATGGCAGGTTACCCAACATCAAACCTGCAATAAATGCACCAATAGCAATTGAAAATCCTATGCTAGCAAATAATAATGCAAATGAAAAACATACGCTTATACTTAACAAAAAGAATAATTCTTGTGACTTTGCTGCAAACTTGAATAATTGAGGAAATAAAACTTTTGAAAAAAATATTGCAAAGACAAACAATAACAATGCTTGAAAAATAGACCAAATTAATGTAAATATAGAAAGGTTTCCTGAATTTGAAATAAGAGAAAGTACAACAACAGCCACAATATCTTGAACTAATAATGTCGCTACAATTATCCTTCCATGCAAAGTATCCAATTGAGATTTGTCTGCTAATAATTTAATAATAACCATTGTGGAAGAAAACAATACAATAATTCCTGCGTATATTCCTTCAATTGAAGAAAAACCTATCAACATAAATGCAAGTGCTGCTAAACCAAAAGCAATAGCCATTTGCATAAGTGCGCCTATGGATGCAATAGCGCCTACATCTTTAAGTCGTTTAACATCTAGTTCTATACCAACAATGAACAGCAAGAAAGCAATTCCAATTTCAGACAAAACATCCATAACAGCAATATCTTGAATTAATCCAAGAACTGGACCAATAACTACACCTGCTAAAATGTAGAAAGAAATCATAGGTTGCTTGAGAGCTTTAGCTATAAATCCGCCAATGGTTGCTAAGATTATAATTAAACCTACATCCATGAATATGTTCATTGCTTACCTTCACCCCTCTCTAATTGTTGATTTTCATTATTTATAGGCGTTTTGGTTTCTTCATAGACAACATTATCTGATTCTTCTGACCAAATAGACCTTTCTTGATTAATATTTTCTGGTTTTTTCTGCCATTTATCTCTATGACCCGGATGTTTTGGTGTTTGATCAGAAGTTCCTTTTTTACCACTAAGCATTATTTTTTTAATTGTTCTAAACCAGAAAACATTCATAATAATAAATCCTATAGCTAATAAAACAAATGCAAAAGTCCAGATTGATCCTCTTCCACCAGTAGAAGCAACAACATTTCCAGTCAAGCCATCAACAGATGTAAATGTAATACGATTTGCTTGCGCTGCAGCAGTATAATAAATAGTATCTGTTTTTCCTTCATAATAAAAAGTTACTTTTGCATCATACAATCCCCTGTGCATTCCATCAGTTTCCCAATAGCTTGTTACTGTTTTAGAAATATTTGGTTCAGCAGTAAATAAAGGTGTTTTGAAAAACGATTCTCTTTTTCCAGTTTCACTAAATAATTCTACTTCAAGATATGCATCTTCAACAGGAGTATTCCATTTATTAAGAATCATTAAATTCATTCTAGCAATTCCTCCTAAAGAAAAATCTTCTGCTTCAATAGAAACTAAGTCAAGAAAAATATCTCCAAGCATGAATGGTTCTTTTTGTGTAATAGATTTATCATCATAGTATAATGTAGATTCAGCATAATACAAACCAGGATTAACTAAACCATCCATAGTAGCAACTAACTTCTTTTTCGAAATCGCTTCAACTGTTTGTTTTGGAATGGAAACACTAGATACAATTTTATCACTAGGAGTTGTAATAGTTACTTTTCCAGACACAACAACATCATCAACACCTTTATTTGTAGCGTATGTTGTAAATATAATAGGTTTATTTACCGCTTCAACATCAATAAATAATTCACTTTCAATATATCTTCCAGGGTAAGGTACAGCAACAGTTACTCTTTGAACAACAGATAATCCTGCTGCAATATCAGAGGCGCCTCCTGGATTATCAATGTCTTCTTCAGTAACAAATACTCTAAGAACATGATCTCCAGGAGAAAGCATAGGCGGAACACTTAATCTGTATTCCACCGTTCGCTCAGATTCTTCCTCAGAAAGAAGAATGAACTCCTCATCGAAGATAACATAATCAGCAAGGTCTCCTTGAGCTCGGAGAGAAAGGAAGAGCTCCTCATTGTCGCTGTTGAGCACACGCAGATAGAGCTCTTGAATTCCTGGCTCGTATTCGAGCTCAAAAGAAGAAGGCGCCACACCTAAAGCAGTAGTCATCGTGGGCGATAACAAAAGTGTTAGTGTGGCACCTATCAAAAACATAAGAAGTGAAAGAGAAATAATCTTTTTCTTCTTCGTTGTCAATTTCCTTGCTGATATAGCAGAAGCTAGTTTGCTTCCTGCTATCACAAAAAGAAAACAAATTTTTGTCAAGATTTGCTTTAAGTATATGTTATTATTCTTCATTATGGAGTTTCCTCCCATGAAAGTATGATTGTTGAAGTTTTCGCACCAGGCGGTTCTGAATTAGGAACAGTAATTCTAAGATCTATCAATGCTTCGTCAGCACTAGTGCTGAAATTTAATTCACCAATAATTCCTAAATTTGTTGAAGTAAGATTTGTCCAGTCCATTATTGACGAAGCACTTACAAATGAACTTGGCTCACTTGTTGTATTTCTTGCTTTTATTTCCATATAATCTGTTCCAAGTCCAGCTCCACTCGCAACCCAAAGACTACTTTGCGCACTTAGGTTCAATAAATCTGCAACGGTGTTTCCTTCGTTTCTAATTCTGAAAGGAGAATAAATTCCACTTGTAGTATTGTAACTATCATTAGGATTAACTGTTCCAAAGTCTACAGTATCATTGCTTAATGCTGAAGGTGTTGCATTTATGAAAACAATTTCTACATAAGGTTCTAATGTGAAATTCCATACTGCAGTCCATGCAGAACAATTCCAAGTATCACACGCTCTTACTTTCCACTCATATACTTCAGTTGCACTTGTACAGAAATCTGCACTGTGAGTGTAATTACTAAAAGTTGTATTCTGAACTATGTCAACTGCTAATGCAGGACAAATAATTGTTGTGCTTACATTAATTGTATAATTAAAAGTATCGCTTTCATGATCAGTTACAGTAGTCCAATTAAATAAAGGTCTTATATCATGAACAGTTGTGTTTCCATCTGTAGGTTCTATCAGTGTTGGAAGACCAGGAGCAACATTAGGATAATCATTAAGAGAAAATGCAGATGAAACATTTTCTGTACCATCGGTAAAAATAAGACTAACATTATTGTAAACAAAAGGAGTTCCAGTACAATTGTATGTTACATTAAAATAATTTCCAGAAGAAGAGTTTGAAAGATAATCACAGGTGCCATTGCTACTATTTATGAAAGTATCCAGTATATTAGCAGCTCCAGAAACGATGTATACTCCAGCACTCACATTGAATGCATGCGCATCAGAATAATTTACAAATGAATTATTGTAAGTAAGATAAAATCCATCAACAATTTCCAACCAATTAGAACATAAAGTATTTCCATCAACAGCACCATCATTAGGAGTTACACAAGCAGTCCAATTATCACCAACAAAAGTTTCTTCACTATTAAAAGATTCAACATGTTTACCCAAAAGTCCAGCTTGATAACTTAAATTAATTTGTTCAGGAGTTAACATAGTATCAAACAATTGAACCTCATCAACTAAACCACTATAATAACCAGCTCCTGTAGTAGTATATCTCCCAATATTAAGATCAAATGCAGAGGTAACTGTTCCAACAAGATTATTTGTTTGATGATCAAACACACCATTCAAATAGGAATTTTGTAAATCACCAGAACTATCAACAGTCCAAGCAACATGAATCCATTGATCATAATAAGAAGTAATAGAAACACCATTAAAAACACTACCGGATTGAATATATAAAGAGACCAAATCAGTAGCAGGAGTGTGGAAAACACCATAGGCACCAATATAACCTTTAGTTAGAATACCTTCATTAGAAGCAGAATTAATCACATTAAGCCACATCATAATAGTAAAATTTTTAGTACCAAAGTTTAAACTTGCATCATCAGCAACAGTCATATAATTTCCAGAGCCATCAAAACCATAACAACCACCAACCTGACAAGAATCAGTCCAATTATCAACAGATGAAATAGTTCCATTATTTTTATATGTAGAATAATCTCTAACAGCATCTGCAGTAGTTAAAACTTCATTTGTATCAAACGGTAAGTTCAATACAACAATACTAACATCATCTTTTCGCCAATCAGTAATATTTGTAAGAGCATCACCATTAACATCACTTGCAGTATAATACACAGTCAAATTCTCATCAGTAAAATTAGTTCCTAAAGTAGAATTCAAAATAACATTAGAAACAACAGGAGCTTCGTTTGATTGGTTAATTGTTGTGTTTGTACTATTAAACCAAGACGAATTGTAAATCCCATCACCAGCTAAACAACTAAATGTCCAATTTTGATCAACAAGTAAATATCCAATACTAATATTATTAACATTAACTTCAACACCTTGAGTATAATTTGTTGGTGCAGTATTTCCAGTTTCATTTAAAGTACCATTAACATACCATTGCCAGTAATAGGTCACATTATCCCCATCAACATCAGTTCCATTACACCATCCTTGTAAAGATTCATTATTCCAGGAAGTTGGACTATCAACAATCCAAACATCACCAGTCGTTACAACAGGTATAGAAACAATAATTGTGGAATCATTACTTGCAGCTGTCGCGTTAACAGCTCCATCGAAAGCCATACATTCCATAGTCCAATTTTCACCAGGACTTGTTTCTTGATTTGGAATTCCGCTAACGAGAACTTCAACACCAGAAGGAAAGGCCTGGGTTGTATTCATAAGCATCCAATCAAGACGAGTACTTACTCCAACTTCATTTTCGAAAGCTCCAGCAATATATACTTCGTCGTTTGTATTAATTGTTAAAGTGTTAGGAACATCATTACCATTTCTCAAACCATTAAACGATTTATTCCATGCAGTTGTATTTTCAGTCCCGTCAGAATTATATTGTTTGATCCACCAATCAGTTAATGTTGCAGCTCCAACGAGATTATCAGATCGAGCTCCTACATATAATTTATCATTACTATCAACCTGCATTTCAGCAAAATACTCTGATTCTTCTCCATGATTTATAGTTTTATTCCAACCGGAAGTAATCTCAGTACCAACACTATTAAATTTCTTAATCCACAAATCCCAAACAGAACTTGCATTATACAAACCAGTATATGCCATTCCAACATAAACATTATCACTAGAATCAGTAGCGATAGCTTCAACTCGCGCAGCATCATCATAGGATTTATTCCATTGTTGAACACCAGCACTATTATATTTTATTAAAATAGCATCATATGTACTACTAGAATTTATTATATTATATCCCATACCACCAAAATACAAATTATCAGAACTATCAAGAGCTATATCCTGACAATCATTATTATTTTCAAAAACTAACGATTTATTCCACCCTGTAATTATTTCAGTTCCATTAGGATAGAATTTTTTAATTTTACAAACATAACCACCTTCAAAATACTTACCCATGAAGTAAATATTTTGTTGACTATCAACAGCAAGATCAGAAAAATATCCTCTGTTTGTTTCAGTATCCAATGTTTTAT
>CAYRYC010000011.1:0-26281 GCA_964428445.1 uncultured Methanosarcinales archaeon | reverse complement strand
TAATTTCTGACGACTCAAGAAAATTATCCTCATTAAAAGTAGATACTACAATCGATGTTCTAAATGATATTGTTAACAAACACTACGACACTCCGAAAAATGTTCCAGTTAGCAAAATAGTATCACACACTCTATCACTTGCAAAAGGCGAAACAAAGGATAAATATTACAACGTAAAACTTAATGCAATGTATAAAAATTTATCATTAATGGTAGACCTAGGATACGAATTATCATCTCAAGAATCAATTATGATTAAAGAAGCACAAGTTCATCTTGCTAAAAATAATTATTTACAAAGAAAAGCAAAGAAGAACGATAAAACAAATTCTCAATTAAAAGATATTGACTTCCTTGTGGAAAGCTTATCAAACAAACCAACAAATAAGGAATATGCAATTATAATTGCAGAAAATAAGAGAAATAGAAATTGGAATTGGGGTAAAGCAGCAGCATCAATAACTTTAGCAGCATACTTTTTAGTAAGTTCATGTTCTCCAAACGGACAAGATGTACAAAATATAGAAAGAGATAATCATAATGCTAACACAATCGAATATACTCTCGACAGCGACAATATGCCAAATGCAGTTGTAGGCTTTTCTGGAAATTTAGAAGAAAAAACTATTCCTGGACAAGTTCAAATAGCTGAAAACATATACATTCCAGAGCAATCTTTTGATGGAGAAGACAATTCGAAATCAAAAACAGATAAGCCAAAAACAAATAACATACTTAATGATTTAGAAACAAAAACTTCAATCTCAGACATTCCACACGGAAGTGTTGAAACCGAAAACGTTGAAACAAGTTTTGTAAATCCTGAAACCAACTACAAAGTTGAGGCAGAAGGAGTATCATTCTATAGCGAAGATGCTGTAATTGTTGAAAAAGTAAAATCTGACAGATACAATCTTGATTCAGAAGTACCAATTATGAGACAAGACATGTCATTACAATTAACTGATAGAGCTATTAAAAATTACAAAGCAAGTAATTTTGGGAAATCTATTGCTGATTCAAAAGAAGCTCTTAAGTTTGATGATACTAACATAGAAACTCATTTGAATCTTGTAAGAAGTTATTCTGAAAAAAAGATAGTTTGGAATCGAAATGACAAAATAGTAAAAAGTGTAAATGTCGCTTTAGAAATTGATGATAAAAATTCCGAATTGTATAAAATACAAGCAGAAGCTTACTTTAACAAAGGACAATACAGTAAAGCATTAGATGCAACAATTATGTCAATTGTTAATGGAGATAAATCAGCAGAAAATTATTTACGTGCTGCAAGAAGCGCTAATGAAACCGGAGAAATGTCCAATGAATTAGTTGATGGTTATTTCCTAAAAGCATTCGAAATGACAACTGATATCAGTATCAAAGCAAATATTGCAATGGATATTTCTGATAAATGTTATGAATTAGGTCAAGATAGTGAAGCTCAAGAGTGGTCAAACACATCTAAAAGACTTCAATACAATCAATAATTTTTTATTTTTTATTTCTTTTTTATTAATTTGAGGTAAAAATGAGTTTACTAGAAGAGATGCAAAAACTTAACCCTATTCTTCAAAAACTAGTGGAACAAAAATTAGAAATAGATTTAGGATTTATAGAAATAGCAAATTCTAACGATTTCATTAAAGATGTTACGATAAAATACGATCTATCAAATTCTCAACAAGAAAAGTTAAAACAAAAATTATCTGGAAAAAATGTTAATCCTTCATTCGTCAATTCAAGTATGCCTGAGAAAATATACATGAGAGAAAATATTTTAGAAGAATATTTTGGATGCGCACCTGAACAGTATAAAGAAATACATTTCACCCACATACTTTTACATGAACAAACCCATCTCGCACACATTAACATAGTAAAAAAGTCATTAACGAATTATCCAATCGCATTAACAGAAGGATTTGCCGAATACATGACTTACAAAATCATAAAAGATACGTTTAAAATAAATCCTCGCTGCACCAGCAAATATAAAGAACATCTCAACTATTTTAAAGAAGAAGTTAAACAATATAATCTAAAAACAGCAGATGATTTCAAAGTATATTTACTAATTCAATAAAATTAAAATTATTTATTATTTTATTATTTCTTTAATATTCATCTCTTCTAGAACAGATTCATTAATGACAACAAGATTTTTTCTTGCCTGTAAATCTTTGAAATGTTTATCCAGAGAATAATTTAAGATACTTCCTTTAGCAGAATGTTCTTTTAGAACAGGAACTCCTTTAGAAATCAATTTGTAAATATAATTGTGAATTAACTCATCTGTTAATCCTAAATATTGAGCTAGCTCTACTGCGGATTTCTTAGAATCTGCTGTGTATAAGGCTAAAAACACTTCTTGTTCGCGAAGTGAAAGAGAAGAATTAATATCATAGGAAACGGAAGTATTTTTACTTGCCATAAGTTCATCAATACGTTCGCTCAGTTTTTCAATTTTATTTTCTAATTCTGTGATGTATTGTTGCATAGAATTCATTTCATTAGTATTTTGATTGATTCCATCTAGATGTTCAGTAAGTTCTTCTTTAACTTTGTTAAAAGCTAGACCAACACCCTTTGTATGACTGACAAATTCCTTACTAAGATTATCTTGTTTTCCCAAAACACCCACTTCGGAAGAGAAATGAGAACGGTTTTATTTTTAAGATTTGCCTAAATATAATATAGATATTAGAGAATATAAATAATCATTTATAAAGGAAAGGATATTCTTAGCTCACATATGGTAAGATCCAGAAAAGAATTAAGTATTTTCCTCTCAAAGCTCAAAGTATTTGATAAACCAAAACCAAATCTAGAGCAATATCCTAGCGACGGCAATGTTGCAGGAGAACTTCTTTGGAAAACGGTTTTGAACGGAGATATCGAAGATAAAGAAATCGTTGATATGGGCTGTGGAACTGGAATTCTAGGCATAGGAGCTCTTATTCTAGGGGCGAAATCAGTCGAATTCATAGATATTGATCCAAGCGTCCAGAAAATTCTTGAAGATAATATCAAGTTTGCAGAAGAATATTTCGATGAAAGTTTAGAGGGAAAATGGACTTTCTCAGGAAAAGACGTCACGAACCAGCAATTTGTTAGAAATGATGAGATTGTCGTTCTAATGAATCCTCCTTTTGGAACTAGAAAAAAACATGCCGATAGGGGCTTCCTCGTCGCAGGATTTAAAATGGCTCCAGTTATCTATACCATGCATAAAACGTCCACAGAGGGCTTTGTAGCGGCTTTTTGCCGTGATGAGAATATACAAATTACTTGGCAAGAACAGACTTCATTTCCTCTAAAAAACACTATGCAAACACACAAGAAAAAGATCGAAAGAATCGAAGTTACACTATATAGGCTCGAAAAAGCCTAAATACCACTCTATAATGGTGACTTTATCGAAAAATTTAAAAACTCTGTTCTACTCATAATTAACCTATTTCAGGAAAATGAAAACAAAATCTCTAGAAGAAATCGCCTATAATGATTCCATACACATTAGCAATTTAGTCAAAGGTAGAACCACTTCAGATATTTATGAAAAAACACATCATAAAGAACAAAATCGATCAAAATCATTTCTTAATAGATATAACAAAATTAATTCTTTCATGTATAAACTAAATACAGAAATAGAAAAATATGCATTTGAAAAAACAGATCTTGACAATCTAACTGAAAGTTTACACGATATCAGATTCCGAAAAGAAAAAGGAAATCTTAGATATAAAACAAATTATGGTAAAGATTCATTCCAATTAAACATTATTGTTAAAGAAGCAGAAAGAAATATGAAAACATTCAGAAATAAACATTATCAACAAACAATAGTTATGAAAAACAAAGATCGAATTTCGCAAATTGATGAATTACAAGAAATTGTTAAAGGAAAATACAAAGGAAGTTATAAAATCAATAATCGACTAGATATTCTCGATCAAAAACTTGGTCAAATTAGCACGAAGCAAATGCATTACGATGAAATTGACGAACTTTCATACACATTATACACCTTGAAACAAAATAAATATCTTCAGGATAAAGGCGGTAAAAAAGCACAAAATGTTATTAATACTATGGAGAAAAAGCTTTCTAAAGCAAAAGAATATCAAACAATAAACAATACAATCTATAACAGACAAAATAAATCTCGAATAGCAGGACATATTCAAACAGGAGGACATGTTGCAAAAGTTCTTCCACTCGAAATAGATCTTGTTAATTACAAAGACCTTGAAGAAAATCAAAGACAAAGAAAACTAAAAACTAAAAAATATGTTTTAAGAAGCGTCGCAGCCGTAATTGCAATTACAGCAGTATATCTTGGAATTAATGCATTTACAAACAAATCAGAAAATCCAAATATAGATAAAATGAAAAACACAACCCAAGTAGTTAATTATAAACATTAACTTTTCTTAATTTCAACTTCTTCTACACGATTATTAACTAACTCTTTAACAATAAAAGTATGATTTTCATATTTTAATTCTTCGCCAACTTCAGGAATACGATTAAGTTTATCAATAAATAAACCAGAAAGAGTATTATGTTCTGTCTTATCCTCAAGAATGATACCTAGAACCGATTCTAATTCATCAAGCTCTATCTTACCCTTAACAAGAAGAACACCGTTCTTTTGCTTTCTAACGAAGCCCTCAACATTATCTTCAGGAGAATCCATTTCGTCATATATTTCTCCAACAATTTCTTCAAGTAAATCTTCAATTGTAATTAAACCAACAACGGTTCCATGTTCATTAACAACCATTGCAATATGAACTTTCTTTTCTTTGAAATCTCTAAGAAGAGAATCTATTTTTTTTCTTTCTGGAACAAAAAAGATTGAACGCATGATATCTCCAATAATAATATGATCTTCAAGACCAATCATATCCTTAGCATAAAGGACACCAACAACAGAATCTAAATCTCCTTCGTGAACAGGAATTCTAGAATAACCACTTTCTTTTATTTGTTGTTTAATCTCTCCAACATCCTTATCTGATTGCAGAGCAAAAATATCAGGACGAGGAGTCATTGCATCTTCTGAATAAGTATCATCAAGTTTGAAAATATTTTGAATCATTTTTTCTTCTTGTTCTTTAATCTCTCCTTGTTCTTCAGATATTTTTAGAATATCTCTAACTTCATCTTCAGTAACTAGAGTCATTTCATCTACGTCATCAGAAACAACAGTTGAGGTAAATTTATCAAAGACCCAAACAAGAGGATAAAATAATTTCATCAAAAAATTAAGAATTGGAGCCATAAATAAAGATAATGATTTTGAATTCTTTGTTGCAAATGCTTTAGGAATAATTTCTCCAAACATTAAAATTAATAATGTCATCACACCGGTTGCAATAGCAACAGCATAGTTTCCTCCAAATAAATCCAAAGCCAATACCGTTGCAATTGAAGCAGCAGCAATATTTACAATATTATTTCCAATAAGAATAGTGATTAATAATTTATGAGAATCTTTCTTGAGCTTTTCCAATAATTTAGCATTCGTAGCTCCTTTCTCAACCAAATGTCTAATTTTTACTTCAGAAAGCGAAAAGATTGCTAACTCTGAACTAGAAAATACAGCCGAAAGAAAGATCAGTATGACAAGAGCAATTATTTCATTTATCATTTGGTTCTATAACACCAATACAAAGATTGAGAAGTATTATTTATAAACTTAACTCTGCCATAATAAGAGGTACATTTATAAATGAATTCTAGCTTCTGGATAATCATCATGTATCCTTAAAGCAAAACTTTACGGAACATTTCATAAAATCAAGGTGAATTTAATGGAAATCAAAATCCTAGAAAACGAAAAAAACAAATTAGTCTTCCAGCTCATAGGAGCAGACCACACATTCTGTAATGCTCTAAAAAAGGAACTTGTAAACGTAAAAGGCGTTACAATCGCAACATATGCAGTTGAACACCCTCAAATTGGAATTCCAAAAATTCTTATTGAAACCGAAGGCGCAACAAGTCCTAAAAAAGCACTTGAAACAGCTATTACTGGTGTTAAAAAAAGTAATAAAGAATTCTTAGCAGCTTTTGAGAAAGCTGTTAAATAACTTTTTAAACTAAGTTTCACTTTGCTTTTTCTACAGTGATCAAAGATAAAGTACTGAATGACAATTATGCCTCTCTTAAATATATCAATTCTAAGTTTATGGAATTAATTAATACAAAAAATACTCTTTGTAATTGCGATCTTATAACAATAAAAAAAATAACCAAAGTTGCAATGAATATTGAAAAAGAACATCCTGAAATCATGGACCATCTTATAGATAAAATAATTTCGTTTAATAATGAAGGATTAGTAATGATTGAACGCAACTATAAAACATATTCATATACTGATAAAAACCTAAGAACAATAGAAGCGCATCTTCACGGCCACAATGCAACTTTATTATATAAATTGTCAAAGAGTACAAACAATATAGAGGAAACAAAAGAATTTCTTGAAGACACAGTTAATAGTGAAATAAAAGCTGCCAAAATATCTGAATGTCTATTTGCAGAATATCAACAAATTGAATTCAAAGAATATAGTGCAGTTCATTACAAACTAGCAGCAAGCAGAGCAAATAAATTAATAACAAAATATGCTGAAGAAGGTAAAAAAAGAAAATTAGAATTCGTAAAAAAAGCCTATGGTTTATTAAAAAAATCCGTTGATATGAACATAGCTAGAACATATGAACAAGAAATTATGGATGAACACTTAGCTATGATTTTATCCATAAAATTGCATGAAATCAAAAGAGATAATAATTCTAAAAACAAAATAATTAGACATGCTCAAAACGTAATAGACAAAGAAAAACTTGTTTATAACTATAGTCCTGATGATGTAGAACTAAAAAGAAGAATAAAAAGAGCTCAAGATAATAAAGCAAAATATATAAAAAAGAAAAAAACATTCTATAAAAAAGGAGAGAAATTGAGAATTAGAAGATAAATTATTTCTTCTTCGAAGATTTTTTCTTTATGCCACTTTTTTTTATTTCATTTTTGGCAGTATTAGAACTTTTCTTTTTAGTTGTTTTCTTCTTCAAATTATCCATCTTTTCCTTTTGCAATTTCTTCATAGTTTTTCCTTTCTTCTGTTTAGGTCTCTTTGCAGTATAAATAGTTCGAGTAGGAAAAGGAATCTCAATTCCATTTTCATTCAAAGCATTATAAAGAGAACTTGTTACATCATTAGTTATAGTAAACTTATTCTTATAGTTATCAATAAAGAAAATAAGTTCAAAATCTAAACCATGATCAGCAAGTTTTAGTAAACGAACTTCTCGTCTAGGATAATTAAGAATGTCTTCTTTACCTCTAATAGCACTAAAAAGAGTTTCTCTGACAACCTCAACATCGCTACCATAGGCAACGCTTACAGGAATAACAATTCTCAATGTTGTTGTAGGAAGAGCATAGTTAATAAATTTTGAATTTGCTAGTAGACCGTTAGGAATAATTAAAAATTCATTGTTGAAAGTTTTAATTTTCGTTGATCGAAGACCAATCTCCACTACTTCTCCGGACTCTCCACTATCAAGTTGAATAATATCTTTCTTACTAAATGATTTATCTCCAATAAGAGAAATACCACCAAATATGTTTACCATACTATCCTTGAAGGCAAAACCTAGAATCACACCAATCACACCAAGTGATGCTAAAAGAGTTATTATTTTTACTTCCCATATTTGCAAAGTTACTATTACTGCAATTAAAACAAGTAAAATTTTTGTAAGACTATTAATCAAAGGGAAAATCTCGTCGTGTATTTCTGAATTCTCATCATTATTATGTTTTTTAAGATAATTGAGAAGAATAGAAATAAGACCCATAAACATAAATGTTACAACAAATACAATTATAGTGTTTACACTATTTTCAAAAGTTGCAGATGAATGCATAACCTGTTTTAATGAAAGTTGAAAACCTATTAAAATAATAACTATGATTATAGGGAGCTCTATTTTTGAGAAGAATTTTCTGTCAACCTTTTTATCTTTTTTATTAAAAAAAGTCTCAATAAAATGCTTAAAAAAGAAAAGAATAATTTTAGCTAAGATTAGCGCTCCAATTAGAATAAGGATGGCTCTAGCATAATTGTTTAATAAGATACTCTCTAAACTCACCCCAAACATAACTATAACTTATTAAAAAGGGTTTAAAAGAGTTTATGTTCACTAGAGAGGACTCAATATCAAATAACATTGGCTAAATGCCGATATCTTTTTTTGAAAAGACTTGCTACTCGAACTGCTTCTTTCTCCATATGAAACATATACATAGTAGCCACATAAAGATGTTTTTTTATTGCAAACGAGTCATTCTTTTTTCTCTCCAACTTTTCTATTTCAGAATGTAGAATAACAAAACCTTTACGATCACCATTTTCACGAAGTTTTTCAAGATGTTTTTTCTTTTTATGTAAATCAATCTTTAAACGAGCATAAATAACAGCATACTCTTGATAACGCAAAGGAATATTTGTTTTAGGATTATTACCAAAAATCGATTTCTCTAGAGATTTAATAGAAGTCATGGTGTGTCCTTTAATTAATAAAAAAATCCACTCTGCGAGTCTAGCTTCTATTTCTAAAGGATCAAACTTATATTCTCGCAAATGAGAATTTATTTCTCTATCAATATGTCGCTCTTCGATTAAGTCTTTTGCAAGGGGCAAACAATCATCAACAGTTAAATGATGAAGTTTTTCAGAAACGCGATACTCTGATTTTTTCAAACCATGTTTTAGTTGCATAAAATGTTCATATTCATGAATAAGAACGGCACGATATACATCTTCATTGTCAAGACGATGAATTAAAGCATAAAGTTTTCTACCGACGATTTTTTTATTAGAAAAATCTATATCATTATCTATCCCATAAAATTTAAACATTTTATCAATGTCTACAACAATGTCATTAGTATTAGGATCATATTCAGCCAATTCATTTTTTGGAGAAATATGTTTAACAATGTGAACTGGCACATCAGGAAGATGAAATTTATAAGGATTCAAAGTACGAGGATGATGAAGAGGAAGAAAGAAGTGCAAAAACTCGCTAGTTCTAGGAAAAATGTTCTTAAAACTACCTTTCCATAAAATATGCTCTTCCATGTATATGTATTAGAAGAACTAGTTTTAAAAACCATCGGTTTTCCATGAACTCGTTCATTGGTTTGAGATTTTTGAATGAAATGAAAAAATGTCAAAACAAACCTTGAAACAAGTTTCAGATTTAAAAAAGTAATGATAATAAAAAGAAGAAGAAATAAAAAAAATTATTTAGCTTGAATTTTTTCAACTCTAACATATCCACCCGCAGGGAATTTATGTCTTGCTCGAGTCATTGCAAGTTTTGCCATCTTAAGATCTTTTTCTTTACAATGAACTTCCAAAATTGGCTGTCCTCTGTGAACTCTCGCTGCAATACCTACTGCTTTCCCGAAACTCATCTTCATTCCAGTACTCATACGATCCGCCCCAGCACCGGATGCTAAAGGATTGTTTCGTAGAATATGGTGAGCGTATACTCTGAATTTAAGCTTGTATGTGTCTTTTCCAAGACCCATTTCTAAAAGTCTGTTTGCACTTTTACGTGCGGACTCTAAAGCGTTAGATCGAATTTGAACGTCAACATCTGAGTGTAATCGCACAACATAAGGAAAACTTTTAACTAAATCTCCCATTTCGTGTTTTACAACTTTGTTAACTGGAACCGCTCGCACGAATGCTTTGGATCGGTATTTGGATTTTCGAGTGTATGGTCGTTCAAGTCGACGCCATGCACATGCTCTGATTAATTTTGCCATTTATTTAAACCTCATTTAAATCGCAGAGGAATTTTACATTTCGACCGCGTTTAATAACCTCAAGTAAATATGATTTGAGTCTTCAGAAACTAGGTTTTATTTATAAAAGTTTGTAAATTTTATTTAGTGAATAGGTCTAATTGACCTTTATTTGTTCTTTTAGATTGAAAGAGGATTTCTTTTAGTGCGATTCGTAACTTAGACGTAACAATAAAGTCATATAAAAATCTTTATAAATGAGTTAAAATATAATGAAAGCCATGGGTGAGGTACAAAGGCGAAAGGCGACTATCGCTTATTTTGAAGTTGTTAGCGGATTATTTCTATTCTTAACATTATTATTAGTACTTTTCACCGCATCATTAGGAGATCATCCTATCTTTTTAGTATTAATCGGATTTTTCCCAGTTATACTTACTGTAATTATATCATTAGTAATACATGATCAGTATGAGAAACACAAAAAAATTCTATGGTTATTGCCGGTTGTCGTCGTAGGAATCTTTTATCTTCTTGGACGAGCAAATCCAAACCTTGCAGGAGGAATGGATGTAGACATTCTTTCAGGAATTAATTTTATTCTTGCAATAATCTACATTCTTGTAGTTATGTCTGTCTTTAAAGATTACAAAGATCAAAAAGGACTAGGAAAAATAACACATAAACACACGTCAACAAAAAAAAGTCATGCTCCTAAACAAGATCTTAAAGATTATATTCATTCAATCGAAGATAAATCAAAAGCTCTTAATTTCGCTATTGGTCGAGTATATAGTCAATTTCACGGCGGAAAAAAAGAGATGCGAGATAAGATTCGTATTCCAAAAGAATGGTATAATGAGTTCTCATTTATTGGTATTGGAACAAACACAATTGATTACAAAAAATTAAATGAAATTGTTGCAAAATTTGAGATTCACTTACGACTTTTTGAAAAAACAGAGAAAGAAGTTTTTGGAAAACAAACAGCAGATCTAAAAAATCTTATTAGAGATATTCCTGGACGAGATACAATCATTAAAGTTCTTGATCATAATGATAAAGATCCAGTCAAATCATACTATGAAGGAGCAATTACTTTCTGTGAGAAGATTCGTGGAGAAATGAATCAAAGAGAGCTTAAACTTGTTAAGAACACATACATCCCTAAGAGCGAGGATGAAAAAGAGAAAATCAAGTCATTAACTGCTCCCCCTAAAGAACTTAAAGAAAAGGGCAAACACTTCCCTCAATTAGAAAAAAAAGCTCTAAATAAGCCTCTTGTTAAAAAAGAAGCCAAAAAAAAGCCTTCTGAGCGAAAACCAATCTCAAATCACCCTTAATTCTATCTTTTTTCATTGAAAAAGACACATTTTATATTTAAATAAGAGCAATAATTTCACTATTAAAATAACCAATAGATTTATAAATCCGTTCTCATTTTAGAGTAATAACAAATCACACTTATAGAGGGATATCCATGAAATTAATAAATTGGTTAACATTAACGGCAACATACTTTCTTATCCAAACAGCAGCTCAAGCACAAACATCAAATGTAGAATCAGATTCAACTGCAAATTCTATGAACAATTTACAACATAGAATAGATAGTGTAACTGGTGTAAATAATTTTCTTTCAGCAGAACGACAAGAAAACATAAAAGCTCTTCAGAAGTTCGATGTATTCTCAGAAGAATATGCAGGTCTAATTGATCAATGGCATGAAAATGGAAAAATCTCTAATAAAGAATATGAAATCTATAAAATTGGATATGGTAAGAATTCTAAAAACCTAGTAAAAAGAGCAAACAATAAAGTAAAAGAGGCAATGCGAGCATTAGAACTTGCAAAAGCAGGAACAAACGTAGAACTCTCATTCTTTGAAAATGAAATAATTTACAATTTACAAGATAAAAACGATAGTCTATCAACAGTTATTGGAAAACAAAATAACACTATTGAAAAACTGAATGCACAAGATCAAGATCAAAATTCAGATGTTCAAGCAATTCAAGCAGAAAATTATGCTTATGAAAAAGAAAAAGCACTTATAGAAGCTCAATACGGCGAAGCACAAAGAATAATTAAAGAATACGAAAAAGAAGTTCAAATATATAAGAATACTTCAGATCCTCAACTAGTCAAACAAATTGAAATACTCAGAGCAGACAATAAAACACGTATTTCACAAATTGAAGGTTTAAATAATAAAATTAATAATCAAAAAAACAAATTCTTAGTATTAGAAAGTGAACATACAGAGGAAGTCGTAGATTTACGAGGACAAGTTTCAGATCTCTCTAAAATCAATGAAAGCAAAGAAAATATTAGATATGCTAACAAAGATGTTAAAATCACAGAAAGAGAAAGAGCAGATGAATATATCGCAGTATTAATACCTCACAGCACAGAAACACCAGAAAGTTTAGAAATTAATGCAAAAGATGTTTTTCCAAACTCAAAAATAATTTCTTTTACTGAAGCAGATACAGAACCATCAAGAAATATAGAATATGCAAAAAATAAAAGCATAGATGCTAACGCAATATTTGATCTTGATAATAGTCAAAATCCTAAAGAACTAGTAGAATTCACAGAAAAAATAAAAGCAGAATTATTAGATGATAAATATCGACTAATTGTAGGACTTCATACAAATCACAGAGGAATGCAAGATAGCCTTACAATACAACCAGAACACATAGCAGAAAGTTACACAAATCCTGAAATGAGTAAAACGCTATTTGCATATACAAACTCAAGCAAATTATTTGATATTCTCAAAAGCAATAATGTTAACGTGATTTTACAAAAGAACGATATGTCATTGGACGATGGTTCAGCATCATTCTTCGCAACAAAAAATGGAGTGTCTTATCTTAACATAGAAGCGGGCGCTAACAACGAAGAAGAAATGCAATGGCAAAAATCAATTTTAGAAGCATTATACTCAGACATCAAAAAAGATCCTAGTATTCTTAATTTTAACGAGAATGTTATTGGATTAGAAAACATATTAGTAGCTGAAGAACAGAATGTAGCACTACCAGATAGCATACACAATCCATTCACAGGACAAATATACGGACCCGAAGTTGCACCAGCTTTAATTAAGGCTCTTGGTGATAATTTAAACGCATATATGACTGCTACAGTAAGCATTAATGGACAAACAGCACCACTTGCTGAAGCTCAAACATTTTTAGATCTATATGACAAAGCAGTTACTAAAGAATTCACAAATTTAGATACTAAAATTCTAGGATTAGAACAAGAAGTTACCAATCTAAAAAATCTAGCAAGCAAAGGAACAGACGATACACTTGTAGTTCAATATAACACAATACTTGCAGAACTTAATGACTTTAAAGCTATGAAAGTAGAATTTAATGGTAAAGAAACAAACATCTTAGAAGCACAAAATATGTTAAATCAAGTTGGATTATATGCAGACGGACTTAAAGCACAAATTGATGTTTTAGACAAGCAACTTTCAAATAAAGCAAGTCAAGAATCAGAATTTGCTTCGTATCAACAACTTGAAACTGCAAATAAACAACTTGATGCAGCAAAAAGAATAAATAAAACTCTAAAAGATCAAAACTGGAACATGAAAACTTCAGTTGATTCCATTGCAGAAGTAAATAAGAATCTTCAAGCAAAACTTACAATGTTAAAAACAGACGTTAGTAATGAAACACTATTAGCACAAATCGATAATCTTAAACAAAAAATTGTTAATTTAAGTGCTGAAAAAAGAAATGTAATAAATTACTCTAACAATGTTATTGAAGCAAACAACCCAGAAACAAGAGATTCTTTATGGCAAGTTAAATTTAACACCATGACAAAAAACTACGACAACGAAATCGCAGTAAAAAATCAAACAATTGCTAATTTGAAAAAATCAAATGCAGTAAGTTCAAACGTTGCAGTTAGTCCAGCAAATTCAAACGTTATTGTTGAATACCAAAATGGAGTGCAAGGTCTGATGACATTTAGCACAAACAAAAGTATAAACGATCTAGTAAATGCTCTTGATGGGGCTTGGAAAACTACAAAGGGAGCAAGAGATAGTTTACAAATAATTGTATACAATCAAGAAAAAAGCATTAATGATTTAAACTCAAAAGTTCAATCACAAAATGGTCAAATTGCAAATAAAAATAGTTATATTTCAAATCTTGAAAGTGAAAACATAAAACATACTGAAGTTGTACAAATAAGCGGCAAAACTGATGAAGTTGTAAAAACAGATAATAAAAATGTACCAGAAGCACCTGATTACATAAAAAAAATTCTAGGAAATGGCAAATATTCCGTATTACCTGCAAAGAATGCAGCAAATGGAAAAGAAGTAAAATTCTACATGCATCAAAGCACATGGAAAAATATAAGATCTGCAGTTGAAGCAAAATACGACATGAGTTCAATGAGCGTAGATGAAGCGAAAATTATTATTTGCAACGTGTTTAATCATCTGGATTTAAATAAAGACTTAGTCATTACAAACGATGAAGCTGCTAATGTAGAATATAAGTTTTAAGATGGGAAAAAAAGAAAGTTCAATGGATCTTGTTACAAGACATATTATTGACAAATCATTAGATGCTATTGTTGATGAGAAGAGTCAAAATCTTAAGACCAGAATTAGAGAA
This sequence comes from uncultured Methanosarcinales archaeon, assembly GCA_964428445.1. Lineage (GTDB taxonomy): Archaea > Nanobdellota > Nanobdellia > Woesearchaeales > SKGA01 > SKGA01. The sequence continues at coordinate 11,774 of CAYRYC010000011.1, read as the reverse complement.
ACTTATTTTCTAGCTGGAGTTACAATACTTGGAACAGCAGTTCTTTATTTATCTAATAATACAGATTTATTTGAAGGTCTCGAAGAGACTATGAAAAGAACTCTAAAATGGGCACCATACTTACTCTCAACAGGAGGAGCAATTGTGACTGCAGCATCAGGAATATCAACTAGAAAAATATCATCTAAACAATACGAACATGATGTTAATTCCATTCTTAATGCATATCAACTACTCCCGCCAGAACAATCTAAAGCACATAACGATATCATAAAACATCTTGATGATTTAAAATTTACAGATTATGAACTAATAAATGCTTCTAAAAAAGTCTTATTCGATCAAAAAACTGCAGAATGGAATCAAGATTACAACACTTACAGAAATAATAATCTTCTAAATACAAAGAACAAAAAAGAAGCACGAGAGTTACTCAAAGAATTCCAACTCATTGCATAAATTTTTATAGTATTTCTTATTAATTTTATTTTTAATAATATATAATCGGAAGATTTCCGAATTAATTCTGTCAGATTATTTTAATAACAAAACTTAAAGAATAACTATGAAGTTTTATATTGATACATGCATCTGGAGAGACTATTTTGAAAATAGATATGATAAATATAGAGCTCTTGGAAAATGGGCTTTAGAATTTTTAAATAATGCCATAGAACATAGAGATAAAATTCTATATTCTGATATTGTCATCAAAGAACTTCAGATATCATATTCTCCTAAAGAAATAGATAATATATTATCCCCATTTAGAAAAGAAAACATTTTAGAAAAAGTTTCCCCATCAAAAAAACAAATAATTCTAGCAAGAAATATAAATAAAAAATATAAGATAGGTTTTTGTGATGCTTTGCACGCTGTTTTGGCAAAAGAAAATAATGCCGCACTTATTTCACGAGATAAACATTTTCATAAATTAGAGAATGAAATAAATCTTTTCAAACCAGAAGATTTACTCTAAATCATATTCTTTTAATAATTGTTTAGAAACAATATTTCGTATTTGCCTGTCAGAAATTCTATTCTTCGAAGATGCTTTCCCAAATTGAGCCAATAATTCAGGATGAATTTTTTTTATCTTAACTTTTCTCAAATGCTCTCGTATAGCTTCTCTGATAAATTCTGTTTTCGTGCTATATTCAGGAAACATGACGGAATTCATCTCTTGAGCGAGGTCATCATTAAGTTTTATTGTAATTGATTGCATATTACATAGTAAGACGAAGTAATTTATAAAGTTTTCTGCTAATAATACAAAAATTTAATAATAAAGAGAAATACAAAGAAATTATGTTTTACAAGACAATACTAAGACCTTCGTCCGCAAAGCTATCTGAGAAGAAATCAATCTTCACAGCATACGCTTTTCCTATTAATTCTGAAGACGAAGCTAAGCAATTGTTAGCAGATGCTAAAAAGAACCATAAAGAAGCAGCCCATCTTCCATTTGCTTACAGACTTCGAGGAAAACTTCCAATAGAACGTTGGAATGACAATGGAGAACCCTCCAAAACAGCCGGTTTTCCAGTCCATAAAGTCCTCGAACAGAAAGAAGTTACAAATATACTAATCTACGTCGTTCGTGTCTATGGTGGCGTTAAACTAGGCCCTGCAGGGCTTATGAGAGCATTCTCTACGGTGGCTCAAATGGCCCTTGAAGACAATGAAATCGTCGAAAGAGAAATCACTTCTGAGAAAATTATTGAAACAGACATTTATCACTTTTCTTTAGTCGAAGCTTTCTTGAAACAGAATCAAATTAAATATAAATCAGACTTTGATTCACAGAAAGTTATCGTGACAATAGAGCTTCCAGAAGAAAAAGAAGATTTGTTCGAAGAATTGTCTCGATTAGCTTAGATTTTTAAAGACAATCTATTTCTTTTATTCTCATGGATGCAATAATTACTGAAACTCCAGTTCCGACAGGAGAACTTGCCGAACTTATTGAGAAAGCTGGTCAAATTTTCAAAGATAATTTTGGAAAAGAAGCATGGTTTGGTAGATGCATCTTTCTTTCATGGTATTGCGAGAGAGGAACCTGCACATTCTGTTACCGATCCGTAACCAAGCATAAAATTTCTCACGCAGAAAAAGCTCGACGAAGTCTAGCAAGCGTTGTTGCGGAAGCAATGCTTATCAAAGGAATGGGTTGGAGAATTGAATTCCTAACAGGTGGTTATGGAATAGCAGAAGATAAACAAGTCGTTAGAATGACAAAATTAGTTTCACAAATTCTCAAAGAAAAAATATGGATAAACCTTGGAGATATGGATGAAGAATTATTAAAAAAATTCAAACCCTATGTAAAAGGAATAGTAAGTAGTATAGAAACAGTTGAAGAAAAACTTCACAAACAAGTATGTCCAGACAAACCAATAAAACCATTCGTTGAAATGATGAATATAGCAAAAGACTTAGATTATAAACTAGGAATGACAATAATTATTGGTTTAGGAGAAAAAAAGGAAGATTTTGAGTTAGTAAAAAAATTCATTCATGATAATAATATTGACAGAATCACAATTTATGCACTACGACCTGTCGCAGGAACGCCTTTCGAACACGGACCAGACCCTCTGGATGTCGCTTGGTGGACTGCCAAGACAAGAATTGCTTATCCTAAAATAGAAATAATTGTTGGAAGCGCAATATATAGAATACCAGAACTTAATTTAGTTCTTCGCGCGGGAGCGAACGCCGTAACAAAACTTCCAGCTACAAATATGTTTAATACGCAAAAAGGCCTCGATGTTCAAAACGAAATCGTTCTTGCTGGAAGAGAAACAAAAAGCATTTTTGTTAGTGAAGATGTTTACAAATTACAAGATTGGGAAGCAATGCTTGAAGGTGTTGATGTAAACGAAGAAGAAAGAGAATCAATCCTTAAGGCATTGCATCAATATTTAGATTCTATGGTTAAACGCGGTCTAAATTTGTACAAGTCCTCTGCGGATTGAAACCAGTTTCAAACAAGGCTAAAATATTCTATAGACAGGATTAGTTTTGTGTATTTCTTTTTTTGGTTTAGATTCTCTCTTAGCTTTTCTACTTTCTCTCTTTTCTTTATTATTATTTATCCAGAATTGATAGGTAATTTGTAAAGTAGGACCTAGGTTTACTCTATCATAGGCAATATCTGCAGCCATAACAAAACCTTTCTGAACATTAAGACCTATTCTTAGATAAGGAATAGTATATTCAAAAGAACGTTCTGGTGTTGATGTTTCTGTTTTATTAAAAGAACTTGTTGAACCAACAAATTGAGATCTACCAGCAATATGTTCTTGCATGGTTTTAGTCTTTAAAATAATTCCACCACCCAATTGAAAAGAACCTAAATGAATTGCACTACTTAATTTTAAATAAGAATTAAATTCATAATTAGTTTTAGTCCATTCAATTCGATTATATTCTCTACCAAATTGATCAATATTCAATGTTCTGTTCTCTCCTTCAATATAAAAATCATTTTTACCTGAGACAAAATAAGAAGCATGGGCAGTTAATGTTAAATCATTGCCCTTAATAACAGGAATATCAAAACCAAAACTAAAATCTCCTTCAGTTGTGATAGAACCTTCTAGACCAAATTTATAATCAAAATTAGGTTTTTCTTCTTTCATATAGTCTGATTGAGCTGAACCAAGTAAAGTCATACATAGGGTCGCTATGGTTAGTAATTTCTTCATGCTGAAAGGAGCAAAATGAGGGACAGTTTATAATATTTACTTCAAATACATAAGCTTTTTAAAAGAAAATTATGTCCTTATAAGATAGAAATTATAATATAGAAACAGGTGAAAAAAGATCTTATCATATAACAGCAAGAAAGTCCTTTATGAATTTATCATACAAGGACCTCGATTAAAAGAAGGCATAGTTTTAAGCGAAGAAGAATATAATAAATTGCAAAATTTAGACTTCATTGTAGAAAGAGATAACTTAGTAAATATCAACCCTGATAAAGTAACCACAATAGTTGAAAACGACAATAAACACTTCTTTGTTTTCAAACAAGAAGAAGATTTCTACCTAGCAGAACATTTAAACGAATTTGAAAGTGAAACAATAAAAGTCAAATCTACAGATCCTCAAGATATAATGAGTATTGCTGAAAAACACGTTGAAAATAAAGAAAAGATTGAAAAAAATCTTCATTGAGAGGTCCCGTAAAGCTTTGCTTTAAGGTTACCTGCGTTTTTTACCCATGATACGATAAACCATTTTTGCAGGCAATACTCTAGATAACCAATACAAAAATCGATACCTTCTTCCAGGAATACAAAGAACTTTGTTTCTTCTTAAGCAACGCAGAGAAAGTGCGATCACTTGATCAACAGAATTCCATTTAATGAACTTAGCTTTTTGCATATCACTTTTTGTTCCTTTCAGTTTGTCATGAAAATGAGTTTTTACAAATCCAGGAGCTAGAACTTGTACTTTTATTTTTGTTTCTCTGAGCTCCATTGATAATGATTCAGATATAATTCTTAGAAATGCTTTTGTTGCACCATAAACAGAACTATTTCTCATAGGAATAAGACCTGATAATGAAGAAATATTAATAATCGCTCCTTCATTTCGTTTTCTCATCTGAGGAAGGACTGCTCTCATAAGATGCATAGGAGCCACTGAATGAACTTTTATCATCATATCTTCTACTTTCTCATCTGCTTCTTCAAATCCTTTTCCTAGGCCAAAACCTGCACAATTAATTAGAACATAAATATCATTATGCTTAGCAATTCTAGCTTCCAATTGTTTTATGTGGGCTTCTTTTGAAAGATCAGCCTTTAGAAAATTAACTTTAATATTATATTTCTTCTCGATTGAATCAATAAAGAAATTCTTCTCTGGACTGATATCTTTATCAACAATAATTAGATCGTAACCTTTTTTTGCGAACGCTTGAGAATATCCAGCGCCAATTCCACTCGTTCCACCCGTAATGAATGCTTTCTTTTCTGCCATGTCGTATCCTTGAATCTTATAGTTTATTAAGCTTATTATACAATATAATCAATCATCACTTTTTAGTAGGAATATTTATAAAATAAAAAGCATTTAGCTAATTTGAAGATGAAGATTTCTAACTTAAAAATAACAGGACTTGCACTCATCACAGCAGCTTTTAGCTCTTGTAGCTATGTTAATTATCAATTGAAGTATAAAGAACACAAAGAAACCTTTGGAACAGTTGATGAGCCTAAATTTCTTATTCAGAATCCTGATGAAACATATGATGGTTTTTGTTATGTAAAACATCTTAAAGAAACAATCAGAATAAATCAAATCATTGAAAATAACCACGATGAAATTATAGTTATAAATAACAAATATACTGGATTTAAGAATGAATTCAATAAAATAAAAAATACTAGTTTTGCTACTAGTCATGATTCAATAAAGGCATATATGCAGTTTGCAGAAAAGATTGAACCAATTTTAGAGAAATTAGAAAAATTAGATATTGAAAGAATAAAAGAGTCAGATATACCTTTCATTTCAGAAAAATTGATTGAAGATACCACGCGAATCGTTAATTATGACTCAATAATCACTGACACAAAAAATTTAGTTCTTAAAATTACCGGAAAGGAATTCCCTGAATCAACAAGCATTGAATTACTTGAATATAAAGAAAAAAGAAAATATAATGGAATGCACTTTATATTGCGCAATGAAATAAGACTGGAAAAAAACACCTATATGGAATTTATTAATACTATTGTTCATGAAACAGGACATTTAATGACGCAAAATGCAGAAACCCAAATAAGAAAACTAATCTTCACCAATAAAATAGCAAGAGAAACCATAGTTATAGAAGAAGCATGTTCATATCTCTTTTGCAAATCACACATAAATAGAATGGAAAATAAAGAATTACAAAAAGAATTCTTCATCTTTGAGGCAAAAGATATGGATACATACTTAGCATCCTATTTTTGTGATAATCTTTTCAGAAAGCGTAAAAGAAAAACCCACACTCATAATAGAGGAATGGTTCTAGCAGACGCTACAACTTACTATTTTAATAGTGCTGATAAAGCATTTAACTATCTTAGTCAAATAAAATACAAAAATATATATCCTGAAATTATGGAGTTAACTGAAATATACAAAGAGCATATCATCGGTGAACAATATTATTCAGAAGACGAGATATCAACTAGCGATGTAGTAATAAAATACCATCTATTGCAACTAGATGCAAAGATCGAAGGCGGAAAAATAAGAAATAGAAGATTATATAATAACGCAATTGACCAAGGAAAAATAATAGAAAAGTCATACAATAATGCAATAGAACTAGAAAAAACAATAGAAAATTTAAAAGAAAACTAAGCAATAATTCCATCATTAATTTTATCAGCAACAACTTTTCCTTTCTTAAGTTCTAACTCACCATCATTAAGATAAGCAGTTCCTTTTTCTAAAATAAACTTTAATGTTAAGAATTCATCGAATGTAATTTCTTCTTTCGCATCTGCGTCGATTCCAGCAATTACTCGTTCTCCTAATTCTGCATCAGGAGCCAATAATACACCGACAGTGCCTTCTTTATCTTCAGCTGCTAAAAGCATACCTTGACTTAGTTCGCCACGGAGTTTCGCTTCTTTGAGATTTGTAACAACAAGAATTTTTTTGTTAAGAAGTTCTTCTTCTTTGTAATAAGGAACAAGACCGGAAACAATTTGAATTGTTTTATCGCCAAGATCAACCTTTTCAACATATAATTTGTCTGCTTTAGGATGTTTAGTAATTTCAATAATTTTTCCAACTACAATATTCGCATCTGATGAAGATAAAGCTTCAACTTTTTTCGCTTTCAATTGAGGCTTTTTCTTTTTCTGTTCATTAGCATTCTCAGCCTTGGGTTTACTTTGTTCGCAAGCTTCTTTTCCAGAGAATTTCTTTTTCAGTTCTACAACTTCTTTATCTTCTAGTTTTTTGAAAAGAACACTTGCTTTGTTTATTTTATGATGACCAACTGAAAATTTATTGATCTCTGCGAATGTTTGTGGTTCCATATTTAATTGTTTGAAAATATTTTTAGAAGTATCAGGCATGTAAGGTTCTATCATGATTGCTAAGTCTTTGATAATATTGCATAATAAAGCTAGATCTTTCTCACATTTATTTTTATTATTGGTTTTTGTTTTCCAAGGTTCTGAATCTTGGAAGAATTGATTACCAAGACTTGAAACTTTCATGAATTGATTTAGAGCATCTCGAAGTTTTACTTGTTTGAGAAGTCTCTGAAATATTTTAGTTTCTTCGACATATTTTTCATAGAACTCTGCCGCCTTAGGATCGAGATCTCCGACAGTTAATGAAGGAACACTGCTGTCTAAAAATTGATTTGTAAAACTAATTGTTCTGTTGACAAGGTTTCCAAAGTTTGCAACAAGTTCGTTGTTGAGTCTTTCTTGAAGACCTTTCCATGTGAATTGCGTGTCCGCAGATTCAGGTCGATTGTATAATAGGAAATAACGGAATATGTCTGAAGGAATTCCTGTTTCTTTAGCATCATTTCCAAAAACACCAACACCTCGACTTTTTGAGAACTTTGTATGTTCATAATTAAGATATTCTGTTACAGAAAGATGATGCACAAGAGTATGCTTTAGATTTTTTAGGTCTTCTGCTTTGAGAATATTATCTGCTGCTAGAAGTGAACCTGGGAAAATAATTGAGTGGAAAGGAATATTATCTTTACCCATGAATTGATAGAGATGAGTATTTTCAGGATCGTTCCACCATTCTTTGTATTTATCTTTTAATAATTGTTCTGTCATTGAAATGTAAGCAATTGGTGCGTCGAACCAAACATAAAATACTTTGTCTTTGTATTTTCCGTTGAAAACTGATTCAGGAATATTAATACCCCATTTCAAATCCCGAGTAATTGCTCGTGGTTTCAATCCTTCTTTGAACCATGCTTTTGTTGTTCGAATAGCATTTTCAGTCCATTTTCCTTCTTTAGATTGTTTCTCCACCCATGCTTCAAGAACGGGCTGAAGTTTATCCAAACGAATAAAGAGATGATCTGTTTCTCTAAACTCAGGACTCGTTCCATCAACTTTACATTTAGGATTTTTTAATTCTTGAGGTGAAAGAAGTTTACCGCAGGAATCACATTGATCTCCTCGAGCATTTTCATAGCCACAGTGAGGACAAGTTCCTTCAATGAATCTATCCGCAAGGAAAGAGTTACACTTTACACAGAAAGGATGAGTAACCGTTTTTTCTTCAACAAAACCATTCTTTTCTACCTGCTTAAATAAATCTCTAGTAATTTTATGATGATTCTCTTCGGATGATCTTCCAAAAATATCAAAAGAAATGTTAAACCAATCATAGACATCCTTGTGAATTTTATAATATTTATCACAGAGTTTCTTAGGAGTCAGGTTTTCTTCCTTAGCTTTAGTCTCCGTTGCAGTGCCGTGTTCATCTGAACCACAGATATATAGAGTCTCATAGCCTTTTGATCTACAGAACCTTGCAAATACGTCTGCGGATAGAACGCAACCAATTATATTCCCTAGATGAGGGACGTTATTGACGTAAGGAAGAGCACTAGTAATAAGTATTTTTTTGGATTTGTCTAACATATGCCTAAAGAGAGAATACTCCTTTAAAAAGCTTACAGAAAAAGTTTAAAAACACTGCTCTATAACAGATAATATAGTGGCATTTTGGACTAAAAATAATAAAGTGGAAGAAAATCCATATATTACGCCTATGCATGTAGTTGCGAAAGCGTTTTCTGAATTAGATGATGATTTTATTAAATATGACCTTATTGAAGAAAAAGTCAAAGAATTATGGCCTAAAGCAAGGCAATACTCAAATGGACACTTCGATTTATCTTCTGAGGAAGTTTTAGAGACAACTGTTAAACAATTTTCTAAAGAGAAACATAAAAAAAGACCATTGTCAATGGTTATGAAAACTGCTAACGAAGAAAACATGTTGAACGGATTTCCTTTGAAAGGATCCTATTGTATTGTGGATAATAAACTATACGAGAAATTAATTTCAGAATATAATTCAATCACAAATTAGAATCTTAACAAAGTAGAATTTTTCTTTTGTAATAAATCTCCTTCAGATATAGGGTTAAGAAGAATAGATACTAAGGTAGACGGTAAATTGTTTACTCCTGCTTCATCATATAAATTAACAAAAACATCTTTATCAATTTTATTGTCAGATATTTTCATAAATTCTTCATTAGTAATATATCTATTTTTAATAGAATAGGCTAAACATATAGGATTAGTAATTTTTTTAATATTTTCTCCAATGTTAGAATATAATTTTTTATCCTTATCAACTTGATTAAGAATAGCTATTTTCATAGAAGATTCTAATTCAAGAATAGAAACGTCAAATTCGCCCATGGAACTTACTATATATGCTCTATTATTATAAGAAAATCCATAAATAGATTCTTCAAAATTCTTAAGACCATTACTAATAGGTACTTTCATTATGTCATCAAGAAATGCACTTTTCATTCCTGTCTTAATTGGTACTTTTAAAGTTTCTATCAATGCGTTTGGTGAAAACTAAGATTTATTTAAAAGCTTAACGGTTTAATAGGATTTAAAAATTGAAGTTTCAAATTTATCAAGAAAGAAGAAATATAATTATCTTTTATAAAACTATTTTTATTATCGCCTTTTTCATACACTATTTTTCTTTCTTCTCTTTTAGAAAAATGATTGTATAATAAAGCATAGGCAAAAGATTTTTTAGAATGAAGATGACCTGTGTTGGAAAGATGAGCAAGCTTATTTAAAGGAAGTTTATCATTGGTTCCTATCATATGGACTTTCTTCTTAGAATTGCCTCTAAGAATATGTTTAAAATCATTTCTTGCTCTATTAAAAATAGCATCAATTATAGAAGTATATAATTCTCCATCAGAAAAAACTTTATCCTTGTAAAAAATGTTAATAAGAGTCTTATTTTCCCAAGCATAGCCATTCAAAGAGTCAGCACTAATTTTAGCTTTAGAGATATCATCAAGAAGTTTATTCTTATACTTCTTTTGAATAGGCTTAACAGCGAAAAGATCCTCATCATCAAGAGAAAGTAAAAGATCAGGAGATAAATTTTGAAAATAATTAATTCTAGATATATCTCTTTTTATTTCTTGTTCAAGTAACATAAAAATTCAAATAGTCAAGCACAATAAAAAGCTTTGGGGACCATAAGCACAATGCTTTATAAACAAGCTTTCTTTCTTGAAGAAAAATGGGACAATTTTCAAAGCTAGGACTAAAAAAGAACGTTCTTGAACTTCTGGATAAAACAGGATTTGTTGAATCTAGAGAAGTACAGGATAAAATCATACCCCTAGTTTTAGATGGAAAGAACGTTGTATTCACATCCCAAACCGGAAGTGGAAAGACTTTGGCTTTCACAGTAGGTTTTCTAAATAAAATTAATCCTAAACAAGGACTTCAAATGATTGTTCTTGTTCCGACAAGAGAATTATGCTCTCAGGTCGCAATGGAAATGAAAAGATTTTGCGCACCGGCTAATATTAACATAGGTATTCTCTTCGGAGGAAGAGAAATGCATAAAGATAGTACAACATTGAGTAAAAAGAATCAAATAATTGTAGCAACGCCTGGAAGACTAATACATCACATCAACGATAAAAACATAGAAGTCGGAAGTGTAAGACAAATTGTTTTCGATGAAAGCGATCAGATGTTTGACAACGGTTTCTACAAAGATTGCGCCTATCTAAAAACAAGAGCAAGCAAAGAAGCACAAATAGTTCTTGCTTCCGCAACAGTCACAGATAAGGTTAGAGACTTTGTTGAAGATGAAATTAAAGACTTCGAATTCCTAGAGATAGGAATGAACATACCTGCAAAAATATATCAAGAAAAAATATTTTGCCCTATTAAAGATAAATTAGAACTTTTGAAAAGAATATTCATAGAGAAAAAAATTAAGAAAGCAATTATATTCTGCAATACTAAAATAAAAACAGAACTTATAGCAGAAAGTCTTAAAGATATAACTAAAGCTCAATTTATCAATGGGGATTTAGACCAGCAAGACAGAGAAAATTATCTAAAACATTTCATTCAAGGTAAAATCTCAGTATTAGTTGCTACTGATCTAGCAGCGAGAGGATTACACATAGAACAAATTGATACAATCATTAATTTCGACGTTCCTACAAGAGAAGAATTTTATATACATCGAATTGGAAGAACAGGAAGAAATAATGAGAAAGGCTATGCTTTGACTATTATTTGTCCAGAAGATGAAGAACGATATGAAAAAATCGAGAAAATTTATGATCTGGTTGATAAGGTTAAAATAATTAAATTATAATTGTTTTTCTGCTGGTTGAATTTTTACAGAATAGGATTTAGTTTCTCCAGAAGATAATCTTTCGAAATTTCCTTTTTTAGAAAAATAAGATTTATCTTTAGTAGGTAATTGAGTTGTAGGTTCAATACAAAGCATTCCAGATTCTTTACCAGGACTCCAAAGAACCATATTATTATAGTCTTCACTTGAAACAGTAAATCCTCCAAAAGATTCTAAACTAAAATAATTAATTGAATTAACGCCTTTAAGAGGTATTTCAGTCTTTGGACCACGAGAAGTTTTAATAACTTCATCTAAAGAGATTATTTTATTCCAATCTTTTGCGAAGAAATGACCTTTATCAGAAGGACCTAATGTTTTAAAAGCAGGATGCCATGCTA
>CAYRYC010000010.1:0-27687 GCA_964428445.1 uncultured Methanosarcinales archaeon | reverse complement strand
TAATCATTATCTACTCGAGGAGCAAGAATAAACGATAACTCGACTTTGTCTTTGACAACATAATCAAGCTTTAGAGGATAATCTTTACTAAACTTAATAGATGCAGTATCAGAAAGTTTTCCGCCTTGAATCATTTTTTTCAAATACTCAATTGAATATTTTGCTTTTGATCCGTCTTCAGAACAAGTAATTTTTGTTGTAGCATCCGCAGGAATATCCACAGCTGCTTTTGTAAGATCTCCTTTACTACTAATTAAAAATTGACTATCTGTAGCACCAAAAGTTACGCTTTCTCCAACAACATCAACATCATCAACAGCATCTAGAAGAGTACCAGAACTTGTTGTGATTTCTACATTGAAAGCGAGATCAGGAATTTTCTGTTCCTCATCTTCTACATCAATAAGAGGTAGGTGAAATGTTCTTTTAGAAGTTGATTGTAATTCAACTTTTAATTTATTCTCGTCAATTTCGAGTGTTAAAGTATCAGAAGATTTTGCTCTTCGAAGAACTTGTTTAAGATTATTAAGATTGATAGTAATAGCTGTTGGTCCATCAATTTCATATGTTACAAATGAGCTGGATGGTAATCGAAAAATGACCATGGCTACGTTTGCTGGATCCATTGCTACTAATTCTACAAGGTCAGAAGTGATTTTGAATGTTGCTTCAGTTACTATTTCAGAGACTATTGAAAGTCCGTCTTTTAGATATTTTGGTTCTGCAAGTGTTAATTTCATATTAATTGTGCACCCCTAGGATATCATGAAAATCCGTTACAATCGTATAAATCAACGGATTTCTAAGATACAAAGAATTTCATCCTGAAGATATTAAACCACTATGGAAAAATCCTGATGAAATTTTTTAGTATAATCAAAAGATGAGGCTGATTATATAAAGATTATGATTTCGTAGAATACAGGCTTTAAAAGGTGTATTTTTTGCCCACTTCTGCCAAAATTATCTGATCTTTTAAAAGTCCGGCTTTTCGAGCTATTTTAGAAGCCGCTAACAGCATTTCTTCATCGCCATGTGATGGAAAGAAGAATTCTGGTTCGAGAAGCTTAAGAAGTTCAAATTCATCCTTACCATGAGCGTGTCCAGACACATGAACATCTTTGATAACAGCAACACCTAATTCGGTTAAATCTGACTCAAGAATTGCTCGGCGTTGAATGTTTAAAGGAACTGGAATTGTACTACACGAAAACAATACAGCATCTTTATCTGTAAATTTGAATAATCCTTTTGTCATTCTACTAAGAATTGCATTCGGTTCTCCTTGATGTCCTGTCGTAACCAAAAAATAAGGCGTAGGATCTTCAAGAGTTTCTAAAAATCTTCTCGCTTGTTTTGCATAAGAAAATATTCTCCCTCTTTTGGAAATATCAACAATGCCTGCGTCTTTTGCAGCATTAATATATCGTTGTAAAGATCTTCCAATAAAAACAACTTTACGATTTAATTTATCTGCCGTATCACAAAAAGTAATTAATCTATATATATGAGATCCGAATGTTGATGCTACCACAGCCCTTTTATCTTCTAGTTCTTCAACCACATCAAAAACCTGTTCTCGTGCATTTGACTCGCTCCTAGAATGATTATCATAGGGAGCATACAAAGAATCTAAAATAAGAACTTTTATTTTTCCTTTTAATTGCTCAATTCTTTTCATATCACTTGGTTCTTCAAAAGGAGGTGATTGGTCGTTTTTGAAATCATTAGCATAAAGAACAATTCCTTCTTTTGTGTGGATTGCGACAATCGCGCTTTGAGGAGTTGAATGTGCAATGTGAATTAATTCTATAAAAATATTATCTGTAATAGGGATTTTCTTTCCTGTTTCTTGTCTAATAACATTTACTTCTTTATTTTTATCTGCAGCCAAACCAGCAATAACTTCTGCGGTGAAAGGAGTTGCATAAATAGGACAAGAAAATTTCTTAGCTATAAAAGGAATCGCGCCCACATGGTCTAAATGTGCATGAGAACAGACAATTGCTTTAACATCTTTTATGCGTTTTCTTAATGCTCGTAAATCAGGGAGAGCGCCAACTGCAGATAATTTTCTTACTGTGTGTTTTCTTTGTGTAAAATCATCTTCGGTTGCTTCAATATATCTTTCTAAATGAATTCCCATATCAACAATAACAATATCTCCATTAACATCTACTGCTACACAGTTTCGTCCAACTTCTCCGAAGCCTCCTAAAGGAATTATTGTTATTGACATAGGTAAATAAGAAAAATATCTTTTATATAAAGACTGGGGGTTTATCCTAAGTCTCAATAGCAAAGCCTTGTAGAGAAATTGAAAGAATTAAATTTTGAACATTAAATGTGAGAAAAAGGATTGATTCTAGATCAAAGTTTTTGACCGGAGGTAAAAATAAATACTACGCTTTGCGTCAAAAAAAGACTTGGAATAAACTCAAAAACTGGCTAAAAATTTATAAGTATATGAATAATTAGAGACTTTATGAAAAAACTGCTCCTGGCATCAAGTATACTCTTGCTTTCTTCGATATGCTCTTTTTCTCAAAAAAAAGAAATAAAAGAAGCGCATCGAGCTAGTAAGGGTCTGTATCCTTGGTTTCAAATAAGTAATACGGGAAAAACAGCACACACCTATTCCAAAAGTAGAAAAAATACATTAATCTATTTGACAGATTTTAAAAAAAGTTCAATTGAAAACTTTGCTCGAGGAAGTATCTCTCATTATCCTATTATTTCTTCTAATGATTCATTAATAGTTTTTGTTGAAAAAGGACTCTTCAAAACATATAATATACAAAGCAAAGAAATAAAAACTATCTCTGAAAAAAAGAAAGTTGAAGATTCTTATGATCTTGCCGCAGAATGGTTTAGTGAAGACACCCTTATTTTTAAGAAAGGATTAAAAGTGGTTGAGGAAATAAATGGTCTAGAAAAAAAATTAGGTTATGCTCCTGGATTTCTCATGCCCGTAGCTGTAAGTAATAATGGACATTATCTCGTGCTTGAAAAAACACTATCGAATGCAGATAAACCTACTAAACAATTTGTTTACGATCGATGGAATCACACATACAATATTTTTTCTATTAAAAAATCTTATGGACATATAGATGTTGCCAACAACGGCTCAGTTATCTTTCAGGAAGAAACAACAACAGAGACAACAATGTATCATCAAGATATTGAAGGAAATGAAGAAGCGCTATTTCAAACAGATAAAGGACATCTACTTTGTCCAAGAATTTCTTCTGATGATAAATATGCTATATTTATGGTTATGAAAGCAAATTTTAACAAAAATCTCTACATTATTGATCTTACAACGAAAAAAATAAAACAAATTGGTCATGGTCAGACGACGGGTAAAGCAGATATTACTCCTGACGGCAAACACATAGCATATTCTATTAGAACAACTTTAGGCGCGTCAAAAAGCGTCTACATGGATAATCCTTTCATAGAAAAGCGAGCACATATAAAAAGAAAAATTGCAAAATTTTAATTTCTAAAATAAAGTGCGGGGGAAGGGACTCGAACCCCTGTATCCACTAAGGAAATGGATTTCACAGTAATGGACGAACGATGCAACGATTTGATAATCATCGCCTAGGCTCATCACTCAAGTTATTCTTGAGTCCATCGCATTTGACCGCTCTGCCACCCCCGCTTAAGAGTTTTAAGAAACTATTAAGGGTTTAAAATAGTTATGTTAAAGCACAGCCAATAATTAAGCAAAATTTTATATACAATTTAAAATTCAAATAACAAATGACAAAATTCGTTTTAATTCGAGGAGCTTCAGCTGTTGGAAAAACAACAATAAGTAAAAAAATCCTAAAAACTCTAAAAGTAGATCATAAAATCGATTGCGCATATATTTGTGAAGATGATTTCAGAAAACAAATGCAATTCAAATACAAAGCAAAAGATATGGCTGCTCATGAAAATTCGGTCGTTTTAATTAAAACCATAATTCAAAAGCTTATGGCAATCGATAATTACCAAATAATCTTTATTGAAGGACAATTCAGATATAAAAACATATTAGAAAAATATAAAAAATTCTTTGAAGAAAATAATTTTGAATACAAAATATTTCAATTATCTTTAGATTTAGAAATTATGAAAAAAAGAGATCTCAAACATAGAAACTCAAAAAGTGAAGATATTGAAGAAGTAAAGAAGGATATTGAAAAGTACATTCCTAAAGAATGCAAAATTATTGAAACAAAAAAATCTGTTGAAGAAACTGTTGATGAAATAATATCTATGCTTTTGTAATAGAAATTTAGTCTAAAGCACTAAGTTTTTGTTCTATCATTGCAAGAGATTCAGCGAGTTTAATCATTGCTTCGCTACTTTTTGTTGATTTATTTTGAGTTATTTTTTTAACAGCTTCTTTTTTGCTTACAACTTTTTTCCCTGCAGACTTTGTTGCGGCTTTCTTTTTTGCAGCAATTTTCTTTTTTATCAATTCATGATAAGGTAATTGTTCTTCTAAGAATTTGCTATATTGTAAAAGTTCAACAACTTGAGCTCTGAGTCTTGCAAAAGCATCTGTTTTTTCACGACGAATTTCAAGAAGTTTGTAATAGGATTGAGAACAGCCTATGGCTATTTTAGACCCTTGAAGAGTCGCTTTGAGCACAGCACTGTGCAAATCTACCTTTACAAAATAATTGTCATCCATTAGTTTTCAGGCTCGAATAGTGTTTTGTCAAGGAAAGCTACTTCCTTTTCTACATCTGCTAAATTACTTTTCCACAGAATAAGTTCTTGTTCTTCTTCTGCTCGCAGTAATTCTATTTGATGCATTGTTTTACGTACTGATTCCACTTGTTTCTTTATGGAATCTACTGCATCGAGTAGCTTTTTGTACTCGTCAATTTTTATAAAAACAGGAGTTGTTTGCATGGTTATTCACCTATTGATTTTGAGAGAGGGTTTCCTCCATTTTAACAAAATTTTTCTGCATTCTTGCAAATGAAGTATTTGCCTTTGTGCATAATGATTGTAATTTGTCGTCGTAATGATCGAACGATTTTTCTGATTTTACTTTTTTGTGAAGTTCGGAAACATGATTTTTCCATTCAGTAATTATATTTGTATATTTGTGTTTTTCAACATAAATTTCTTGAACTGTTTCCGGAACAGAAAGATTTTCTTTTGTAGAACTCTCTTGCTGTAAATCCCCTTCATCAAAGGAAGGAAGATCATCAAAAGAAACTTTTTCTTCGGATGTAAATGAAGGTAATGAAGACATTTCTTCTTTTTTTATTTCTGGTTCTTTGTGAACAACAATATTTGGCATTGATTCCGCATCAGGTTTTTTTACAACAATATTTGGTCGAGATAATTCTTCGCTTTGTTCTGTTGCTTGTGCTTCAACAATATCTTCTTCTTTTTTTGGTCGTAAATCTAAACATAATGTTTCTTCAGAATCATAATGATGAGGATCTTCAGGAAGTTTTGCTTTTGAAGGATAATTTTCTTCCTTGGAAAGTTCGTTTGGAATTCCTTCATCAGGAAATGGAGGAGGTAATTTTCCTTTTTCTACATCTGGTTCAATAGGAGGAAGATTTTGTAAATTTTTAGAAATCTCAGGAGTTGGAGAACTATAATCTAAAGACTCCTTTTTCTTAAACATGCCTAAAAAACCCATCTCAACCTCTCTTTTGTGTAGAATAACCTACAAAGCAATATTTATTTAGCTTTTACTAGTATATAAATATAACTGAAATGAAAAGCTTATCCGGAAAGTTTTCAAAAAAAGCTAAGTAGGCTATATAACGGACAAAAGAGAAAACAAGTTATATGAAATGTAAACGAATAATACAAATTAGTCTTTTTGTTTTGATTTTTATTTTTGCCTCAAATATTTCTCAAGGTTTAACAACTCAAACAATTCTTTTTGAAAATGAAACAATTTCTATAACTCCTCAGTTCGGAATTATTTCTTGTGAGGAAAATTTAACAACAATATTCAGAATTGAAAGATTAAATTATACAGAAAATAATACTCCTTTAGATATTTCATACACTCAATCTTTTTTATTTAATGAAATTATTATCATTGAAAAAAACATTAGTAAAACTATTAACAAGTATACAACTAGCAACACTGGAGAAGTTTTCACCAACACAAGCGGAGAATATGAATTACAATTTAATTTAAATTCTCAAAATTTAGTGTGGTTTATTAATAGTTCTTGCGGACAATCCTTGGTAAATGAAAGCAACGAAACAATTGTTGTAGAAGAGGAAATTGTTTGCTTTCAAGATGTTGAGATCATTGCAAGTAATCGTTTGTTTTCTCCTGGTGAAAAAATATATATGGATTTTATGATATATCCTCGTCCAGATAATTTTTCTATCACATATTGGATTGAAGATTTATTTGGAACTGTTGTAAAAAATCAAGTGATTACAACAAATACAAATACAAAAACCTACACTTTCAAAGAATTTGACGATTATGAAAAAACATATACAATTAAAGCTATTTTTGAAGACTCTTGTCAAGAAAAAGAATTATATGCTTTAGCTACGGTAAAAAACGAAGATTTTATTGAAAAAGAAATTGAAGAAATTGTTATTGAAGAAAAAGAAAATTTTGAAATTACAAACAGATATACAAAACAAAAATACATGAAAGATAATTTAACATGGTACGTTCGTGTTGATGGAAAAGGCCCTTTGACAATAACTGTAGTGTATAACAATCAAACAAAAATAATTCATGAAACTTTTGAAAAAGAAAAAACAATTAGTGTTGTTTTTGAAAACCCTGTACCAGAAGGGCAAATAACAACTGTTGTTGAACAAGAAGAAGAACAAAACGTCGTTGTTGATTACATTATTTTGAAAGAAGAAGGAAAAGAAGAAAAAGAAATAAATGAAGAAAATGAGAAAGAAGTAAAAGTTTCTGAAAATAAACTTCTGACTGTGAACACAAGTCTTATTATTCACGAAAAAAACGAAGAAGAAAAAGAAAATGTAGTTGTTGTTGATACTACAACACAAAAAGTCAAAAAATTAACAATATTTCTTATCATAGGACTTGTATGTTGTGGAATTTGTGTTACTGTGGCATTTACTCACAAAAAAATCAAAGAATTTATAAGAAGCAGAAAGCTTTAAAAGTAAAAGCATTAACAATACAAACACAATTCTCAAGGAAGATTAAGATGAAAGACAAAGAGATAAAAAAACACATTGAGGAAGGACATTTACGAATTAGAGTTATTTTTGAAATTATGGGTAAACCAAAAGAGCATGTTGAAAATACATTAAAAGCATATGTTGAAAACATTAAAACTAAAGAAACAGACATTCATGTGCTTGAAGAAGATTTCGAACCTGCTGAAGAAGTAGAAGAAGGTTTATTCTCAACAGTTGCAGAAGTTGAAATGCTCGTTCCTGATATCGAAAAACTTAGTTGGATAGCTATTAATTTTTCTCCAGCATCAATTGAATTAATCGAACCTGACAAAATAGTAATGGAACAAAAACAAGTAAGTCATTGGATCACAGACATGCTTGCTAGATTACATGAAGTAGGTATGATTCAAAAAACAGTAACTGGACAAAATCAAGCTTTAATCAAGAATTTCAACGCTATGACAAGAAACGCAATTCTTCTATGTTTGCAAAACGGCGGAAAAGATGTTGAATTTCTTTCCAAGAAAATAGGTATGCCTGCTGAACATACAGAAAAATTCCTTGATGCATTAACTCAAGAAAAAAAGATTAAAAAAGAAAAAAATCAATATCATTTAGCAGAATAAAATGAGCGATTTAAAAAATAAATTGGAAGCGATTTTATTTGCATCCGGAAAAGGTGTGAGTGAAGAAGACCTTGCTAAGTATTGCGAGAGCACTCCTCGAAAAGTTGTTAATCAAATAAAATTATTAGAAGAAGAATTTCTAAAAAGAGATGGAAGTCTCATAATAACAAAACACCAAAACAAATGGAAACTTACTGTTCGTTCAAAATATGCGGCAGATATACAACACATTGCAAGTGAAACTGAGTTCTCAGGAGCAATTCTAAAAACACTGGCAGTTATCGCATTCAAAAGTCCTGTGTTACAAGCAGACATTGTAAACATGCGTGGACAAAGCGCATACGACCACATCAAAGCATTAAAAAAAGAGCAATTTATTACAAAAGATGAAGAAGGTCGAAGTTATATTCTTAAAATTACTGATAAATTCTATAATTATTTTGATGTTGAAGGAGACGAAGAAATTCGTACGGTATTTGAAAAATTAAAAAAACAACAACAAAAAATTACTGAACTAGAAATTATTGAAATGGCAAAAGATCAAGAATCTAAGGAAGAAGAAAGACGTCAACAATTGCTTGGTGGCTTAGAAGTGGTTGAAGCAAAACCAATAACACGAGAAAAATCAGACGAAGACATAAGAAAAGAAGAAAGTTTTCTTGATAGAATCGATCAACAAATAGGTGAAGCTTCTGAAAGAATTTCATCGCATGAACTTCCTGCTAGAATAAATCCAGAAGAAGATTCTGATGAAAAAAGTGAAGAGACAGAACCTGAAAAAAAAGAAACAGAAGAAGAAAAAAGTGAAGAAGTAAAAGAAGAAAAAGATAAAACAGATTATTTAAAAGAACTCGAAGACTTTGCAGATAGCAAAAAGGACGAAAAAAAAGATGATGAGGATCTCATCTAATGACCACACTTATTCTACGATGTCCTAAATGCAGACACACAATGAATTATCAACCAAGAGGAGAATTCATTGGAAAAAAGAAATCTTGCGTTTATTGCGGATCTTCATTTACAGTAAACAGAGAACGTATAGAAGGACATAAATAATTTTTGTTGATACCCTGTCGAAAAATAAAAAAAATGCCTAAAATCGGCTAAAAAAGGCTTCTAAACACAATACTTATAAACAAGCAATTATTCGTTAATTGTGTGGTAGAAGACAACAATAACGAAGACTTTGAACAGGAAAAAAACGTTTCTGAACAGGAAAAAAAACCATCAATAATAAGTACGCTCATTGAAGATGAAATGAAGACAGCATACTTAGATTATGCTATGAGTGTTATCGTAGGAAGAGCTCTTCCAGACGTACGTGATGGACTAAAACCCGTCCACCGAAGAATTCTTTTTGCAATGAATGAACTTGGAATGTTTCATAACAAAGCGTTCAAAAAATGTGCAAGAATTGTTGGAGAAGTTTTAGGAAAATATCATCCACATGGAGATACTGCAGTTTATGATTCTTTAGTTCGAATGGCACAGGATTTTTCATTAAGATATCCTCTCATAAAAGGACAAGGAAACTTTGGAAGTGTTGACGGAGATAATGCAGCAGCAATGCGTTATACAGAAGCAAAATTAAGTAAAATAAGTAATCTTATACTTGCTGACATAGACAAAGAAACAGTAAATTTTAGACCTAACTTTGATGAAAGTCTAAAAGAACCCGTTGTTCTACCAACAAAATTACCTAATCTTTTAATCAATGGATCAAATGGAATTGCTGTAGGTATGGCAACAAATATTCCACCTCACAATCTTTCAGAAGTTGCACAAGGAATCATCACAGTTTTAGAAAATGAAGAAGTGGATACTCTGGAATTAGCTAGTATCATTAAAGGTCCAGACTTTCCCACAGGAGGAATTATTCTTGGAAAAGCAGGAATTCTTAATGCACATAATTGTGGTAGAGGAAAAATAAAAGTTCGAGGACGAACACATCACGAAATAGTTCACGGACGTAATGCAATAATTATTACAGAAATTCCTTATCAAGTGAATAAGTCTGCACTCATTGAACAAATAGCAGATAATGTTAGAGATAAAAAAATTGAAGGAGTTCACGACATCAGAGACGAATCCGATAAAAGCGGAATGAGAGTTGTTATCGAACTTAAGAAAGATGCAAATGAAGAAGTTGTAACAAACCAATTATTAAAACATTCACGATTACAAACAACAATAGGAATGATCTTTTTAGCATTGGTTGATCAACAACCAAAAGTTCTTGGGATTAGAGCAATAATCGACTATTTCATCGCTCACAGAAAAGAAGTTATTGTGCGACGAACAACATATGATCTTAACAAAGCAGAGAAAAAAGCACATATTCTTGAAGGATTAACAAAAGCATTAACATACATTGATCCAATTATTGTTTTAATAAAAAAAGCAAGTTCTGCTGTTGAAGCAAAAGAACAATTACAAATAACATATCAATTTTCAGAAATACAAGCTCAAGCAATTCTTGATATGAAATTACAAAAACTTACTAATCTTGAACAAGACAAACTTAAAGATGAGTATAAAGAAATCATGGCTTTGATTGAAGAACTTAAATCAATTTTAATTAGCGAAGAAAGAATTAAACAAATAATCAAAGACGAAATTGAAGAAGTAAAACTAGAATATGGTGATGGAAGAAAAACAGAGATTGCTGATGTAGAAGATGAAGACATCGAAGATGAAGATTTAATTCCTCAAGAAGATCAAGTTGTAACAATAACAAGATCAGGCTATGCAAAACGATTACCTCTAGATACATACAGACAACAAAACAGAGGAGGAAAAGGAGTTATCGGTGCGCAAATGAAAGAAGAAGATATTGTTGAACATCTCTTCGTTGCAAACACACATAACTACCTACTCGTTTTTACAAACAAAGGACAAGTACATTGGGTTAAAGTTTACAAACTTCCTGAAGGATCAAGAACATCCAAAGGAAAAGCAATTGTTAATCTCATTAACATAAGTCCAGGCGAAGAAGTTGCTGCAATTATTCCTGTTGAAAAATTCAGCGAAACAGAATATTTGTTAATGGCTACTAAAGAAGGAGTTGTCAAAAAAACCAGTTTGGATGCTTATTCTCGACCAAGACAAAATGGAATTATAGGAATAACTCTTGATGAAGGAGATAGAATTGTTGCTGTTAGAAAAACTAACGGCGATGAAAATATTTTGCTTGGAACTAAAAAAGGACAAGCTATTAGATTCTCAGAAAAAGATGCTCGACCCATAGGACGAACTAGCAGAGGAGTGAGAGGAATATCTCTTTCTTCTGGTGATGAAGTAATAGGAATGATTAGAGCAGAAGACGACGGAACCATTCTAACCATAACAGAAAATGGTTATGGAAAACGAACACCAATTATTGATTATCGATTAATTGGCAGAGGAGGAAAAGGAGTACGAAATATTATTTGTAGTCCTCGAAATGGAACCGTTGCAAGTATCAGACTAATCAAGGGCGATGAAGATATTCTTTTAATTTCAACCAAAGGTATTGTTATGAGAACCAGTATTTCTCAAGTCAGCACAATAGGAAGAAACACACAAGGAGTGCGTATTATGAATCTCTCTGCAGGAGATAGTGTTCGAAGAGTTGCTGTTTTAGAAAAAGATGAGCTGGAAGATGCTCCTTTAACAGAAAATGCAAACATTATAGACAAAGCTAAAGAGTAAGGTTTTTAAGCTTATTTGCCTCCTTAGAATACATGAAGCATCTAGAACAAAGACTTTCTGAAAAAGGATGGAGCAAAGAGGAAATTGCACACGCAAAAAAAATCATGCAAAAGGCTCAAGAAAAAAAAAGTCCTTCCACTCGACGAATAGAATTGTTTAGTTATTGGATTCTCTTTTTTTTAATTATTATGGGTGGAGCAGTTGGTGCTTGGTTAATAGCTCCTTTTTTAATTATTCTTAGTAAAACAGGAGCTTTATTTGTTGGAGGAATTTTCGGATTATTCTATGGAGCACTTATTAGTTTTCTCGTTAGAGATATAGAAAGAGTAGAAAGCCACCATCATTTTTTAGTATTTTTATTTGTAATATTATCGTCAATTGGAACAAGCATTTTTTTAGGATTTAGTGCCCACAAACTCGTTGAAGAAATACCTTCAATTACAGTTCATAATCCTTTATTAGTAGGACTTGTTTTTAGCATTTTTGCGTTAATACCTTATGGAATTTTTGTATGGCTTTGGTGGAAAGAACATGGATCTTTATGAATGGGTAAAACACTACATCTCATTTAGAGATGCAATGAGAAAACAAATTATTGACACAAAATATCTTGAAACAATGATTGTTGTTCAAGAAAAATCAGAACAAAAATTATACTTTATTTTTGAACATTTAGAAGATTGCGCAGGAGCTATTAAAAAAATTAATGGTGAAAAAGCAACAATAATAACATTAAATACAAAAGAAAATGCAGATTACCTTATCAAACAATGGGAGATATTTTCAGAGAAAAAAGATTTAACAATTATTTTTGCTCATCCAGGAACAAATGAAAAATGGTTAATACATCCCGTAAGTCACAATAAAATAAGTGAGAGAAAACAACTTAAAGAAAGCATATACACTCTTTTAGAAAGTGTAGGAAGAGCATAAATGGACACAAAAATTTCATCAGGATCAGAAGTCATAGATTGGTTACTAGAAGGTGGTTTCGACAAAGAAGTCATTACCACAATATATGGGCCAGCGGGTAGCGGAAAAACAAATATTTGTTTAATATGTGCTAGTTCTTTCAAAGATAAAAAAGTAATTTATGTTGATACGGAAGGGTCTTTTTCTCTTTCTAGACTTCGTCAAATAAGCGATGATTACAAAGCAGTATTAAATAATGTAATATTGTTAAAACCAACAACATTTGCTGAACAAAAAAAAGCATTTGAAAAACTAAAGACTTTAGTTCATAAAAACACAGGAGTTATTATTGTTGATTCTATTGCTATGTTATATCGTTTAGAAATGGGGCAAACAAAAAAAGTGTACGAAGTTAATAGACAATTAGGAATGCAATTATCTTTTTTGACTGAAATAGCAAGAAAAAATAACATACCTGTTTTAATTACAAACCAAGTATATGCTGATTTTGAAAACAAAGATAAAGTCAATATTGTTGGTGGAGATTTGTTAAAATATCAAAGTAAATGTCTTGTTGAATTACAAAAATGTACAGATGGAAAAAGAGCCGCGATTGTTCGAAAACACCGATCAATAGAGGAAAATAAGAAAGTCGTTTTTGTAATAAAAAATCTTGGTTTAGAAGAAGTTAAAGAAGAAGAAGAAAAATAAATGCTCAAAAAACAAATTGTTTTTTGGCACCAACGAACTTTTGTTCTTATGGGAAGAATAAAATTATTCTTCTGTAAATTGATCAACAGTATATTCAAACGCTTGACCTTTGTTGATTAAACCTTTATTCTCAAGATAAAGTTTTGCAAGAAGCCAAAAAATAAGCCCTAAACTTTTTTTACCTTTGTTGTTACAAGGTACAACAAAATCAATATTGTTAACTTGATTGTTTGTATCACAAAGAGCAACAATTGGTAAACCAACACTAAGTGCATCTTTTACTGCGTTTTTATCTGGTCCAACATCTATAACAAACATTATTTTTCCTTCTGTGAAATTTTTCAGTTGAGGATTTGTTAAGATTCCTGGAGGATATCGTCCTGCAAAACATTTTGCGCCTGTTACTTTTTCAAACATACGAACAGGTTTCCACCCATTTTCTCTTCGTGAAACAATGATGATGTCTTCTGGAGCATAATGGCTTAAAAGATTTGCTGCGAGTCTAATTCTCTCGTCAATTTGTTGAATGTTCAAAACGGAAAGACCATCATTTCTTGTTTTGTAAATGAAGTTTTCCATATATTTTGTTCTAAACTTTGTACCAATGTGAATACCTGATTTTAGATATTCTTCTGTTGGTAAAAGCAGTGTTTCTTGTTGTTCTTCTGACATTTTATTTACCTTTCGATTTATTGAAAGGTCCCGTAAAGTTTTGCTTTAAGGATACTTTAAATTTTTTATTCAAAGTCCGTTAAAGTTTACTTTAAGGATACCTTCTTATTTTATAGGATGGTAGAAAAAAGAGATCTTTTTTCGCACATCATTTATTACCCGGTGCGTCGCCAGACAAATTTCTGGGCGTTTTTAGAAGCGTTTTAGGTTTGACCCAGGTCCTAGGACCTTTTTCTTCTAAAAAGGGTTGTGAAGCTCAAAAATGAGCTTTTGTTTATAAATATGTTGGTTAATAGATTGATTTAGAAGTCCTCTTCTTCATCATCTGCACCAAAATCTTCACTATCTCCTTCTGTTGTAAGAAGTTCTTTTACTTCATCAGGAACTTCTTTTTTCTTTTTAGATGGTGGAACATAACGTTCATATCTTTTTGGTTCGTCTTTTGGAGGCTCTACTTTTTCAATAAATTCTCCAAATGAAACTTTTTCCAAAACTTTTGTTACTTTGAATTTTACGTAATCTCCTTCCTTAACTTTTGGAACGAAAACAACAAATCCTCTGATACGAATAACCCCGTCGCCTTTACCGCCAACAGAATCAACACGTCCAAGATATTCTTGTCCTTCAACTACAGGTTGTGTATTATTATTTTTTTTCATTAAATACCCTCAGAATTATTAACCAAAATATCCTGTCGAAATCCTGAAAAGGATTCCTCTGGACTTTTTGATAAATCAAAAAGAAATAAAAAAGAAGAAAAAATATTAGTCACCATTTTACTTTTTCTTAGCTGACACTTTTTTTAGTGTGTTCCAAGCAAGACCAAATAATTGATCAAGTGCAGATGCAAAGAAAGGAGTATTAACCCAAATACCAATATCGTATGTTGGATGAACATCGTCATCATTCATTACCATAAAGATAACTTCTTTTCCATCGACTACCACAAATCGTGCACTGATGTGATCCATGTGTCTAACGTCTGCGATGCCTTCTAATTCTTTTGCTGCTTGTTGTGCTTCCTCTGTTGCTAATGGTGCTGCGATTTTTATGTCAACTCCTCTAGCAGAGAGTTCTTCTAATAATGGTCGTAAACCTTCAGCTTTTCGTATTAAACCTTGTGCTGTTGTCATCAGTGTTACTGATTCTTCAGCGCCACGCATTGTTAATTCAATGTGGTTATACAAATTAAGTCGTCCTCTTAAAGAACCTGAAAGATCTGTTGGTTCAACTAATTCAACTCCTTGCGTATGTAAAGAATTTAATTCTTCGATAAGATCTGTTCCTTTTAGTGCATCAAGTTTTTTAACATGATCATCTGATGTTGTAATAATATTTTTCTTAACTCTTTCTAAAACTTCTTGTGGTGGAACCGCAATATACTTAATCGGTTTACCAATTTTCATAACTACAAAACCTTTTTTTTCGAGTGATTCTAAGACGTCGTAACTTCGCGAACGTGGAACATTTGCAATATCCGAAAGTTCACCAGCAGTACTAACACCTCGAGAAAGCAACGCAGTCCAAACCTTTACCTCATAAAGATTAAGTGAGAAATATCGCCGTAGCTTGCTCAAAAATTCATCTTTTACTATCATTTAATTTTACCCCCAAAAAAGGACATCTCACCCTTTTCACTAAGTAGATGAAAAACACTACTATTTATATGTTACTGTTTTTAACTTTTGAAAAATAGTTACACTGAACTGTCTTATGTAGTAGTAAAACAGACACTATTTCTTGCCTTTGTGCATAGATACAATAAAAAACTGCTCATTACCTGCACTAAAAACTTCAAATTCCCAACTATTCTGCGTACAAAAATTTTCAAACCACCATCTTTTACTTGCTGCAATTGATTGTTTTCCACCTATAGAAACAAGAGGAAATGAAACAACTAAGAAATCTGCATCAAGTTTAGAAAGTATTTTTTTTGATGTGTGTCTTTTTACAGCTTCAAAAGAATCGAGTGCTTTAAACAAAAAAATAACATCAAAATGTTTTTTTTCAATCCAAGATTCAAAATTAGTAGATGAAACATCAAAAGATTTTGCTTCGCCAGAAATATTTGTATTATCAAAAAACGTTTGAACAATTTCCATGTCTTTAGAAGAAAGATCAACCGCAGTGTAATGTTTTGGTTTTGTTGGTAAATATTTATATGCAAAAGGATTACATCCACATGCAAAATCTGCTAAAGTAAATTCTTTGGAAAGCCCCTTCTCATGAAGCTTTTCAAAAAGATCAACATAGAGTTGATTGTATGAAGCAAAACGTTCTGTTGTTGATTGATGTGCTAACAACATTTTATCTGTAGCATCACTTTCATATGATTTTAATGAATTAATCGTTTTTTGAAAATCTTCTAATGGTTGAATAACAAACAAACCATAAACTATTCTCAAATATTTTCTAACATTAGTTACTAACTCCTTACATTTCTTTCCTCGTTTACATTGATCAAACGAAGTATACTTATCAAAAACAGAATTTGAAACAGAAGCAAAATTAGTTTTCAATACGTCTTGCACATAGGAATCATCTAAACTAGCAAGTTCTGGCTTTTCTTTGATTAAAGCAATAAGTTCTTGTTCGTATTTCATTATAACTCCCATCGAAGAATTGCAGCAACACCGCCTAAACCATCAATAACTTTTGCTGTACTTTCTTCATGAATAAAAAATATTTTTCCTTTAGAAGAATCGACTGTCTTAAGAATTTTATCGACACGTTCATAGAAATTTTCTTCACGTGAATTTTTCAAAAACTTTTCTGTTACGCCTAACTCTAAAATAGCACCTATTTGTGCAGCGGCATCAACATCTTTAATACCGTACGCAACTAATTCACGATCTAGTTTTTTTAATAAGGTTTGTATAAATTTTTCTTCCTTTTGTAAACGATGTGAAGAAAGCAGAGAATGTAGTTCTGGACGGGAAAGTAGCTTGGTAACAGCGCCCTTATGAATAGTGCTCAACTCGATAAAAACTAATTTCTTTTTTTGAACGTCAGAAAGTTTAGCTTGCAGACTCTTTTGCCAGAAGGCAGGACTTGCACAAATAATCGCTGAAGGCTTGTATTGTTTTTGGTATTCTTCAAGTTTTTTTAGTATAAAATCGTTAATAGATTCCGCGTTTGCATTCTCATATTGTTTCTTTTGCGGAGAAACTTTTTCCTCTGCTAAATGTTTAATTCCTGATTGTTGAACAAGAGAGAATATTGCTTGATCTCTATCAAATAAAACAAAAAGTAAAGCTGAAGAATTGTTTTTTAATGCATCATCTAGTTTTTCTTTAATGTATGATGGCCACTCGTTTTTCTGCAATGTAAATACATCATCAAGAGCTAAGGAAATAGTATGGTATGATGCTTTTGGAACATCTTCAGGACCGTGAATAACAGTTCCCTTTACACGTATTTGATCACCTTCGTCTGTTAATAAAACTGATTCAACTTTGATTGTTAATTTGATTGTTTTTTTGACAACTTTTATTTTACCGTCTGGCGAACCCATTTTTATTTTTCTTTCGGTCTTACCAGTAAGCAAGTCATTTGGTGAAATAATATGCGTCAAATACCATAGATCGTCAGCTAGAGAAATCTTTAGGAAAACTCCTTGCTTATAATCTTTTTTTAGTGCAATCATAAAAGAAAACGAGTGGGTCATCCTATAAATACTTTATCATTGAATAAAATAGAAAAAAAATAGAAATAAAAAAAATTTACGCGTCTCGAATACCTTCTTCAAAAACTTCATAAATACATTCTGTATCTGGAAGATTAGGACTGTCAATAAGTTTTGCAACTCTTGTTCCTTTTTTTCCTTTACGTAAGTAAATACGAAATGTGCTGTTGTGACCAACAATGTGACCACCTATGGCTTCCGTAGGATCTCCGAAAAAAGCATCTGGTTTTGACATAACTTGGTTAGTTACATAGACAACTAAATTGTGTATATCGGCAAGTTTTGAAAGAACTCTCATGTGTTTGTTTATTTTTTGTTGACGTTCTGCAAGAGTTCCTCGTCCAACAAATTCTGCACGAAAATGAGCTGTTAAAGAATCTACAACTACAACTCTTACTTTATCTCCTGCTTTAATTAAATCTTCAACTTTTTCAGCCAATAACATTTGGTGATCAGAGTTGTAAGCTTTAGCAACTTTTATGTTTTTCAAAGCTTCTTCAGGATCTAAACCAAATCCTTTTGCTAATTGCATAATTCTTTCAGGACGAAAAGTGTTTTCTGTATCTATAAATACTGCAGTCACACCTGGTTCTTGTAATTGGCAAGAAACACAAAGAATGTGCGCTATTTGTGTTTTGGAACTTCCGTATTGTCCGAAGCATTCAGTGATTGCGCCGGTTTCAAAACCACCATCAAGCATTGTATCAAAACCTTCAGAACCTGATTTTACTTTGATAACTTTATTTCTTTTTTCAAGAACATCTTCACCACTTATAAAACCCATATCCATGTTAGATCTTGCTGCTTGAATTATTTTTCTTGCCGCCGTTTCTGTTACACCGGAAGAATTTACAAGTTCTCCGGGAGTTGCTACAGCAATTGACATAAGGTTATCAAAACCACCATCAGAAAGTTTTTCTGCTGTTGCTGCGCCTACGCCAGGTAAATCTTCTATTGTTAATTCTTTTGCTTTAGCCATGTTTTAACCTCACAGTTTATCTTCTGTAATACTTTGATTGTCTTCTTTTATACTAATATATTCATAGCATTTGTTAAGAACAAGCGTTGCTTTTGGTAAATCATTTACTCGTAGAGAATGAGTTTTTTTCCAATTATCTTCTTTGTCTTTGTATGAACGTTCTAGAGTTATTGTTCTGAACAATCTCGTTTCACCATCTTTTCCTACAGCTTCATTTGTCCAAATCGTTGCAGATATTGGGCTTGCTCGAAAGCTTTTTTCAGGTGTGTTTTTATCCATATTTAATTCGTTTTTTTCCATTTGGTTTTGCTCCTTGGTTTCCCTTTTTATTTCACTCACCACACAAGTGATGAGGGAGTTGCCATGTCAAATAGTAATCTTGGGTGTTTTATATAGCTTATCAGGACCTGGCCAGTGGACCTGTGCTTTTTTATTGTGTCTATACATTTTAGGCAGTCTCAGGTCCAGTCTCAAAGTAGTCTCAGTCTCAAAAAAACGAGTCTCAGTCTCAAAACCAGTCTCACTGTCTTTCCTTTATTCATCGGGCCAGTCTCAAAAAAACGAGTCTCAGTCTCACCAGTCTCAGTCTCAAGACTGTCTTGAGACTGTCTCAGTCTCAGGTGAGACTGGAATTGAGACTGGCTTTTTAGCTGTGAAAAAGATTTAAATAGAACCACCCGCTTTGAAAATATATGGGAGACTTATTTGACCTATTTAGAAAGAGACAAAAAAAGGATAAAATATTAAGTCTTATTTTGAAGAAAATTGGCCGTATTGAAAGCCAGTTATCCACAGAAAATAAGGAAAATAATGTACTTGAGCAGGAGCCTCAAACAGAAGATAAGACTCCTGAGCAAAGTTATATTCTTATTAAAGAACCTGAAAGCAAAGAAATTGTACGAGATGAATTACTTGAGGAAGTACAAAGAAACAAGAAAGACATAGTTAAAATTAAGATATTAGAAGAGAGTAAGAACGGTCGTTTAACACCTCAAGAACTTAAAAAAATCATTGTAGATAAGCATCGTTATTGTTCTAAAGCAACATTCTATAGATATATTAGTGAATTAAAGAGAACAAAGAAACTAGCAAGCATGGAAGTTAATAATAAAGAAGTATTATATAACAGTAGCTTCGAGTAAACTAAAATGGAAAGAGTACAAAAAATAATTGCAGCTGCTGGAATCTGTTCACGAAGAAAGGCAGAAGATCTTATCAAAGACGGTAAAGTAAAAGTAAATGGAAAAACCATAACAATCGGCGATCAAGCAGAGCCCACCGATTCAGTTAGTGTTAATGAAAAAGAATTAATTCGTGAAAAAACCAAATATTATATTCTCAATAAACCTAAAGCATACATAACAACTTCCGATGATATGTTTGGAAGAAAAAAAGTTCTTGATCTTGTTCCAAACAAACCAAGAGTATTCTCTGTTGGTCGATTAGATCGAGATGCAACAGGATTAATATTATTAACAAACGATGGAACATTTGCAAATAACATAATGCATCCAAGTAAAGAAATTGCAAAAACATATCTTGCAACATTAGATAAGCCTTTTTTTGAAAAACAAGTAAAAAGACTCGCGGACGGAGTTCAAATTGACAAATCATGGGTTCGTGCAAAAGCAATTATTATTGATGAAAAAACCGTTGCAATAACACTCCATGTTGGAATAAATAAAGTTGTAAAAAGATTATTCAAAGCACTCGATTACTATGTGCAAAATTTACACAGAACACACATAGGAAATCTCGAACTTGACGTCGCAACGGGCACTTACAGAGAATTAACTGAACTTGATAAAAAATTAGTTTTCGAAAAACCTAAAATTACAAAAGAAAGAATTCTTAAATTAATTAAAGGATAGAATTTAAAATTTCTTGTTTTATTTTACATGCTTTACAATTAGAATCTTGTGATGGTTCTCCACACAAAGCACAAGAATTAATTTCTTTATTTGCTTCTTTTTCTTGTTTTGTTTTTTCTTTTATCACTAAATAAGTTTCCACAATATTTTTCTTAACTCCTTTTTGTTTAGATTCTTTTTTGTTTAATTCATCCCTTAAATTTGCACGAAAAGAAGTAAAAGCATAAGGACACTCACCATAACTTACAACAATTTTTCTTAAAAATGTATAGGTTAAAATTTGTTTTTCTGTAAGAAAATAAAAAGGTTTTATTTTTTGAGTAAAGTTTTTTTCTTGTGTTGATTTAGGTCCTAAACGTAAAAACAAATCAGTGTTTCCTCGAGAAATATTCATAAGAATTGTTTGAGATTCGTCATCTAAATTATGCCCTGTTGCAATCAAGTCCGATCCTCGAGAATACTTATTCAGAAGGTATCTTCGCAGAGTCCCACAAATTGTGCATGCGTGAAATTTATTTGTTTTTATTGCCTGATCTAATGTAAAACCAAATTCTTCTTTGAATGATTTTTCAACAAAAGAAAAGTTTTTTTGTTTTGCAAAATTGTTTAAATCTTCAATGGAATGTTCTCTGTAATTAATGATTCCTTCATCAATGTATAAACCAGTAACAGAGAAATTTAATCTTAAAAGAACATCAACTAAAGCTAAAGAATCTTTGCCGCCGCTTACTGCAACAACAATGTTTTTTTCTTTTGAACAAAGAGAAAAACGATCAATTGTTTCTTGTGTTGTTTGTAAGATGTATTCATCAAAATGATCTTCACAAAGAACAGGATCATTACTAATGGCTTTTTTATCGCATTTTGTACATTGCATTTTAACCACCACTTATTACAGAAAGTAAACGAATAGAATCTGTGTTTTCTAAATCTTCATCTTCAGTAACTAAAGAATCATTTCTAATTATTAAAACATCCTCAGATATAATATCTAATTCTTTCAAGAGATCTATCGCTTTACCAGAAAACTCTTTTGACAAAGATTTTTTTGAACGTTCTATATAGATATTCATAGTTAATGAAAACTCCGTCAGACTTTTAAATGATTATGGTTTTTTAAAAGCATGGATATATTTACACGACAAAAACAAGTTATTGGTTTAGACGCCCATAAGCGCCTTTTAGACGCAAAGGTTACTATTGTTGGCCTTGGTGGTCTTGGTAGTGTTGTAGCTCATTTATTGACGCGTATGGGTGTAGGAACGCTAATTTTACAAGACTTTGATTTTGTTGCAGACCACAATTTAAACAGACAACATCTTTATACTGTAAAAGACATTGGATCTTCAAAAGCACAAACACTTTCTAAAAAAATAAAAGAAATTAATCCTAAAATAAAATGTGTGGTTAAAGAAAAAATTATTAAATCAAAAGAAGATTTGATTGCATCGGATATTATTGTTGATTGTACAGACAATCATGCTGTTCGTTTACTAATAGATAAATTTTGTTTTGAAAATAAACTAGCTTGGATACACGGAGCCGCTATTGCAGAAGCAGGAAGCGTTTATTTCTTTAATCCTAAAAATAATATTCGGTATAAAAATATTTATCCAAAGGGCACTAGCGAAAAAACATGTAGCGAAGAAGGCGTTTTGATTACAATTACAACTCTTGTTGGGACAATTCAAGCAGAACTAGTTATGGATTATCTTATTGGAAGAAAAGTTTGTTCTGAGTTTATAAGAATTCGTTCTGATGATTTAAGCATAGAAAAAATAACAATTACTAATTCTTAATTCATCCTAAGCAAGACATAAGAAATCCGCTTGCTGGGAAAAGCAAAGGAGTTACCCACACTTCTAAAACAGCCGCCAAGAAAACAAGACCTACTGCAATAAATAATAAATCCGCGGAATCTAAAATAACTTTTTCTAATTTTTTTCCTTTGAAATCTTTTTTTATGATACTAAATGAAATAATTCCTCCTGCCAATGCACCAACAAAATAAGCTAAAATTTCTGGAATGCCATGAAGAATATATCTGATAAGACCTACAGAAACAACACAAAGATAACTGGCTATTTGTCCTAAACCAACTTTTTGAGCTACATTCGCTAAACTAGATTTTATGAGATTACCTATAGCTACTCCTAAAACAGAAGCGTTCCACGTGAGAATGAATATTGCCCCTGATCCATAAATAAATGAGAAAACTATACAAAATATTAATACTTTAACATTATTAAAAAATATTTTTGTGAACTGACTTAAAGAATTAACTGCACCAGTTGTTATTTCTCCAGTAACATCATGACCTAGAGTTCCCAGAGTTCCTATTTGAGTATCAAATACCACAGCAGATGAGGCTGCAGGAATAATAATATACCATAGAATAACACCTAAAGTTATTCCAATAAACAACATCATAAATGCAGTTAGAGCTTTAGAATGTTCTTTTAACAAAGTTATTTCTGATGACTGAGAAAATTCTTTTTTTTCTTCTCTTTTAATAATTCCAAACATTAAAGGAACTGCAGCCATTACAGTTAATGCAATAAAAACAATACTGGCTTGTTCTTTGAAAATATATGTTGATAGAATGAGTGCAATTACAGCATATAAAAAACCAATAAGAATTAGTGTTTTAGGTTTCTGTTCTGCTTTAAACGGATTTACTAAGGATTCTAAAACCATATATACTCACGCTCTCAGTGTGATTGTAAAATTGCGCGTTTATAAAGATTACGGGAAAATAAAGAATTTTCCCTATTTGCTAAAATACACAGTATTTTATCAACTACGAGAAAACAAAGCAATTTTCCCTATTTGCTAAAATACACAGTATTTTATCAACTACTCTAAAACCTTTATTTTTCCAGGTTTTATTTCATAAACTTCACCCATGGACATGAGTGTAAGAATAACATCGTCTGCTTCTTGACCAAAATAAGAAATTATTTCTTCAATTGCACAACCATCGCCAGAATCTTTTTTTCTTACAAAATCAACAACATCATCGCCGGTAACTTGTCCTGAAGCTGGTTGAACAATTTCTCCTTCTTCTTCAGATTCGTCAATTTCTTCAATAAGTATTTCAGCCGAAGATGTTTTTTCAATAACATCTGTTTTTTTGAATTCTGCTAAATCTTCTTTTCTTTTTACAATCCAAGAAGGATTTTTTTTGAGTTGAGATGAAGTAACAACTTCCGCCGCTATAAATAAACCATCATCAGATTGACGTGGTCGACCTATTAAAAGAACAGGTTCTCCTACTTTAAGAGATAAAGTTTTTTTGTTCTGATTGAAATCCATAACAAGAATTGAACTCGTTCCGTCGTCTAAAATAAACTGGTAGGGTGTTGGTTTGTCTACAACAAAACCAATTAGGTTTACACGAACTAGATGACGAGAAGAAGTTTTTACATAATTAGGTTTCCAACCTTCTTGAATAATATATTCTCCCCCTAACAACTCTTTAACACTAGCAATCTTTGCTGTTTGTCTTTGAAATTTTGTTTTTTGTTCAGTCGCCATATTAATTCATCCGTGAAATAAATCCATGTTTTGGTTTGAAAACATCTCCTGCTCTGTATAGTTTTTCTAAAACTTCTTCAGTTTTAGTTTCTGCTAAACCTTTCAGTTCGCATTCTTTTATAACTTCTTCTTCTGGAACAACTTTTCCAAATTCTTTTTCTAAATTTGCAATTGCTTCTTTTACAACACTAATGTGATTTCTTTGGCTTGCTGTAACTCCTGTGGTTATTCGATCAATATCTAATTTACCTGTGTCAGGATCAAGACCTATTTGTCCTAGAGTATAATGTAATAATTCTACTGCTTTTTTAGCATCTTCTCGCGATGCATCATTTGATAATCTTACTCGCGCACTTGCCTCTGTTAATCGAACAAGAGCCTCGAGTTGACGTGCAGTAATTGGAACTGATTTAATTCCGCTTTCTCCACTTCCACCCATGTTTCTAATCTTAACATAATAACTTTTTATTTCTTCAATTGCTTCGTTTGATATTCTTGGTTTAATGTGTTGTTTTGCATAAGCAATATATTTTTTTATAAAATCTGTTTTCAATTCAACAGTATCTGCTCGTGTTACATCTTGATGTAAATTTAAAATAAAAGAAGCTATACGTTCATCTCTATCTCTATCAGGAAGATCTCTCACTGGAAAAATAAGATCGAAACGACTAATTAATGGAGGTGGAAGATTAATTTGTTTAGCTAAAATTTCATAAGGATCGAAACGACCAAACTTAGGGTTTGCTGCTGCAAGAACAGTTGTTTCAGATCGCAAAGTTGCTTGGATGTTTGCTTTACTAATAGTGATTGTTTGCTGTTCAAGAGCCTCGTGCATCGCTGAACGATCCTCGTCAGTCATTTTATCAAGTTCGTCAATACATGCAATTCCTCGGTTAGCTAAAACCAAAGCACCTGCTTCTAAAGCCCAACCTTTTAGAAATTCATCTCTAACGACACTTGCTGTTAAACCCGCTCCACTAGCACCTTTACCAGATACAAATCTTGATTTAGGAGCTACTGCTGCAACTCTTTTTAACAACTGACTTTTTGCCGCTCCAGGATCACCAATAAGTAGAATGTGGATGTCTCCTCTAGTTCTTACCCCATCACTTCTTGGTTTCATTACTCCACCCATCAGCTGTAAAAGAAGAGCTTCTTTGATTTTATCATAACCATAAATTGTTGGAGCAAAACTCCCAACCAATCTTTTGAAAGGATTTTCTTCTTTTGAAAAGAGAATGATTTCTTCCTCTTCTTCTGGAGACATTTGAACGTTTGCAAATTCTTCTTGAATCGGCTCAAGATAATTACCATCTAAAAGAAGTTCAAAATCAATAGACTTTCCTCCGCTGTGGAGACTAATAGGAACTTCATTAACAATCCCTGTTACTAACACCTTATTTCCAGGATTTGTTTTTTTATCAGACATAGGGCTTGTTAAATCGTGTTTTAGTAAAAGATTGAACCGTTTAGGTTGCTCTCCGCCGTCAAGATTTTCAGTTGCTTCTTCTAAAACAATTCTTTGAACATCAACGAGCTCTTTTGAAAGTTCTCTAAAACCACCTTTTCTTCCGCAACCACACTGAACAGGCTCTCTGAATTTTTGTTCAAGTTGAATGACATTCATTATGTTTCCACAACTAGGACATTCAAATTTCACGCTTTTTGCCTGCGGTCTGACATTTGTTTTTTGTCGAACAACACCTTCTATTTCAATAAATTTTCCTATATGGGCGCTACGAACATGACGGATTAATATTTTTTGAGAACTCGGAGGATTTTTGAATCTAACAAAAAAGTTTTTGAAACTTTCTTTAAGATTCATTTTTTCAACAGCTAGTTGTGCTGTTTTGAGAATATCGTCAGGATTATCAAGAAGTTCTTGAGCTAGATCAAGGTTAAACATAGCAAGATCCAAATAATCAACCACTAAGAAATTTTTCCCTTTCTGCACAGCATAAACTAGGTCTTTGTTATAGTGCATTTCAAAAAATTCTTGAAATAATTGAATTTGTTCCGTTATATCCATTTCACACACCTACTATTACTAGCACTTTAGCTCACCTCAATTTGACAAAAAGTAAAAAGAAAAGAAAAAAAAATCTATTTTAAGTTTTTAAACACACTAGAAACGAATGTACGTTTCTGCATCCCAAAAAATTATTTCAAATTTTTCAGGACATCGATTAACATATGAACTGCTTTGTAAACTTGCGCTTCTGATTTAGTTCCTGTACAAACAATTTTACCATTACTGAATAAAAGGAATGTTGCCTTTGCTTCTGGTAATTTGTATACAAGACCTGGAAACTGCTCAGGTTCATATTCTGTGTTATCCAATTTCATTGCAAGAGTATTTAAATTTAGATCCATGTGGATACTTCCGCTCGCAACCATGTTTTGAATGTTAATTTTAGGTTCAATAGTGATATTAATATTTAATTTTTTCAGAGTTTCTTTTATCTTTATTAAAGATAATCTTACATCTTCTACGCTTCGCGCCCCTGTAGAAACAACGTTTCCTGAGCTGAAAATTAAAGCAGATGTTTTTGGCTCTTTGATCCGAATAACTAAACCAGGAAACTGTTCAGGATTATACTCTGTATTTGAAAGAGTAGCAGCCATTTTTTCCAATGGAATGTCATGATCTAAGCTTGTAGAAACAACGATGTTTACAATTTTAACATCAAGTCCTTTTTTTAGTTCATTAAGATTTTCACTCATAATAATTCCCCCCATAAATGCGTGTCATCAAGTTCCTGTTTTTGGACTCTGATGAGTGATTTTTCATATGGAATATTATACACCATTTATTAGGTATATAAAGGATATAAGTGTGGTAGAATTTATAAATACTTGTATTTGTCTTTATAAAGGTTTAAAAAGGAAACCTTTAAAAGGACATTTATCCTTGATTTCAAGTGGAAATAGCTGAAATGTTGATGAATAAAGAAAAGTTGGAAAGAAAAAATGAAATCTCTTTATATAAACAGACCCGTTGGTTTCCTGTGGAAAATAATTTACACTAAAAAAACACTAATTTGTGCTTTTTGGTGTCCTAAAAACTAACTAGTTTTCATGACCTCTATTTTGGCATCATAATGAGATAATAATTCTTGTATTCCTTTTTTGTGTCCGGCACCAACAACACATAAAATTTTCTTATTAGGATTCTTTTTAGCCATAATAACTAAACGTTTAGTCATAATATGGTTTCTTTCATCAATAAGAACTTTGTAAAGAGAAGGATAACGTTTTTTTAGTAAATCCATCATCACAATAATAACTTTATCTTCAGGAACTTTTTTCAGATCAATAGACATGCTCTTTGCTACTTTTGATTTTTTGAAAAGCATGGCAAAAGGAATTTTTAGAACATCACCAAGAAAACGCATTTTTTCTCTAAATGTAAAAGCCTTAGAAAGCCCTCTTAGTGTTTGTTGAATCTCTCTATCCACTAATGCTAATTTAATTTTATTATTTTTTGCAAGATTAACTGCATATAACATATCTGCACCAGGCATAACTCCAACGAGCTTTCCTAGTTTCTTTTGAGCATAGCCTCCTATTAGAAGGAAAATAAAGCCGATTAAGCCTACTTGTCTAATCATTCCTAAAGAAGGCCGAGATTTTTTTTCAGGCGATAATAAGCTCTGTAATCGATTTCTATCTAACTCTACCGCTATAAAATCAGGTTTTATTTTTAGAAACGCTTCTTTAATGTCATGTTCAGATTGCTTTGCAATATGACTCGTTCCTAAAATGGTTATTTGTTTATGCATTTTGAGTTAAACCTTTTTTTAAAATAT
The DNA here is from genome assembly GCA_964428445.1 of uncultured Methanosarcinales archaeon. Lineage (GTDB taxonomy): Archaea > Nanobdellota > Nanobdellia > Woesearchaeales > SKGA01 > SKGA01. The sequence goes on along the minus strand of CAYRYC010000010.1, from coordinate 31 downwards.
AACCTTAGGTTAAAATTTTTTTTTTTTATAA
>CAYRYC010000009.1:0-29205 GCA_964428445.1 uncultured Methanosarcinales archaeon | reverse complement strand
GGACGCTGTTGGTTACACAATCTACGATGGTAGTGAGCAAGAGCCACATATTTTTCATGAGTTTGGTAAAGTTGTTGAACACGCACACGATTACGGCGTTCCAGTTATAGCTTGGATGTATCCAAGAGGAAAAGCAATCAAAAGCGATACAACCACAAACATTCTAGCATATTCTGCACGAGTTGGACTTGAGTTAGGTGCTGACTTTGTTAAATTAAAATATAATCATAACGTCGAAGGTTACAAATGGGTTGTAAAAAACGCAGGAAGAACTAGAGTTATTGCTGCGGGTGGAAAAAAACAACCGCACATGGAATTTTTAGGTACTTGTAGAGAAATTCTTTCAACAGGAGCTGCAGGATTTGCAATTGGAAGAAACATATGGCAGAATCCTCGACCATTTGGTCTAACACAGGCACTTCGAGAAGTTGTTTTTAATAATAAGAAGCCAGAGGAAGTAGCTCATTATATTAAAGGAGAGTAATTAAATAAATCCTGTTACTATTATTCCTGCTATTGCTAATGCTCCTGCGATATAAATTTGAGGTGTTAACCTAAATTCTCCTTTTTTCAAATCATATGCTGCAAAGATAACTAGGTTCAAAATACCTAACATTATAACTGTAGATGCTGGTAATGCTTTGAATATGAATGCTTCAAAAACAGTATAGATATATACTAAAAAACCAAAAATAAACAAATCTTTTACTTTGAGTATTCCTTTGAAAAAATCTTTTCTCATGGCTGAGAAACTTATGGCTAATAGAATGGTGTGAGAACTTATTTGTAAAATCATTCCATGAACGACGGGATGAGATTGTATTAGAAGACCTGCTTTGTATGTGAAAGCCATAATAACACTAATTATACTGAGGCTTAATAAAATTAATAGTTCTTTCGATAGAGATATTTCGCTTATTTTTTTAATCCCATTACGTGATAAAAATATTCCTGAAGTAAAAAATAAACTGATAGCAATAATTGTGAAATAACTGAATGCTGTTTTAAATATTAATAAATCAACAAGAACACCAATTAAAGCCGCAAATGCGAATTTGTAAACTTTTAATTCCGAAAGAGGTTTTAATTTTATTAAATATAAATCACTTAAATTTGATATAATAACGGGAGCAATCCATAAGACCACTAACAAAATATATTTTGACGTATGAACAATACTATATTGTTGACTCATTATGATTAATGTTATTATCCATAAAGGTAAACCTGCAGAAACTAAACCATAAGAACTTAATGGACTAAGACCTTTTAATCTAAGGTTTTTCCAACGAACAGTTAAAAAAGTCCAAATTAGTGTATTTGCCAATGCAAAGAATATAACATTCATAGATAATTGTTGAGAAGAAGTCTTTTATATTGTTTTCTAGACTAAAGCTTTTTATTATCTTCTCTGTTTCTTTTTCCTATGACTCATATAGTTGATAACAAAGGTCGTATCATTCTCTCAGGATGTTTTATTCTTAATGAGAATAAAGAAATCCTTCTTTTACACAGGAAAGATCATAATCATTATGAAACTCCTGGCGGGAAAGCCAATATTGATGAGTGTGAAGATCCTAATGATCCTTCTGAAGAAGAACTTAGAAAAATTGCTGAAAGAGAAGTTTATGAAGAATTAGGGAGTGATATTTCTTTAGCTCCTTTGGAATATTTTGGTTCCGTTGAATTTACTGTTCCTGATGGTAGAATCGCTGTGGCGAATAAGTTTCTAACAAAAATACTTTCAGGAGAACCACAACTTGCAGAACCGGAGGTATTTGATAGATTTGATTATATTTCTATTATTGATTTAGAAAATAAGAACATTTCTTCTGATTTGAAGCTATTTTTAGATAAGTTAAATCTTCAATCATAATGGTCATTAATGGTTGTTCTTCTAACTTCTATTTTATCTCCTAGTTCGAAATCTGCTACTATTACTAATTTATCTTTAGCAAATTTTGTTAATAGTTCACTTTCTTTATCAGTGGTTTGAATGATTATATTATAGTTCGTTGTATCTCCTGATTTTTCAGGGTGACTCACTTGTTTTAATTTCCAATAAATTTCATTTTCCTTTTCTTTCCAAATATTTTCTAAAAGGAAATTGTTAGCATTCATTTCCATACGATTGAATTTCCAATCTTTTTTTGGAACTTTTAATTTAAGATTTATATTAAGTACGCGCTCAGTTAATTCTTCGCCATTATAACGAACTTTTTCATACCAAGGCATTTTTTCGTATGTTTCATTCATGAAAGCTAATCTTGAATGTAAATCAGGTCTTTCTTTGTCTTTTTTATGAATTTCATCCATTGCTGTAGGATCGTCATCGTAAATCCAATCTGTAGCAGCACCTAAACCTTCTACTGATTTGTCAATATTTTTTTCGAACGGGCTTAGATGATAATCGTCTCTAAGAATTTCTGCGTGAAACGTTACTGGAAAATAAGCATTAGGTCCTCGAATATTTGTTTGTTTAAGAAATAATTTTTTTCTTAGAATATATTCATCTTGAGGACAATAATCAGGTTTTACTTTTTCGATGTTGTTATTTGTTAAAACTAATTGATTGTTATTTTCCTCAGTCATATCTTCATTTTCTGTTCTTTTCTATATAATGTTTTCTTTTTTCCCCGTTATCATTACTAGTTAACAATGAAAACGATTAGTTATCTTTTTATTCTCCTATCTGTTTCTTTCTCTTATGTTTACTATTATAGCTCAGGATGGAAAGGCTCGAGTGGGTAATCTCCAGACAGAACACGGCGTAGTTGAGACTCCTTTCTTCATGCCTGTGGCTTCAAAGGGCTCTGTAAAAGCCGTGGAAGGTCAGGACTTAGAAGAACTCGGTTACAAAAGTATAATTACAAATTCTTTCATTCTCAGTTTATCTCCAGGAATTGATGTTGTTGAAAACTGTGGAGGAATTCACAAATTTATGAATTTCAATAATTGTATTTTTACGGACAGCGGTGGCTTCCAAGTTCTTAGTAAAGATTTCTTAATCAAAAAGTCAGACGAAGGAGCAACATTCCGAGATCAACACGGAAAGAAAATGATGTTCACGCCTGAACTCGCTGTTGAAAATCAACTTCGTTTAAAATCAGACGTGGCGATGACATTGGACGACGTAGCTCATTATGGATTAAACGGCGAAGACTATGTTAATGCGATTAAGAGAACTCATTTGTGGGCTAAAAGAAGTTTAGTTGCACATAAAAAACTCAAAGAAGAATATGATTCTAATCAATTACTCTTTGGTATTGCTCAAGGAGGAACTCGAGAAGAATATCGAAGATTCTCAACACATAAAATTAATGAAATGGATTTCGATGGCTTCGCACTAGGTGGTTTAGTCGTTGGAGAAAGTCGAGATGAACTTATGGAAAGCATTTCTCTTTCGGTTTCAAATTTCAAAGAAGACAAAGTTAGATATCTCATGGGATTAGGTTCTCCATCGGATATTGTGAATGCAGTCGGCGAAGGTGTTGATTGTTTTGACAGTACTTATCCTACGGGCAACGCTCGACATGGTTCGCTGTTGACAGCGACAGGAAGAATTGCAATTAAGAAAAATATTTACAAACACGATTACGCTCCTATTGAAGATGGATGTGGCTGTGAAACCTGTAAAAAGTATTCTCGAGCATATGTTCATCATTTACTGCGAACGCATGAATTGTTAGGATATAAATTAGCAACTATTCATAATTTATTTTTTATGAACAAACTATTGGTTTATCTTAGAAACGCAGTGAAAGAAGGCAGATACAAAGAGTTTGCAAAAGATTTCTTAGAAAAATATTTTTCAGGAAAAGAAAAGAAAGAGTTTTCTAACCATATTGAACAGAAGTATAAAGAGAAAGAAGTGAAGAAAAAAGCCACTTTGAATCTTGGCTGGGATGGAAAAGAATAAAAAGCCCCTCATTCTCAAATAGTCTATGGCATTCAAAGATTATTCATTCACAGTTGTTGACAGATTCCTACGTTACGTATCTTTTGATACACAATCTGATGAATTATCAGAAACAGTTCCGACCACTCCTGGACAAAAAGTATTGGGAGAACATCTTGTGAAAGAACTTCTAGAAATAGGCATAGAAGATGCAGCAATGGATAAGAATGGCTATGTTATGGCAACTCTTCCAAGTAACATAGAAAAAGAAGTTCCTGTGATTGGTTTTCTTGCTCATATGGATACTGCTCCTTCTAATTCAGGAAAAGATGTTAAACCTGTTTTCCACGAAAACTATCAGGGTGGAGATATTGAATTAGAAAATGAAGATCAAATTGTTGAAGTAACAAAAGAAGAAGACTACGATCGATTGATTGGATGCGATTTAATCACAACAGATGGTTCAACTTTACTTGGTGGAGATGATAAGGCAGGAGTTGCAGAAATCATGGACGCGTTACAATATTTAATTAATCATCCTGAAATTAAACACGGAAAAATTAGAGTTGCATTCACACCCGATGAAGAAATTGGAAAAGGAACAGATCATTTCGATATTGAAAAGTTCGGAGCGAAGTTTGCATACACTGTTGATGGTGGACAACCGGGAGATGCGGGTGTTGAGAATTTCGGTGCGGAAAAAATTAAAATTATTTTTCATGGAAAAAATATTCATCCTGGATATGGCAAAGGTATTCTTGTTAACTCATTAAAGATAGCTTCTTCATTTGTCGAATCCTTGCCTAAGGATAAACTATCTCCTGAAACAACGGAACACAAAGAAGGTTTTTTACATGTTACTGATATTACTGGAGATGTTGAAACCACAACTGTTACAATGAATCCTCGTGCTTTCGAAACAGAAACAATTGTTGAATTCAGAGAGATGATTGAAGAACTCTGTAAAAAAGTCATTGCAAAGTTTCCTGGATCCAGATATGAACTAAGCCATGAAGGACAATATGAAAACATGAAACCTATTCTCGATGATCATCCGCAGGTAGTTGAATATATTACCGAAGCAATGAAACGAATCGGCGTTGAACCAAATATTAAACCGACTCGAGGAGGAACCGACGGAGCCTATCTTACATACAAAGGATTACCTTGTCCGAATATTTTTGCAGGAGAAAGAAACTTTCATGCAAAGACAGAGTTTATTGTTGTACAAGATATGCATCTAGCTGTTCAGAACGTTGTGGAGATTATCAAACTCTGGGAAGAAAACGCATAGGTCACACTGGTCAGTCCAGACAATTACTTATAAATTTCTTTATACTTCTTACTTGTATGGCGAAACAACACCTCTCAAGAGCATTCTTTGGCAAGGACAATTGCCTTAAGGTATATCTTAATGACAAATTAGAATGTTACTTTGAATTTGGATCACCAAATAAGCAAGGAGAAGGTTGGAAATGGAAGCCAGTGAAATTCAATGACGCTGAACTTGGGGAAATGATTGGCGTCTTGGAAGGGCGCAAGGAGAATGTAAGTTTCTTTCATGATTTTAAAGGCGATAAAACCCAAATATGGGTTAGAAGAAACGCTGACAAATTTTCGATTAAGGTGAAAGAACTTGCTAAAGGCCTGAATTTTGGTGAACAAATGGTTCTCAAAGAGCTCTTGGGACATTGTATTGTGCGAATGAATTTGGTTTTTTGACGAAAGATTTAAATATACCAAAAGATACCAAAAAATATCATGAACACACAAATAAATATACGATTTTCAGATGATTTACTTTCAAAAGCACAAAAACAGGCTAAATCAAGTGGTTTTGGAACTGTTCAAGAATTTATTCGTGAAACCGTTAGAGAAAAACTATTTGAAGAAAAATCAGTTTCAAAAAAAGAGTTACAACTTATTAACCAACTCATCAAAACCATTGATAAACGAAATGATTATGGAACAGAAGAAGAACTCTTCAAAACTCTACGTTCTTAAACCTTCTAAATTATTTCTTAAACAATCAGATTTTCTTTCTATCAAAGCTAAAACGCAATTAGAACAGAAGCTTTTGTTAACAAAACAAAATCCTTTTAGAAATAAAAGAATCCAAGGATTTAACTTATTTTTATTTCGAATACGATTTTCAGATGATCATAAAGAAAAAAGAGTTATATATTTAATTAATAAAAATGAGATTATTTTAGTTTGTATTCTTAATCGCGATAATAATTATTCTGATTTGAAGAGATATTTGGCTGATTATTCTTAATTTCCGTGAGATTTAAATAGGAGAGACTCTCCACTCACAGTATGACATTCCTAAGTATAAAACAAGCGCAAGCACAAGGTTCTGGAGAAGTATCTATTCGAGGATGGATTTACCGAATCCGAGCAAGTAAGAAACTAGCATTTATTGTATTACGAGACGTAAGTGGAATTATCCAATGCGTTGTAGAAAAAGAAATTCTAGGTGAAGAAAAATTCGCAATAGCTGATAAACTACAAATCGAAGCTTGCATCACCATCAAAGGAAATATCAAAGCAGATGAACGAGCACCTGGTGGTTTTGAAATTAATGTTATTGATTTTGAAGTAATCGGAGAATGTCATGAATATCCTATTCAAAAAGATCAAAGTGCAGAATTTTTATTAGATATTAGACATTTATCAATTCGATCACGAAGACAGCAGGCAATTCTAAAAATTAGAAGCGCATACGTTCAAGCGAGAGAACAATTCTTTATAGAAGAAGAATTCTATAGATTCGACGCACCAATCCTTCAACCAACACAATCAGAAGGAGGAAGCACAATCTTCGAAGTAAAATATTATGATACTACAGTTTATCTTGCTCAAACTTGGCAGCTCTATGGAGAAGCTGCAGTTCAATCTCTAGAAAAGATTTACAACTTTGGACCAACATTCCGAGCAGAGAAATCTAAAACATCACGACACCTTTCTGAATTCTGGATGGCAGAAGCAGAAGCTGCATGGTGGAACCTTGACGATGTAACTGCATTCGCAAAAAAAGAATTAAAATATTGTATTACTAAAGTAGCAGAAAGATGTAAAGAAGAATTCGCTCTTTTAGAACAGAATCCTGACGCACTTATTGAAATGTGCAAGAAAGACTGGCCTAATATTAAATACAGAGAGGCACTTTCTCTTATCAAAGAGAAAGATGGCATGGATGTTCCGTTCGGAAAAGATTTACGAACAATTGAAGAACAAAAAATTATGGGTCACTATGATGTGCCTATATGTGTAACTCACTATCCTGTTGAAGTAATGGGATTCTACAAACCAAGAGATCCTGAAAATCCTGACGAAGCACTATGTTTTGACATGCTAGCTCCACAAACAGGAGTAGAAATTGTTGGTGGAAGCCAAAGAAGCATGGACGTAGAAGATATGAAAGCCAGATTAAAAGCCGAAGGAGAAGATCCTGAAAATTATTCATGGTATTTTGAACTGAGAAAATACGGCGGAGTTCCTCACTCAGGTTATGGTATAGGAACAGAACGAGTAATAGCTTGGATCTGCGGATTAGATAATATTAAAGATGCAATTCCATTCCCTCGAACAATGTTGAGATGGAAACCTTGAGGTGTAAAAATGAACTTTATTAAAAAAATGGAAAAAAATGCAAGTAGAATGAAGTGGCATGATTTTGCTTTCTTCAAGTTGGCTTTGGTTTTCTTTACTCTGTTCTTAATAACAGTCTGGCCAGCGTTTAACAACTTAGTTATGAAATTTGAATGGTATTGGTATTTGATAATCTTTGTTATCCTAGCAATTCCAGTATATAGAAAAGTATTATTCAAAAAATAATTTTTTTATTTTTTCCATAAGGACGACGTCCGTTGGTGCTAAAAATAAATGTTTAGCTCAATAGAGCTGAAGATTATTGTGCCAGAAAATATTTTATTTTCTGAGCATTATTTTTCTAATATTTCTTTAGCCTGATCAACAACTCTTTCTGTGAAACTTGTTTTCTTCTCGCCATCGAGAGTCTCGAGTCCTAGTTCATTAAGAAGTCTTGTAATTATTTCTTTCTCGTCTTTACCTTCAGAGAGCTTGAATTGACCAATGTGTTGATCGATTGTTTCTTCCTCAATATTTTCAGAATCAGAAATAAGTGCTCCAAGTTCTTCGAACATTTTTCCTTGTAACTTATACGTATTTTTCAGAACGATGAATGCTCCTTCGTCGTAGCAGAACTTCATTATTTCATTGAAATTTACATCCGCAGGTTTTCCTTCAGACAATGTTCCTTTGAAACGAAGTAATACGATTGAAGAAACAATATCTTCGCCTTCAAGTAAAGCAAGACTTTCTTCGAGAATTTGATTAGGAGTTTTTCCTTCGCAATCAATGTGGAAAGGAATTACTTTCTTAGAAGGAATTTTTACGTAGTCATAATTGTTATCATGATAATAAATAAAAGAACCATATTCTAAATCTTCTAGTTCTGAGAAACTGTTTGGGAATGTAGGTCCAGGATAGACGACGTTTCTATGTTCTGCTCCTGAGTATCTATCTCGGATGTGAACGTGACCGCCAGCGTAGTAATCGAAACCTGAAGGTAAGAAACTTACAGGGTAAGCTTCCATTTTTTCAAGTTTTTTAGGACGGAGTTCTGAGATTGCTGTGTGAAACATAAATATATGAAATGAATCATTACGAGGAGGAACGACTAGATGTTCGTAGATTTCTTTATCGAGCATTCCTTTTTTACCCATGACACCGGTAATTTTAGTTCCTGTTTTAGGATCGATAGTATATGTTAAGTGTAATTGATTATTAACAACGGAACCTTTCATAACATTGATTAATAATCCAGCTAATTCTAAGACATCAAGCATTGTTCTTCCGTGCGGAGAGAAATCATGGCTTCCTGGAATACAATAAACAGGAATCTTTGCATCCTTCAGTCGTTTTAGTTCTCTTGTGGTTTGTTTAAGAGCATCGACACGAGGAATTGCTGTGTTGAATAAATCTCCTGCGATAAGAACGAAGTCCACTTTATTATCTAGAGCGAAATCTATTGTGTATTTGAAACCAGCAAAACCTAGTTCGCTAAGATTCTGTTCTTTGAAACCATCGATGTGACAGTCTGCAAGATGGATAAACTTCATAGAAATTAGAAATAATCGAGGCTATATTAATCTTTTCTCCTCTTTTTATTAATACGTAGTTTACAGCCATCCTACCTGGTGGCCGGTTTACGAATTCTCTCTTAGCGGAATTCTAATTAAGCTACAAGGTAATAATAAAAATAGCAGGGTTTGTTTTAAACCAGAGGATTTTCTCCGCCATGTTCGACTAAGAAAGTTCCCTTGTCATAGCGAAGCGTGTGTGTATCATGTGTGCACTTTGTCTGTCTCATTTTTAGAATTGTTAATTCTCTCACAGCTTTTCTACTATAATATGCCAATGAAAGATAAATTATTCCATCGCAATAAATATCTTCATCGAAGATAGGCTTATTTTGAGGATTTTTTCTTTCACTGATAAAATAACTTGTAAGATATAAATCTTCGAGAAGACTAAATAATTCTTTAATTGTTTTTTTAGGATTTGTAAAACCAGCAAGATTTTCTAGCATTTCTAAAGAATCAAGTGCGAAAAGATCTAATTCAACACTTTGTTTTATTTTTTTAATAAGATTTTTGATTATGTTCAACCATCCTTTGATTTCTCCTTCTTCTTGTTTAATTTCTCTTTTCATGGTTGATTTATCAATAACAATAATTGTACCTTCAGTATTAGCTTTAACTTTTGTCATGATGGTTCCAAAATTTGTTAAATTATCAATATGAACTATGCTTATTTCATTCATGGAAAGTCCTAGACTAACAAGTTGATTGTATAATGAATAATAATCTTGATCGAGAGAAATAAATAGGCTATTTCGTTTATTTATTTTTACTTCTTCAAAGAATGTTTTGAGAACTAAGGATGTCTTTGTTGTTCCTGGAGAGCCAAAAACCAATGTAGAATGTCCCTGAGGAATGCCTCCTAGGAGTAAATCATCTAGACCTTCTATATGTGTTGCAATACGAACTCGTTCTTTAGCTTTTTGAACAATAGGTTCAGACATAAAAATTACCTCATAATTTTATGGTTATAAATTGTTTTTATAACCATAAAAACCTCTCTTGACTGAATGAGGAGCTTATGCTTTAAAACTGTTTTCATTTTTTGACCTGTCTTGTTCATAATAACATTAATAAATGAGGTCTGTCCATATATTGGGTATGTCTACTAAAATTCCTGGAAGAGTCCTTGGAAAAGCGTTCTTAAAATGGGAACTCACTCTTAAAGATACTTTTAACTGGGAATTATTATACAAAAGACTTCACGAGTATCTTCCTGAAGAAAAATGGAAAGATCTTTATCAAGGAAAAGATGATTTTGAAATTCTTTTTTATGAAAAAGATAATGGTGGAGGAGCTATAAGTCATGATATTTGGTGGCGAGCATGGAAAACTCCGAAAAAGGATGCTGGTGGTAGATTCAAATTCTATATGAAATTAGATTTTAAAACACTTCTTCTTAAAAAAACTGAAGTAATGATTGATGGTAAAAAAGTAACTCTTGACAAAGGAGAGTTAGGAGTGAATTGTTGGCTTTATTTAGATGATCAAGCAGATGTTGATGGAGACTTCTCAAAAGGAGAAAAATCCGTATGGGATACTAACTTTATACTAAGAGCGGCTAAAAGATGGTTTTGGAATAGAGATCGAGCAGAGGTTAAAAGATTTGCTGAAGAAGAACTAAGATCGTTCTCAAAAAATTTCCAACATTTTCTAGAAATATATTCTGGAGCTAAAGAAGGTCCTGAACCTAGAGAGTTCTTAACTCCAAAAGGTGTAAAACCTTAGAATTTTTTTTATTTTCTTTGGAAATTTATTAAATTTCCCGAGCCTTGTAAATTTAGTTTCCAAGTTTAAAAACTATGCAATGATAAGCCTGTAAATCTATAACTATTTCTTTTGAAAAATGCTCGAAATTGGTGCTCTCTCTGCTTAAATATTTTTTATCCAGGACGCTTTTACTGTCGAAAATGACTTCATAAGCATCTTCTGTAACGCCAATAGTGTAAGCTTTTATTTTATTGGAAGAAAAATTAATAGCACAAATATATTCTTCTTGATTTCCTTTTCTATTAATAATAAGAACTTTATTTTTTTCATCTATGTTTGTGTATTCTCTGTGGATAACATTCTCCGGCCAGAATGCAGGAATGTCTAAAATTTTGTTTATGCTTTTTTTGAATTTAACTAAATTATCTTTATCTAATAATTTCCAATGAATTGCGCTGTCGTGTTCGAAGCTTCCTTTTTGTAAAAGGAATGTTTGCATTAAATCAAGAATTCTTCCTTCACATCCGAATGCAATTAATGCTTCCATAACTTGAATTTTTCCAATAGCATGTTCGTGAAGTTCTGGCCTATCAAGAATCAATGCATCATAAGCATATGAACCTGTTGATCGACCATGCATTAAACCCGCCGCTGCATCGTGATTGTGAAAGTCTGCAACCGTGCTATTTGATTTTCCCCATTCTTTTTCTCGACGAATGTTTTCGAATTTCCAAATGGAAAGATTGTCTGCTTTTTTCGGCATGAGTTCCGTGTGAAGATAATAGGTTAAACGGGAAGAACCGTAGGCGGTCGCTCCCAATGCTCGAGGATTACTTTCAATTGGAGCAAGAAGCATTTTAGAATTGTCTCCATAAAAATAATGTGATTCTAAATGAATCAGTGCTAAAGGATCAAGATTATAAATTTCTGTTGTTAATGTTTTTAGAAATTCTAGACCTCCTTCTCGAGGAGATCCTTCGCCGTTAGGTCCTAGTCGTAAAATACCATCAACATTATCAATACGATAACCATCTATTTTATATTTTGTTAAGAAATGCAAAGCACTTTCAATAAGATATCTTCGAACCTGTTCGTCTTGATAACGGAAACGTTTTGTTCCCCATGTTGTTATTTCATCTAAGAAAACATCTTCTTCAAAACGATTTAACCATGTGTGTAGTCCGACATCTTCTCCGTTTATGTCAAAGAGTTTGAATTCTTTGTAAGGTGCGTGGCTAAGAATAATATCAAGTATAACTGCGATGCCAAGTTCATGACATTTGTCAATCATTTTTTTGAAAGAGTCAGGACTTCCCCAATTTTTTTGTAAAGCAAAAGGAAATGGAGAAAGATATCTGAATTTCCAATTGTCTCCATCGATTGATTGGCTTACTGGAAGAAATTGTAATGTGTTAAAACCAAGTTCTTTTATTTTTTCAAGAACTCCGCACTCTGAAATGAATTCGAAGAGATCTGTTTCTTCTTTGTATGTAGGCCATTTAGTAACCAGACCAGGAAGATCGGTTTGTAGAATTTTTGTTGTTCTGTTTAATGTGTTTGGAGATTTATGTTTTTGTTTGTATCCATTCGGATCATCGAAATCCCAAAAAACACAGTTACCTTTTTCGTCAAAATATGTTGCTGCAGGATCTCTGTGGAATTCTTTTTTATTCTCTGAAATAACTAAAAAAAGATAGGGGTCTTTATGTTTTAATTTATTGGTTCTAAGAATTCGATAATCATCATCGTTTTCTAAGAATGTAAATTCTTCTTGGTTTTCTTTTCCCCAATTGTTAAATTCTCCAGCGAGAATAATTTTGTGTTTTGGATTGTTAACATAGATGGAAAACTCAACTTCGTTTGAACTTTCATCTTTGTTTCGACTGTTAATTTTATAGCCAAAATTTTTTTCGTAGGAATCTTTTCTTTGAAGAGAAGAGCTATCTCTATATAGCAATGATTCCCATTGGTAGATTACAGAACGTAGAGGGATTTTGTTCATTAGATATTTACAGGCAGAGAAACTATATAAAAATTAGGTTTTACTCTTTACCTTGATATTTATACTCTATTATTGAAAGAATTTGGTTTATTGAAGTTCTTCCCAGGCTTTTAGCGCATTGGTAAACTATTCCTTTTACCATATCATCCATATCTTCTGGTGTGAATTCCATATTGATTAGAACAGAAGGATTATCCACCCGTTGCATGGTTTGCATACAATAGGCAAGATTTCCTTCCTGAGAAATATATGCTCCATATATATTTTTATTTGCACTATTAATATAATTTCTTGATAATTCTTTAACCGTACCGTCTTTTCTTATTTTTGGAAGATCATATTCGAATCCGCTGAAGAAAAGTTCAGGGCTATCTACGCTTCCGCATCTCTCATTTCTAATGTTTGTTCCCCATTCAACAAGTTCTTTTGCGTTGTCTTTTAGAAATTTTGCAGGAATGTTTTCTTGTTCAATATATTTCATAACAGTAACTAAAAAAGCACTTTCTTCATAGGCTGGACAATATAATCCTTTTTTTTCAATATCTAACTCCGGTCTAAACAAACTTTTATTTCCATGAGGATCTATTGTTGGATATTCTGCAATGTCTTTTTGAACCACTCTTGGATCGCCGTGGCCACAAGCCGTAAAATCAATAAGTAATTCTGAACCGTTTTTTCTTTTACTTTTCCATCCGCGTCCTGTTGTTGTAAAAATTCCTTTGGAACTTTGAATAACATATGCTCCGATGGTTGTTATGAGTTCTGTAGGAGAAGAGAAATTGAATTTTTTGTAATCCCACATTTCTTCGGGTTCGAGAACAATTGATGCGGGTACGCCAAGCATGAGAAGTATGTCCATTGGATGTGTTTTTTCTTTAACGCTTCCTTCCGGTCTTTCAATAACCCAAGGATGATTTAATTCATTAAATAACATTTCATTTATTCGTTTGTGATATGCTTTATCAAAATTATTTTCCGTAGGCATTGTTTTATAGTATCCTTCTTCAATTAATGCTTTTTTAGAATACATAATGTCATCTTTGTAAACATGTCCTAGAGAATATGAGTTACCTTCATCTTTATATTTTTTCAATCGTTCATTTATTCCTGCTTTTTTAATTTTCTCTAAAGCTTCAGGATATAATGTGTAACCGGTTCTCATAAAAGAGCAAAGTGTAGTTTGATTAATAAGACTTGTCTTTGATTTATAAGAAAGAAATAATAAAAGAAATAAAAACTATTTCTTCAAACTAATTCCTAGTTCATCAAGCTGTTCAGAACTTACGCTTGCAGGAGCCTGTGTCATTAAGTCTTCAGCATCCTTATTTTTAGGGAATGCAATAACTTCTCTGATATTATCAGCGCCAACTAAAAGCATAATAATTCTGTCAAGACCAAAAGCAATTCCGCCGTGAGGAGGAGCTCCGTAAGAGAATGCATTTAGTAAGAAACCAAACTTTTCTTCTTGATCTTTTTTAGAAATTTTAAGAGCATCGAAAACTTCTTCCTGGAGTTTTTTATCATGGATACGAATACTTCCGCCGCCAAGTTCAGTTCCATTTAGAGTTAAATCGTATGCTCGAGAATTTGCTTTCTCAGGATTCTTTTTCATTTCATCCCATGTTTCTAGGTTTGGACTTGTGAAAGGATGATGCATTGCAACATATCTTTCTTGTTCGGCACTCCATTCCATTAATGGGAAGTCAGTAACCCATGCAAATTTGAATTCATCTTTTTTGATAAGTCCTAATTCTTGACCGAAGTGTAATCTAAGAGCACCAAGACTTGGAGCAACTGTTTTTTCTTCATCTGCAACAAAGAAACAATGTTCTCCTTCTTCAAGTTTGAAAGGAAGTTCTGTTATGAATTTACTTATGCTTCCTGCTAATGCGCCGTTTTCTTTTTTCAGCCAAGCAAGACCTTTCGCACCATAAATTTTTACAAGTTCAGTTAACTTATCAATTTTTTTACGTGAAAATTCTCCTTTTGTTTTAATGAATCTAACACAAGGAGCTTCATTGAATACTTTGAAATCTGTTTTTTTTGCCCACTCTGTTACGTCTTGGATTTTTAAACCGAATCGAAGATCAGGTTTATCGCTTCCATATTTTAACATAGCTTCAGCGTAGGGAATTCTTTGGAAAGGAATTGCAAGATCAACATTGATGGTTTGTTTCCAAACATCTTTAATCATACCTTCCATGATTTTGTAAATATCTTCTTCTTCAACGAAACTCATTTCAAGATCTATTTGAGTAAATTCTGGTTGTCTATCTGATCGAAGATCTTCATCTCTGAAACATTTTACAATTTGCATATATCTATCAAGTCCAGCGACTTGGAAAAGTTGCTTGAATAGTTGAGGACTCTGTGGAAGAGCAAAAAAGGATCCTCTGTTAACTCGGCTAGGAACAAGATAATCTCTTGCGCCTTCTGGTGTACTTTTACCAAGAACAGGAGTTTCTATTTCGATGAAATTTTGCTGATCGAAATATTCTCTAATAGCAATAACTGCTTTGTGTCGTAGAATAAGATTTTTTTGCATTTTTTTACTTCGTAGATCTAGATATCTAAATTTAAGTCGTGTTTCTTCTGTTGCATTTTCATCAAGAGGAAGAGCTTTTGATTTGCTGATTATATTAATTCCACTTGCTTGTAGTTCTATTTCTCCAGTTGCTAAAGCTTTGTTAGCTTCTGGTTTTTTTACAACAATTCCTTTGATTTGCACAACGTATTCTTTATGTAATTCTTTAGCGCTTTCTTTCTGTGCTGTGATTTGAGTAATACCATAACGATCTCTAAGATCAATGAATGTTAATGCGCCGTGGGTTCGAATACTGTGGACCCATCCTGCCAGTGTTACTTCTTTTCCTTCGTCTTTAGCTCGGATTTCTCCGCAAGTGTGTGTTCTATGCATTTCTATTCCTCTATTTTAGTCTAATTGATTCAATGATAATTGGTTCTGTAGGCCAATCAGGCATTGGTGAAGTTTGAGTTTTTACTTTTACTATTTCATCAACAATATCCATTCCTTTTGTAACAATACCAAAAGCTGCGTAACCATCGTTACCTGGAGCGTAGTTTAGGAAATCGTTATCAACTGTATTGATAAAAAACTGAGCTGTTGCACTGTTAGGATCTGATGTTCTAGCCATTGCAATTGTTCCTCGATCATTTTTCAAACCGTTTTGAGATTCTAATGTGATTGGAGCATGGGCTGTTTTTTGTTTACCGTCTGGTGTAAAACCTCCTCCTTGTATCATAAATCCATCCATGATTCTGTGAAAAATTGTTCCATCAAAAAATTCTTCATCAACGTATGTTAAAAAATTGTCAACTGTTATTGGAGATGCTTCTTTGTTAAGCTCTACTTCAATAACTCCTTTGTTTGTAGTAATAATAATTGTATTGCTCATGGTTTCACCCGGATTTCTGAATATAAAAAAAATTGTTGCTGCAACTATTATTGCAACAATAATTATTGTAATAATTGTTTGAGTTTGATTATTTGAAGAAAATTTACTTCGTCCCATTTCATACACCTAAATATTGCCTTATGCTCTTAAGCCTAAGTCATACATAATACTTTCTACTTTTGCAAGATTGTATTTTAAACTGTCGAACTTTTTACGTAATTCTCCTGAACGAAAGTCAAAGCTCAAGTAAAGGCCATAAAGTTCTTCGATTGTTTGATATATACGCTCAACTTCTTCAGGTTCTTTCTTTGTCGCTTTGAGAACTGCTCGTCTAACAAGTTCACCGGCAAAATCACAAAGAGCTGCTAAGTATACATCTTCTGTTATTTTGAACTCTTTTTCAAGTTCATTTTTGAGAGGAATTGTTTTATCTTTTACAAAACCAAGAAAGCAAGCTGCTTCAACATATTCTTCAATTCCTGCTTTGAGAGAGCCAACGCTTTCAAAATTAGATTTTTGAACGTGGTCCCAGGAAATTTTAATTGCTTTTTGAGCTTCTTGTAAAAGTTCTTCTGCTAGAGTATTATCTTCTTTATGTACTGCATAAATTGCTTTTTTTGCAGGCTTAAGAATATCTCTAGAACTTTTTATTGCTTCTTCTCTAAGTTTGTCGTTTTGATCATATGCTTTTTTCATCTCTTCAAGCTGATTTGCAAATGATTCTGGTAGAATTGTCATGGATGAAACTAATTATGTTTTATTTATAAATTCTTGTAGTTGTTTTTATGCGCATTCATGCGTGTTTTTGAACACTTTATGTCTGCTTTATGCAGAACAAAAAATTAAATTTTTTTCAGCATATTCATAATGGAGACGGGCTAAAAGCTATGATATAGGATTTTTCATAGTAAAAATTCAATAGAAACCTTTATATACTTTCTAGAGGGGATAAGTACTACGTATGGCGCAAACGATTCTTGGAAATACTATCGGATTTTTAGCGACATTGGGTGTGTATGATGTTGTACTCCCTTTTTTGTTAGTCTTTGTACTAATGTTTGCCTTTTTGGAAAAAACAAAAGTACTCGGGGTAGAAGTTATTAAATCCGGCGATAAAGAAATCGCGTATTCTAGAAAGAATCTTAATGCGATAGTTGCATTTACTTCAGCTTTTTTTGTAATTGCATCAAGTGAACTTGTTCGAATCCTGAGTGAAGTCGTTGCGAACACTATGATTTTGGTTGTTACAGGGACAATGTTTATGCTCGCACTGGGTATAACCCACACAGGGAAAAACGAATTTGATCTTGGTTCAAAAACCATGAAGCCTTACAAAAGAATATTTTTAGCTTTGAATGCAATTGGTATCTTGCTTATTATGCTTAACGCATTAGGATGGCTGGATATGGCATATGGCTGGCTGGTTTCAAACTGGAACAGTGCATACGGAATGACATTGATTATGATTATTGTTTTCGCATTATTCATTTTTTGGGTCACGAAATCACCGAAGGATCCAAATAAAAAGAAAGAAGACGAAGACGACAAAGAAGAATAAACAATTATGAGGCGATATTATGGCATATTATTCAAGTTATGGCGGAGGAATTATAGGGCAACTACAACAATTAGGAGTCTTTGATGTTCTACTTCCATTTATATTAGTATTTACAATTGTATTTGCAGTATTACTGAAAATCAAGCTATTAAGCGATGATGAAAATCAAAACAAAAAATTCTCAACGATGATTGCTTTAGTATTAGCAGCAACGGTTGTATTTTCACACTATCAAGGCTATCCTCTTCTTGGCGGAAGAACAGTAGTCGAAGCTATTAATATTGCATTGCCTCAGATAGGGCTTTTGCTTGTTGCCATAGTTATGGTTCTTTTAACATTAGGATTATGGACTGGAAAAAGAGCAGATGGTTCGCAAGGAATTGGAAAATGGTTCACACTTGCATCCGGAGCTTTGGTAATTATAATCTTTATTGCATCAATGGGATGGTGGATAGTTCCTCCATGGATTTACAATTTACTTAGAGGAGATGTAATAGCACTGGTTATTGCAGTATTAGTATTCGGTTTAATCATTAAATTTATCACTGGATCAGGTAATGATAAAAAGTTCAAAGATGTTGATGAACGAATCAAATATGAAAAGCATAAACAAGGACGATTCCAAGATTTCCTAACAGGCGCAGCTGACGATAAAGGAAAAAATTAGACGGAGAATAAAGAATGGCAACATTTATGGATGTTTCACTGTTGGCAAACCTAGGACCTATTTTTATGTTCCTTTTAGTATTTGCAATAGTTTTTGGAATATTATCCATATCTAAGATTTTTAGTAATGTTGCTGGAGAAAAAGGTATCTACGGAATTATTTCTCTTGTTGCAGCAATTTTTGCTGTAGTCTCTAAAGATGTTTATTCTCTCATTGGAACGATGACGCCTTGGTTTGTTGCTCTTATAGTTTTTATGTTTTTAATCTTCATTGTTGTACGAATGTTCGTTGGTGACGATAACGATATGTTTTCTAATATGATTAAAGAAGGCCCTCTAAAATGGGTGATGGTTGTTTTATTCGTAATAATCTTGATTATAGGACTTTCATCCACATTCGGTCAAAGACTATTGGATGAGCCTGCTGTTGAAGAAGGATTGCCAGTTACGACATCAAATGGTGTGCCTTTATATTCAAATCAATCTTCAACACAGAATGTAATTATTGTAGAAGCATCCGGACAAACATCCAATTCGATGAATCCCGCCGCACCAACGACGGCCGCATCGGAAGATTTTGGTTCGAATGTATTAGCCACGTTTGTACATCCGAAAGTACTTGGAATGATTTTATTAATGTTCATTGGATTCTTTGCAATCCTATTTTTAATTCAAAAACCTTAAATGAAAAGAGTGAGATCTTATGCCAGAACAAATATCACAGCAAGCTCCGCCGGCAATGCCTCAAACTATGCCGCCACCAGTAATGGCTCCACCAACAAATTCTGTTTCTAACGAAGAACTTATCGAAGCAATTATCGATGAGAAATGGAATGAACTTGTAAAAGATATTAACAAGATTATTGATTGGAAAACTGCAGCTGAAGGACGATTAAGTGCTATGGAACAAGAAATTAAAGATCTTAAAGGACAATTTACTAATTTACATCAAGCAGTTGTTGGTAAAATTGGTGAGTACGATAAAAATATTCTAAACGTTGGCGCAGAAATTAAAGCAATGGAAAAAGTCTTTGCAAAAGTTTTACCTGTGTTCACAGAAAATGTTTCTGAGCTAAGTAGAATTACTGACGACTTGAAGAAATAATTTTTTATTCTTTTTCTTCCGAAGATTCTTCAATTACTTTAGAACTAGCTTCAACTGGTTTTTGCGTTGGTGTTTCTCCATGAAACTTTTTTCTCAGAAAGTTATTAACTTCTTCTCGTGTAACGAAATCCATTGGTGCGTTCACTAATCGTTCTTGAACCCAGAATTTCTATTCTTTATTGAATTTTTTTCTCAGAAAGTTATTAACTTCTTCTCGTGTAACGAAATCCATGGGTTCCCAGAATGAAATATATCTTTCAAGAGTTGTGAATTCATCTGTTTTCACGAAACTGCCGATTTCATCGGATAAGAGACTGATCTTGTCGGTTAAATCATTGATAAGTTTTTTTACTTCTAGAATATCTTTAGAAACAAGTTGAAGTTCTTGAAAACTTTCTTTTTCTAAATCAATAATATTATGTTCTGCTAATTGTAATTTTTTACGAAGAGTAACTTGACGTTCTTCAAGAATTTTTAGGCGAGTTGCAACATCGTTGAGTTTACTAGCTGATCCCATGGCATAACTTTCATCATTACCATGTTTAGCAACGTGTTCCTCCGGCGTTGGAGCTTTTTTTTGAAATAATTGTGGTTCTGCCATTTCTCTCACCTAATGGGAAGTATAATTTACTTCTTTTTCAATTTTTCTGGATTGAATATATAATCTTCCAGTTTAACCTGTTCTCGGCGTTGTTGATGAACTGCTAAGAAAGCATTTATTTTGTCAATAAGCATTGCTTTGAGTTCTCCGCTGAGAATTTTACCTGCTTTGTAATCGTCATAGATTTGATCAAGTTTTTTATCGTCTTCTTCGAAGTATCTTAACCATTGATATGAAACATCGATGTCAGGATTTCCTCCTTTTTTACGATGTTCTTCGAATGTAGCTTGCCCGCCTGAGAATGCATACTTGTTAATTTTCTTTTTTACGGTTTTTGCATCGTCACTTGTAAGAATTGCTTTGTCAACATCACTACTGCTCATTTTTCCTTCGGGTCCTGTTAATGGAGACATCATTTTTGCATGTAAAATTGCTGGTTTATGATAGCCTAGTTTTTCAATAACATCTCTACCAACACGGAAATGAGTATCCTGATCTACTCCTAATGGAACAAGACAAGGTCTTTTTTCATTACGTAACACGTTTGGTAAAAATGCAGGAACTGTTTGCATGGCTGTATAGAAAATACTGCCTATGTTATTTGTGTCTGTGAATCCGAAAGCTCCTTTGATTGTTGAAAATGTAATTTTCTTCGCAACCTTGACTGCTTCAGGATACATAATTCCTGCGTGTTTAGTATCAATAAGGAAATGAGTTTTTTTAGGATCAAAACCAAGAGCTGCAACGTCGAGCATATTCTCTTTTGTCCAAGACTGTATTTCTTCCCAAGATTTATCTTTAATTAAGTATTTTTCATCATCTGTGAATTGGAACCATAGTTCAACGTCAAAGACGTCTTGGAGCCATTTTGTGAAAATCCATGTTCCAATATGACCTAGATGGATTGGTCCGGAAGGTCCGCAACCTGTGTAAAGGAAGAATTTGTTCTTTTTTTCGTACTCGTCAAGAAGCCATTTGATATCTCTGTGAGCGAAAAAGATTCCTCTTCTTAGAAATGGGTGAAGTTCTTCGCCTGTAATCTTCTTAATTCTATCTAAATCACTCTTAGCAAGCTTTTTGATACCGAATTCTGTAATTAGTCTATCGTAGTCGATTTTACCTTCAACTTCGTACGGATTTACTTTAGCTGCCATGATGCATGTATAGATAAAGCTTTTTTATATAGCTATTGCTTTGTTCTGGCTCTTTTGACAATAAGTTTTATAAAAGAACTCCTCTTGAATAAGGTCAGAAAAGGGGTGCTGACTTAGTTTGCTGACGAAAGAAAAGAAGCCCGATAAACTTAAGTATGAAGTTATCAGGGAGGGAGAAGGTGTAACTCTATTTATAGACTATAATTCTAGAGCTAGAATTCCTGCTATTGAAGATGACGAAATTACCATGTCAGAAGCAATAACTCTTTTGGTTGAAAACCCTAATGCAACAAAACTACAATTCTCACAAAAACATGATTATGAATATGAATATTCTCAAGTAATTCTTCTTATAGAAATTGCTCAACTTTATGCAAAACTTGTTCGAAACAAAGAACTCTTCAGTTTTCCAGCATTAGCGCAAACAATTGTTCAAGCACAATTATCTTCTAGATATAATGAATTGCATCATATTTTATTTTCACTTCTAAAAAAAGATCCTCTTGGTTGTTATGTTAGAATTAAAAGAATCAAACGTAGAGAACATATCGCTTTGGATAAAGAAGTCGATCCTGAAGTTATTCGAGGTCATCAACATTACGTTAGTCTTCTTGATTATATTCTTTTGATGCTTGAAGGAACAAAATTGTTTGCACTTGCAAAACCTTATTTGGAAGGATACGAAGTTGGAACCAGAGATGTATATAGAAAATTATTCACTCCAACAATCAAACCAGATTTTATGTTCACAAAACTCATGGCAACATATCCTAAGAATGCCGTTGAGCTCGACAATTACATGGTAGGAGATACTGAAGTTATTGTTTTTGATAGACCTGACTCTGTACAATATTTATATCACATAATGCCTCCTGAATTCAAACTTTCTGAAGAATTATACGATCTTCTTGATACGGGAAGACAAATTATGAGCGAGCATAAACCGGATGAAGATGAATTTACCGATCCTTCTCGAATGAGAGAAATTTTCCACAACGTAGGAAAAGATTTACTTGAAGAACTAGCAGCCTATAGAAATTTAAAAGTTTCCGAAGAACAAGTAGAAGAACTTGCTAGAATTCTTGTAAGATATACTGTTGGTTTTGGATTAATTGAAGTTCTTTTGCAAGATGAAAAAATGCAAGACGTTTCTATTAACAGTCCGGCAGGACAATTGCCTATGTTTATTGTTCACGCAGACTATGATGATTGTATTACTAATATTTATCCAACAATTGCAGACACAGAAAGTTGGGCGTCAAAACTGAGAATGATTTCAGGACGACCCTTGGACGAAGCAAATCCTATTTTAGATACTGAATTAGAATTACCGGGAGCGAGTATTAGAACATCAACAATTACAAAACCTCTTGATCCATCGGGACTCGCGTTTTCATTTAGAAGACATAGAGACAAACCTTGGACGCTTCCTCTTTTTATAAAATATAAAATGATTAGTCCTCTTGCAGCAGGATTATTATCTTTCTTGATTGACGGAACAAGAACTATTCTTGTTTGCGGAACGCGAAGTAGTGGGAAAAGTAGTTTCTTGTCATCATTATTAATTGAAATTATGCGTCGGCATAGAATTCTAACAATAGAAGATACACTGGAGCTTCCAGGAAAAGCAATGCGAAAATTAGGATTTAACATTCAGCAACTAAAAGTTGCAAGTGCGCTTTCTAAAGGAGGAAATGAATTTAGTGCAGAAGATGGAATTAGAAGTACATTACGTTTAGGAGATTCCGCATTGATCGTAGGAGAAGTACGAAGTGGAGAAGCGAAAGCATTGTATGAAGCGATGCGAGTAGGTGCTGCAGCAAATGTTGTTGCAGGAACAATTCACGGAGACAGTCCTTATGGTATTTATGATCGTTTGGTAAACGATATTGGAATTCCAAAAACATCATTCAAAGCAACTGACATTATTATCATTGCAAACCCCATCAAGTCAGCAGATGGATTGCATAAAATGAGAAGGGTTCTACAAATCACTGAAGTGCGAAAGGATTGGGATAACGATCCTAACAGCGAAGGTGGTTTCGTAGACCTCATGAAATATAATGCAAAAACAGACACGCTAGAACCAACGGCAGAACTTCTCAATGGAGAAAGTGAAATTCTAAAAGAAATCGCTTCGAAAGTCAAAGAATATACTGGTGACTGGGATGCTATGTGGGAGAACATAGAACTTCGAGCAAAAATAAAAGGCAGAATCCATGACGTAGCAATGGAAACAGGATTGGAAGATTTAATGGAAGCAGAATTTGTTATTAGAGCAAACGATCGATTCCACAAAATAGTTGAGAGAGTAGTAAAGAAACTAGGAAGAGAAGATACTAAAGAAGTATACTTTGAATGGAATGATTGGTTGAAGAAAGAAGTCGAACGGCGAAAGTTTAAACTTGATCAGGACTAAACATGGCAAAAAAACATGCGAAATCAAAGATGATTTCTTTGCTTTGTCATATCTTAACAATTTAATTAATATAAAGGTTTAATCACACATGGCAAAAAAGGACGCGAACTACGAAGATGTTGCTAAAATGTTTCGGGAAAGAATGGAAGCCGAAATGGAAAGCAGAAGCGAAGATGAAGGAATGCCTGATGAATTAGAATCTCGTGCTTATTCTGAATTCAAACAACAATATATGCCAAAACATCTCACACTCTATGAAAATATTTGTAAATTCTCAGAAAAATATTTGGCATTCAAACCTGATCCAAAATCAGAACCAAAAATTCAAGAAGCAATTAATACATGTCATTTAGAAACAACACCGACGGGAGTATACAGCGCTTCACTTCTTATTCCTTTAGTCTTAGTTTTCGCAGCAATATTTTTCTTTTTCATGATTCCTTTATTATTAGGCGGATCTGGAAATATGTTTTTCGTTATGTTCTTTTTATTCGCAGCATTAGCTATTATCATACCTTTGCAAAAACTGCCTTTGACATTGGCAAAAACTTGGCGAATGAAAGCAAGTAATCAAATGGTTCTATCGGTTTTCTATATTGTTACATATATGAGACACACGTCAAACCTTGAACGAGCAATTGCTTTTGCATCCGAACATCTCAGTCCTCCATTGTCTATGGATATGAGAAAAGTTATTTGGGATGTGGAAACAGAAAAATATGAATCCGTAAAAGATTCTCTTGCCGCTTATTTAGAAACTTGGCGAAAATATAACATGGAATATGTTGAGAGTATGCATCTTATTCAAGCATCTCTTTTTGAATCAAGCAATGAAAGAAGACTAAACAGTTTAGATAAATCTCTTGAAGTTATGTTGAGTGAAACATATGAAAAAATGATTCACTATGCTCACAATCTAAAAGGACCTCTTACGACATTAAACATGCTTGGAGTTGTTCTTCCAATTTTAACACTAGTTATTCTTCCTCTGGTTGTAAGTTTCATGGAAGGATTTAGATGGTGGCATTTATTCGCTTTTTATAATATGGCTTTGCCCGTAATGGTTTTCTATTTAGGAAAAACTATTTTGGCCACGCGCCCCGGAGGCTCGGGAGAAGGAGATATAACTGCCAAGAATCCAGAATTAAAAAAATTAAAAAAAGTATCTATTAATGTTGGAAAGAAAAAATTATTTTTGAGTCCTTTATATTTATCTATTGCTATAGCTCTTGTGTTTATTTTTATCGGTTTGATTCCTCTTATTTGGAGTGGATTAGGACTTGTCGATTATGGTGTTGTAGAAACAGATACGGGTGGATTAAAACTAGTTCCTTTGTATGATGGAGTTACAGAACAATACGGCCCCATAAAATATCAATTTCTTAACTATCGTGAAAGAATGGATCCGGTAACAAAAGCCCCCACTGGAGAAATGGTTGGTCCGTTTGGATTAGGAGCAGTGCTCTTCAGTTTATTCATACCCTTAGGTATAGGTTTGTCGATAGGAACATATTTTAAATTAAAATCAAAAAAAGTTATTAAAATTAGAGAGCAATCAAAAAAATTAGAATTAGAATTCTCAAGCGCATTATTTCAATTAGGAAGTAGGATAGGTGATGGAATACCTGCTGAGATTGCTTTTGGAAAAGTAGCTAGCGAAATGCAAGATACAACATCAGGAAAATTCTTTATGCTTGTACATACAAATATCACTAGATTAGGGATGAATGTTAATGCGGCAATTTTCGATACTAAAAAAGGAGCAATGCAATATTATCCTTCCGACATAATTGAAAGTTCTATGAAAGTTTTAGTAGAATCAAGTCGAAAAGGACCTTTAGTCGCAAGTCAAGCACTGATGAATGTTTCTGATTACATAAAACAAATGCATAGAGTAGATGAGCGTCTCCAAGATTTAATGGGAGATACAATTACAAGTATGAAAAGTCAAACTCTTTTCCTAACACCAGTTATTTCTGGAATAGTAGTTGGAATTACAAGCATGATTACAAAAATTTTAGGAAAACTAAGTACTTCTCTAGGAGATTTAGCTAGTAGTTCAGGAGGAATGGGTGGAAGTGCATTGTTGGGAATGTTTGGAGTAGGAATTCCAACATATCAATTCCAAATTGTGGTAGGACTTTATGTTGTTCAACTGGCATTTATTCTAACAGTCATAGGGAGTGGAATTAAGAACGGCCCTGATAAAGTAGGAGAACAAGCTGCTCTTGGTAGCATAATGATGAAATCAACCAAAACATATGTAATTCTGGCATTTGTTGTTGTTTTGATATTTAATATAGTTGCAGGCTCTATCGTTCAGAACGTGGCCTAGGTATAGAATTCTAACTTTGTAGTTTTATGAAGAAAACCAATCATAGGATCTTTCATTACGTGGATAGGTGGTTGGATTGAAAATTTGTTCTTTGAATATTCCTTCACTTTCAAACCCTTCTTTAAAATGATCTATGAGATCATATGTTCTTTCAACGACTTTTCTACCGTCGTGGTTTATTATGTTTATAATTCTAATATTTGTGGACTTATTTTTTTCATCTCTTTTTCGCCCAATAAGTGTTCCACTATAAATTAGGTTAATATTTGGTTCATTAGCATTTTTTGCAAATAGTGAAATTGAAGAGTTTAATTCAACATTTTTTAGATCATCTAGATTACGTATTTTGTGCACTTTATAGGCCATATTTACCTAATTATTCATTAATTTATAAATATGATTATGTAGTTTTAAAGCCATTATATTGACAAACCTTATAAATAAGATTCTAACTCTTAGATATCTAAAGTCCAGTATTTGTGGATACAACTTGTCCTGTCGAAAGCTATGCTTCCTCCGGACTTGTAATTTGTTCACAAATTCCAAGGGTTGGTAGCTCAGACTGGCAGAGCGCGCCCCTGAAGTGTTGGCGAAGACAACAGTCTTGTAAGCTTCGCTTACCAAGAAAGGGCGATGTCGGGGGTTCAAATCCCTCCCGACCCATATCTTTCTCATCAAACTCTTATGATTAGATATTATAGGGGATTTGAACATCTTCGAAACAATTGAGCGCAAGCGAACATTGTGCCAAAAATTCTTAATTTTTGAGCATCTGAAATTTCTCGAGTTGCGTCCTTCGTCTGCGACTTAGTCGCAACAATCCCTCCCGACCCATATTTTTTCTAAACTGTTTTAAATGCTTCAATACTTGTTCTTCTACATGGTTGTTAATCGATCTCGAGAAGAATGGAAAACATACGGAAACGTTTTTGATAAGTTTACGATTCGTAATTTGGACAAGCTTGCTGGGCAGGGTTACTTTGAAGAATTAACTAGTGCTATTGATCTTGGAAAAGAAGCAAATGTTTTTTCTGCAACGAAAAAGGATGAAAGTCTTGTCGCTGTGAAAATTTATCGTCTCGAGAATTGTAATTTTAATAAGATGTATGAATATATTTCTCAAGATCCGAGATACGCTGATGCGAAAGGAGATAAGAGAAGAATTATTTTTGCTTGGAATCAGAGAGAGTATAGAAACCTTCTCAAAGCGAGAGAACATATTCGAGTTCCAACACCACTTACATTCAAAGATAATATTGTTGTCATGGAATTTATTGATGACGAGAATGGTCGGGCGGCTCCAAAACTGAAAGATGTTCAACTTGAAGATCCGGAAGAATTCTTTGAAGAAGTTCATGAAGCTATCACAAAACTTCTCATGGATTCTAATCTTGTCCATGGTGATTTATCTGAATTTAATATATTAGTGCAGAATGATTCGCCTGTTTTCATTGATTTTTCTCAGGCAACGGCTGCTGATGCTCCAAACGCAGCAGAACTTCTTAGACGAGATATAGGAGTAATTTGCAAATTCTTTAAGAAGCGAGGATATGAAAGAGATCCTCAGGAAGTTTATGATAAATTGGCTAAGATGAAGAACGCTTCTACTAATTAGTATTTATAAACAAAGGCTTTAAAAACAACACATTATTCTTCTCCTTTGATGGAAGAATTCACATATGAGCTTAAGATCCCTAAAGAACGAGTGGCAGTTCTTATTGGTAAAGATGGTTCTATTAAGCAGGAGCTCGAAGATCAGACAAAAGTTAAGATTGACGTCGATAGTAAAGAAGGAGATGTTAAACTAACAAGCTCTGATTCCTTCCAATTATACCTTCTCAAAGATATCATCAAAGCAATTGGTCGAGGTTTTAACCCCGATATTGCAATGCAACTTTTCAAACAAGATTATGTTCTCGAATTAATCAGCATGTCTGATTATGTAAAATCACCAAATCAAATGCTTAGATTGAAAGGTCGAGTTATTGGAACCTCCGGTAAAGCTAGAGAAACAATCCAAGATTTAACCGATACAAGCATTAGTGTTTATGGAAAAACCATAGCAATTATTGGATTTTGTGATAAAGTAGCTATTAGTAAAAAAGCTGTTGAAACTCTTCTTTCTGGAAGTCCTCATTCTGCTGTGTATAAATGGTTAGAGAAGCAACGTCGACAGAGTAAATTCGCTGAATTAGGCGGATTCTAAATTCTTTTATCCAGTCCAACCACAACCAGGATCTATACTAACTTGTCCTGTTCCAACATCTATAACACATATGGGAAAGCATTCTTCTTGAGAAGGACGACCAGGTGGAGTAGAAAATTCCGCAGCCCACACGTCGTCGTAAACTTCTAAATCAATATACCAAGTACCTGTGTTGCTATTACAAGTAATTGTTTTTAGAAAAGCTTTTTCGCCACACTCGCTATTTGCTGCAATATTTTGAGCTTCTTCAAGACTCATAATTTCACCGGTTTCTTCAGCACATGTATTTGTGTTGATAATTTGAATTTGTGAATTCTCTTTCTCATAAAGCATAAATGCTAAAACCAGAATAATAAGCAAGAGAAGAATAATAACCATGAATAAGTATGTTTTTTGTTTCATATTAAAATCAACTTTATACGGTTTAAATATCTTTTGTATAGGCCTTTTTGAGTCATATTAAATCTATAATTATACCGAAGTATTTATAAATGAACTTTCTTTGAATATGTCTCATGGGGTCGAAAAAATACATCAGCTTATTTGCAATTTATTTAGTTCTATCACTTATAATTATCATACCTATGCAGGTTTCTGCATTTAGTGTTAAAATTTCTGGAGATCAAGGATTACCTGGTTATAGAGAATCCGTTGATACCACAATTGTAAATGCTTCAGCTCAGAGTCCTGTTAGCATAGAAAAAGATGGCAGTTCTTATCCTATGAGTTGTGCTAATAGAAATGGTATTTATTATTGTAGTCATTCTTTTGAAAAAGCCACTCTTACAGGTGGAGAATATGTATTAATATTCAAACAAGAATCTGGAGAACCTTCTGTATTATCTTGGCCTTTTATTGTAGATGAGGATGCTCCTTTAGTAAAATCATTCGAAGTTGAAGATTTAGGAAATGGAAAATTAGGATTAAGCTATGATATTCAAGATTCTGCATTCTTTTATGATTCTGG
>CAYRYC010000008.1:0-31787 GCA_964428445.1 uncultured Methanosarcinales archaeon | reverse complement strand
CTCCCAGAGGAGTATATAACTTACACGAGGTAAATACTATGAATAATAAAGCTCAAGGACTTTCTATGAATGTTATTATCATTGCAGCTATTGCATTGTTGGTTTTAGTTGTTCTGGCGGTTCTTCTTTTCGGATCAACTGAAGACATTCAAGATACAAACGCATGTACTGGATCATTATATAATGGAGATTGCATACCTACATCTATAACTGGATGTCCAAATGGAATTCTAATTCCATCAGCAACTGGTTGTGGTCAAGGATTTAAGTGTTGCTCTAAGTAGTGATTTTTTTATTTTCTTTTTAATTTTTGATTAGTGGTGATGTGAGAAATGTTTTCTTCAAAAAAAGCAACGGAACTTTCAATAGGTCTTATAGTGACTATAGCTATTGCTTTGCTCGTTTTAGTAATTTATTTCTTTTTCATAAAAGGAGGAGTAGAATCGTTTGAAAGAGGAACAAGTTGTGAAGCCTATGGTCATGTGCTCGCTAAAGAATGTAATGAAGCTTCTTCAATTCAAAACAAACTTTTTGCTAAAGACAAAGAAGGTTTAATTTGTTGTATGCCGAAGCCAGGAGAGAAAACTGCTTTCGAAGATTGGAAGAAAACAATAGTTCCATCAGGAACAACAGGTGATGGAACTGGTGATGAGGATGATAGCGGAACAGATGCAATTATTGATTTTGAAAATGCTCCTTTGTCTAATACCAATTATCTTGTTCCTAGAGACGAAGTCCCTAATTATCCTGAAGCAGGTAGAACTGAATCCGTACCTGGTGTAAATAATGCTCAAGGAGTGGCTTATCTAGAAATTAACGGCAAGATAATAGAAACAGGGCTTAGAACTAATGAGATTTATCCTGGAAAAGTACCTATTTCGGCAAAAAATAATTATAAAACTTCAGCGGAATGTTATGTTAATATACGAGAAATACCTCCTGAGGGAAAATTACTTTCTTCAACTAAGCAAAATAAATATATTAAAAAACCATGCGACAAACATAATAAATTAGAATTTACAGCAACATTGAAACCTAATACTAAATATAAATTAAATTTTGGAGTTTTAAATGCACAAGGAGAACCTCTTTCTAGTGCTATGGCTTATGTGCTTACTAATGATCTTGAGCAACCTGAAACTGCCTCGCCGGAACCAGAAATAAGAACAATAGATATAAATCCTATAAATTATGTTTCTAGAAAAAATCAAAATTATGCGTTTATTTCGCCTGTGCTTACTGGCCCTGGAGACCCAAGAGACATAAGGATGTATGGTTTTGTTGAATCAAAAGGAGGCCTCTGCGGTTCTCAACCAATAGAACGATTCCAAGCATATAATGAAATTTCTGTTTCTCCAGAAAATCAAGTTTGTGTTATTTTTACTATTCCTGAAAAAGATAATTACGCTTCTTACGTAACGCCGACAAAAATAATAACTGGTGTTGACAAAGTCGTTATTTTAAATGGAGAGTCATATCCTTTGTATTTTGAAGATTGTACTTTGACTTGTGATGATTTTAGTCGTTCATTATGTAAAGATCACACTATGAGACAAACAGCCTGTCAGTATTCCGTGGATTGTTTTTGGTCGGAAACAAATGAATATAATAGTGGTCGATTCTGTGATGATTGTGCTGGCGTTGTAAATTGTGAAGATTTAAACACTCAATCTGCTTGTGAAGAGAACCAATGCATTTCAACTAAATGTGTTTGGGACGAAGCTGCTTTTTTAGGTGAAGGAGCTTGTGATCTTGCAGAATAATTTTTCTAAAAAGCTCTAAAAGCTCTTTTTCTTAGTTCTTAGATTTTTTATTCTTTTTTTCCACCTTTGAAGTTACCGCTACCTTTAAATACTCCTTCTTCTTGAAAATCAACCATGGAAAGGGCAAATAGAAGAGGTGTAGCCATAGGCATAAGCCAGATTCTAGTTATTGTAGTAGCGATTCTTCTCTTTCTAATATTTATAGTTTCATTTATGAATAAAACAGGTGGCTTATTTGGATAAAAGAGGAGTTGTTGGACTTGCAACAATTATGTTTATTATTATTGCTTTAGTTAGTTTTGGAGCGGTAGCGAGTATTGGATTAAAAGCTGCAGAGACTTCTGGAAAAGTCGCTGAAGGAGTAACTTGTAAAGCTTCCTTAGCTGCACAAACCATTACTAGCGAAATATCTTTAGGTCTTGCAGAATCATCAAATGTTTGCGAAACTATTTCTCATGAAATTAGAGTTAGTCAAGGTGATGAGTATGAACTGATGTATTTTATGGCTAACAAAATGGCTAGGAGTTACTGGATTGTTAACGAAGGAGAATTTCTTAATAGGGATTTATGGCAAAGAGACGGGTTTACTCCGGGTTGGAAATGTCTCATTATGTATGCTATAAATGTTAAACAAAAAGGAAGAGTGCTTGGTCAAGCGCAGCCAATTGAAATTTCTAGAGAACAGTTTGTTGATTTTCTCAAAGAAACACCTTATCCTCCTAAAAAAGATAAAACAATAACTTACGCCAAATACTTTTTTGAAAATAGAAATATGTACTTTGATGTTTTACCTAATTTTCCTCCTAATATCTTAGACGGTTTGGCTTATACTGAGGATTTTGTTGAGGAAATATCTTTTTCTAATTTTTTCTTAACAGAAATTTTACTTTCTGTGACTAAAGATTCAGATAAAAACGCTATTCATTCAGAGGGTTCAATAAAAACAGACGAAACATATGCAATTACAGTTTGCAGTCATGATAAAGGATTTACCATTCCTGGTTTCGATACGAGTCATAATACAGATCTTCAATTATTCTTAACTACAATGAAATATGCAGAAAATGAAATGGGGGCATTATACATATGATTAAAAATTTATTATTTTGCGGAAATTTATTATTCAAACAAAGAAAAGGAATGTCAACAATAGTTTCAATTATTATTGTATTGTCTGTAGCAATGATAATTTTTGTTTTAATTAATAACTGGAGTTCCCTTGCGAATGTCTTTGTTGGTCAAGGAGAAGAATATGCGTCGGAGGCATTATTAGGATGATATATAAAAAAGGAAATATGAAAATGATTATGGGACTAATTCTTGTTTTAGTAGTCATGGTTTTATCCATTTACTTTTTAGCTGATAAGTTTTCGGATACTGAAGATCTTGTAGCAGACACACTAAAACCTTCTACACTAGAAGATTTTGTAAATAAAAATCCTAATGATGAAGCAAACACTCAAACAAGCGATGAAACGCATCCATTACCAACAAACGGAGGAATAGCATAATGAAAAATTTAAAAAAAGCTCAAATGAAAAAAATTGTTTATTTAATTCCTGTATTGATTATTGTAGTTCTTATTATTATGTGGGCCACAAATAGTTTTGATATATTTTCGAGCGAAACAGGAGCATTTCTCAGTTCAGGTGATTATGACGATGATGAATTCAATGACAAAATAGATCTTTGTCCTTGCGATAATTCTGATGACTATAGCTCATTAGCCTATAAATTTAAACCAGAAAGCAAATTGCCAAAAACAGGCCTATTCAAAGATACTCCAACTAAAATATTAGCCGATGATTTGGCTCTAATAAAAAATTATCTGGAAGGAACTTCTTTTGACGGTAATTTATATCTTAGCG
Organism: uncultured Methanosarcinales archaeon; assembly: GCA_964428445.1. Taxonomy (GTDB): domain Archaea; phylum Nanobdellota; class Nanobdellia; order Woesearchaeales; family SKGA01; genus SKGA01. The sequence goes on along the minus strand of CAYRYC010000008.1, from coordinate 28,156 downwards.
CTGAACTTACAGCTAATATGAATGGAGGAAAAACTCCTAGCGATTCTCTTTTTTGTCAAATTAAAAGAACGGATAAAACAAAATGTTTGTTTTCTGATTTCGCCATTGAGTTTTTAGAATTAAATAAAGTCGGTGATTCTTTCGCAAAAACCTGCGCAACGGATAAAGATGTTTGTATGCTTATAATAGAAGCAAAAACTGCAAAAGAAACAGCAACAACAAGCTAAATTATGAAATTTGGAAACAAGAAAGGAATTGCTCTTTTATACACTCTTATTAGTATAGTCCTTTCTCTTATGCTTATCATTGGCGGTCTTCATGCGCTTAACAAAGCTTTCAGAGAAAACCCTGATAATCAAGATAGATTAAAACCTATTGTAGATGAAATTAATGGTTTACTTATATCCGATGGTCCGGATAAAGGAACAACTTTTTTTCAAATGGGTAATTCAGAAATGTTTATGTTTTTCTCAGCAGGTGGAGGAGATATTCGTTTAGAAAAAAAAGGAAGTCCTTCGGAAGCAATAATTTTTAAGCATCCTTTTCATTCTGTAGAACAATGCCGTAATCGTGCTTGTGTTTGCCATTGTAATGATGGTCCTTATTGGAAGGAAAGTGATACAAAACCTTATCTTAAACCTTACAAAATATCTATAAATAAAGAATATTCTTGTCCAAAACCAACTTGTATGTCCGTGGGTGTTTCTTCAGCTATTTTTGCAAATTCTCGTGGAAGATATGCTTATTCTCAAAAAGTGCAAGACATTGTAAAGATAAAAAATGATGTCGACGAAGGTTTATTCATGCCTATTCCTTGGGATATAACAATTTTAATGAATTATTCTGAAGCGGCAGAACATGATTTATTTTTTGGCCAAAGAGGTACAAATGATTATCACCGAGCAGAACAGGATCTTGATTTTGTAAAATATCTTACGGAAGAATGGTATTGGACTGGTGGAGTTGTTATTGGTGGAACAGGATATGCTAGAAATGATGATGATATTGATGATAGATATTTATTTGGTCCGCATGTAAATCTTAAACTAACAAAAGAAGGCGAGAAAAACATTATAGGTGTGTGTTTGGAATTGGATGATTGTATTAATGATCAGCATTTGAACGCTTTAGAAAATCAAGGTCTTCTTCTTGAAGATAGATCTAAAATAGCTCTTGGTTTTGGTGTTCTAGAAGATTATTTTTTAACAAAAACGTTTAATTGTATGAAAAACGCATTAGCTTCCGAACAAAAGAAAGGATGTATTTTTGATTTAGAGACAGGAGGCTTTTCTACTTTGTTTAAACAAACCACAAAGTATTATGATTTTAAAGTAGGAATAATTGGAGAAGTATATTATAATCAGGCAATTGTTCAGTTATATATTTCTGAGAAAGGAGAAAATAATTATGAACTTGCAGATAGTTTTAATATGAAATTTCCTCTGCCGTGGGTTTCTGAAGATGGAAAAACAGCTCAGTCATTTGATATTGCTAATGATGTTCTTAATTATGAAATTGACAAAGGATTTACTTTGAAAGATCAGGCAGGATATTATCACATATATCCTTTTGAAGTAATTGATAACGAAGGTTCTTCTGATACTTTTGTGTTTGCAAAAGAAGAACCAGAAATCAAGAAAATTTAAATCATTAGATTTTCAGGATGCTGAAAAAAGAAAGTATTCTTTTTTCATCATAAAAACAATAACTGTGTAAAATAAAAGGGAGTATTTGATTATTATGAGATGGCAAAAGAGGGGGGGTATAGCTATTACTACACTTATAGAGTTAGGTATAGTTGTACTTCTTGCTTTGGCATTTATTAATGCAACAGGTCTTATTACTGACAAAGAATCTGTTCTTGATTTATATATTGCTAGAGATATTTCTAGAATAACGGAATCTCTTCATACTACTACTTTTGATGTTTCATATACATATCCTCAATCATTTGACAGAACGCTTCTTGTGGAAGGGAATGCTATAACTGTGGCTCCTAGCGATTCTATTGTTATAGCAGGGCAATCCTTATCTTACATTAAAGAGAAATATCAATCCTCTGCTATTTTTGGAGTTATGAGTTCAGTTGCTCTAGATGCATCATTTTTTTCAATAAATAAAATATTCTCAAAAATTATTTTTGTAAATGGTCGTTTCAACCAAGAAGAACAGCTTTTATTACAAGAAATGTTTGATAAAAACATATTAAAGAAAGAAGATATTGTGGTCGAAATAACTACTTCGTCAGGAACTATTAATGAAAAAGTAATTATTGAAGAATTAAGAAAAAACATTCTTTCTGATTTAGAGGCAGAGGGATTTAATGTAAACGGTGATTCTAATTTAAGAATACATCTTCAATTCGAAGATGATTATAGAAGCAGTGTTGTATATTCTTCTTATCAAGAAACTCAAACAAAACCTTTGGCTGAAGAGATTAATAGATTGTTAGCAAACCAATTGAAATTTGTAAGTCATCCTTTCGAACAAGTTGAAGAAGGAAGCATTGCAACAGTTACGATAAAAATTTCTTCATGGGGAGATACTCTTTCTAAATTTGAAGAAATAAGTGATGAGGATAAAGGAACAAAACAAATATTTGCAAAACGAGTAGCACTCGCATTAGCTAATTACTATTCATAGGTATTAATATGAAAAAACTATTTAGAAACAAAAAAGGCGAAAGCGCCGCTGGTCAAGGCGAAGACGACGGATCTAATTTTGTTGTTAGTAGTAAGATTTATTATTTTGCTCTTGTGTTAATTCTTATTCTTTTGTCTTTTGTTGCCTTTGTATTAATATCAAGTTCATATATCGACTCTCTTGCTGCAGTTCCTAAAGTATTAGACAGAGATCTAGTTGTAGCTAGAATTACAAATACTTGTTTTGCAGCAAAAGATCCTATAACTGGCTATGACATTCAAAACACGATTAATGTATCTAAGTTTAATGAAAAACAATTATTGGAGTGCTTTACAAACGTTCCTGCTCCTAGAATGTTTTTGAGTTTGAAAAGTGTGAAAGGAAATGAATTAACAGGAGAAAAGCCTGAATTTGATAAAATAGCTTTTTTCACAGCAAAAGGAGGATTGGATTATTGGGATGAAAGATATACTCTCGCATACATTGATGGAGAATATTATCCTGCCTTATTACGAGTTGATCAAGAATGATAAGAAGTAGAAAAGCTTCGCATTTTCTAAATGCGACGGAAGGAACAATGACTTTTCTTTTGATAGCGGCAGCAATCATTCTTATTTTAATATCGGGAAAATTAAATACAAAAGACATTGCTAATGAAGTTGTGGAAATAGAATCTGATTTTTTAACAACTCAAGCTCTACGTACATTCGCGCAATCTCCTGTATTGGTGGGTGATGAGAAAATGCTTGTAGCCGATGCTCTTAATGAATATTTTAAAATTTATATTAATGAAGCCGTGTCGAGTGAAAGGGCTGTAAAACAAACAAAATATTTAGGTCCTGTGGAAACTCTTGCAAGAGATGCTTTTGGATCTTTCTTAAAAGAAGACAGTGCAATTTTTGCGCACGTATATTATCAAGATAAACTTCTTTACATAAGGCCGTTGTTTGTTGGAAAAGCAGATTCCGATAAAGCATTAATACTATCTAAGGATAAATTACAATCTATAACTTTGCCTGCTTTTTTCGAAGCACAATATGAACAAGCAGGAGATTACGAAATAAGATTAGTTTTTGCAGAAGACTTTGGATCTGCATCTGATTATGTAGAGGCAGTATGGATATGATGAAACTAAGTAAAAAAGGAGAGGGACTGATTTTTGCAGGCTTACAAGTCGTTCCCCTAGGTTTTTCAATTCTTTTTTTTATCCCTGATAGTATTGTTCAAGAAAATCCTATCGGTGTAAAACAATATGATATTTTATACAAAAATGAAGAAGCACAAGCTGCTCAATTATACTTGAAACTCGCTGCTAAAAAGTCCTCAGAAGCAGCTTTAATAAATCTTTTTGAGACAGTTGGTATATATCGATTAACAGATGATAAAGGAGGTTTTGCTAAAACTATTTGTGGAGATCATATTTATCCTCTATATACTTCTCCAAAAGGAGATTGTGTTCCTACTTTTTCAACATCGCTAAAAAGTTATTTTCAAGATGCGCTAGCTCGTTATAATGAAGGATATGATGCATTCCCTTTAACTTATGTATATAATATTGATTTCGAACAAAAACCAGAAGAACTTATTATTTCAACAAAAGCAACAAAACCAATTTATGTTCCTTTGAAAGAATTTGAAACAGTTGCTGTTGAAGCTGAATCAAAACCAACAGAAGGAAATTATCCAACAGGATTAATGGGTGGTTATGGTGAAGAAAAAATTATTGAATGTGGTTCTGGAGATTGTTTTTCTCAAATTGCAGATTATTACTACCAATTATACACTGCAGATGGTTCCACTCTTCCTTACGTTTATGGGGGAGAATCTCCTTATACATACGAAAAAACAAAAGAGGATGTAGATGAAAATGGAGCTTCCTCTTTTTTCAGCGGTGTTTCTATAACGGAGCAACAGGTAGGATCAAACACATATAAAATTACTGAGCCAGGATTTGATAGTGCTGGTTGGCTGTGGTGGATTGGAAAACACGCAGGAATATATGTTTTTGATTATCGTATGAGTATTAATGATTATTACAAAAAAATAATATTACAAGGAACAAGTCTATGTGATTCTCTTTTAGAAGAAGAATGCGATCTCTCTAAAGTTCAAGAAGATATTCAAACAGGAGATATAATATTTTATTCTCAAAATAGTCAGGAAATGGTTCAAGCTTCTATTTATTCTGGTAAAGGACAAGTTATTCATTCAACTTTGAAAGGCTTATCTAAAGATTCTTTCTTAGATTTAAAAGAAAATATTGCTGCAGTTTATAGGCCAAATTATGCTTCTGGAGGTATTCAAGCATTAAGTTTGTTTACGCCGCAGGATGCGTTTACAGGTGTGGCTTTAGGAGATGATCTTCGTGTAGTGGCATATGGTGATTCCATAACTGCGAATGGAGGATATGTTTCTTTCTTAGGCCAACAAAATATTGGAACCGTTGAAAATAAAGGAACAATTGGACACACCACATACCAACTAAACAATGAGTATGAATCCACTGTGGCAAACAAAGGATATACTGACATCATTATTTTTGGAGGAATTAATGACCTCTATAATGAAGTTTCTTCTGGACGATCCGTTTCTGAATCTGTTAAACGAATAAGTTCTTGGTTACAATCAATGTATGATTCTGCACATGCAGATGGAATGAGAGTTATAGCTGCAACAATTACATCTTCAAAAGGATATTCGACAACATATAACGGCGGCGTTATAGAATGGACACAAAAGCATTATGATATTCAAAAACAAGTAAATGCGTGGATTCTTTCTAAACCTAATAATGTAGATGCTGTTGTTGATGTAGATTCTAAACTTAGAGATCCTCAAGATCACGCTAAACTTCTCGATATGTATGCATCAAACGATAAATTACATCCAAATAGTGCAGGGCAAAAAATCATAGGAGAAGCAATTTATGAATCTGCTTTTACTCAAGCAGGAATTGACGCAGTGTCCGCGGGAGTTTTAGGATTTTGTTCAAGTTCAATTGATCCTAGTTTTATTGATGAAGAAATTCTTGCAAAACAAAGAATTGATATGATGCAATTGATTGAAGGTCTTAAAGAAAAAGGCGTAGATAAAATAATTACAGCAGCAAGCGAAGAGTTTGGTGTTCCTCAAGAAATTTTATATTCTATTATTGCTGCAGAGACAGGAGGAGAATATTATCAAAACCAATATCTCGGAGCAGGACCTTATTGTAATCCTTCAGGAGCTTGCGGTCTTACACAAATAACTCCTATTGCATGTAAAGATAATTCTTTCTGTGATTTCGATCTTATTAAAAAAGGAGATTATGAAATGGCAATTCGTACTGCTGCTGCAGTCATTGAAAAACATATGAAACACACACTTAACCCTGTGAATCCTGATTATTACTTCCTTTCCATAGCTTATAATCGGGGCGCAGGTTCTTTACAAGATATTATTAAATACGCAGCTCAAAGAAAAGGTGTTGATAAATCACTCATAACTTGGGGAGACATTGAAGATGTTGATATTCAAAAAGGTCTTGATGAGAACGGTTTATCCGGCGAATTTAATTATAGACAAGCAAGAGAACACCCTCAAAAATTTGTAGATTCTTTATCTCAATCATGTGGTTCTGGTTCATTTCAGTATTCATTTACTTCCGGAGCTATTCCTACAAATTATATTTCTTTCATACCTGCAACGGAATCAGTTTCAGATATTAACATTGATTCTTTAGATCTTGTGACTGAATTTGTAAATAATCTTACAGAAAAGTGTAATGGTACTCTTTCTACTTGTGTAGATATTGTTTTGAGAGATTTTAATGAAAAACATAAATCTTCTTTGACTATTACTATGAATAAAGAAGAGGACGCAATGGCTCTTGATATTGTCGATCAATTTATTTCAATTTACAAAGAAGATCAACAAAACTGTGTCGGCGTGATTGATATTGATTATTCTCTTCCAAGCAGATATCCTTTACAAGTAGTTAGTTTCTTTGCATCTGGAGAAGTATATACAGGAGACTTTTTTGATTTTAAGAACACAAAAAAATTATTGACTGATCTTTCTTTCGATCCAACAAAGACATTTACAAGCACAACAAAAAATAACAAACATGTTGATCTTATTATTAATACACAAACACAATCAACAATGATACTATCCGATCTTAAGGATGATGAAAACACTCTGGATTTTCTTAGTGATAAAGAATTGTGGTCAACACAGCCTCCTATGGTTGGAGGAGCAGTTCCTATTGATGAAATTGCTGTTCTTAAACTAGCTTCAGCACAGCAAATAGAGAACCTGCAAGAAACAGTCGTTGGACCTGCAGCTTGGTGTACTGAAGAATCTTATCCTATAACTAATCTTGAACTTACAACGAACTTTGTTTCCGGAACCGACGGGAAAACTTATGCGGATTTAGTTATTAATGCAGCTCAACTTTTTGGTGTGGATCCTTCTCTTCTTATGGCTCACAAAATTATTGATGCCGACTTTGGAAAAGGAGATTTTTGTAAAGAATCCGAAGGTTTTGTTTCAGAAACAGAATCTCAAATTAATTGCATTGCTGAAAATGATAAAAATGCATACTTACAATCAAAAACAGCTCAAGTTCATGTGACTGCTGATTACATTGCTTGTAATGCTTTCTCTGATAATCTAACAAAGATGTGGGATTGTATTATGACAACATATCAAGGAGAACCCTATGTTGATGGAATGACGAGTGATTATCTTGATGCTTTCAAAAATTCCTATTGTGCATGGAAAAATTATTTCGAAGAAAAAGGAATTGTGACTTCATATGAATTAGAAACAGGTCCTTGCGGAGAAGTAGTTGAGTATGCTAAAGAGTATATTGGAGGAGCTTATGATGACAGTATAGAGAAAGGAATAGAATGCGATAACGATGGATGGACTAGAACTTGTTCTATCAATGAAATGATTTTTTATCCTGGCTTTACACAAAACCCTGAGGGAACTTGTTGCGTTCAATGTGCTGCTTTTATTACAAGTGTTTTCGATTTTGCTTTAGAAAAATCTTATGCTTTACAAATAACGGGTAATGGTATAGATAAATGCGATAGACCATTAACTAAAAATCAGAAATTTAATGATCCTTCTTTACTTAGACAAGGAGATCTTTTTGTATCAACAAGTTCATCTAAATATGGTCATGCAGGAATATTTGTTGGTCGAGGAAAAGTTCAAACTCCTGCAAGAAGTGATAATTATTGTTATAGAGAGTTCATTCCTGATCCTATGGGCGAGCCTGTCTTTATTCATTCAGTAGGTCCTGTTTGTTATAGTACTCTAAGTCAATTAGAGGAAACAAGAACAATACTTTCTTATTGTCGTCCAGAAGTTTGTGGCGATCTTGATTATACTGCTGTCGAAGGAACAAGCATTACTAATGTTATTGATGCGCCTTTACAATGGATTCCTTTCACAAATGATTTTAATCATTTAACTTGTAAAGATGGTAAAAAATATTATAGATTCCAAGCAAGTTTCCCTTTTACAGATAAAATTCTATCCTTCGGTGTGTATTTAGAAAACACCGTTCCTGTTGAGGTTTACGATGTAGACGTTAAACAGAAACTTTGCGGTCAAGAGGATTTACTTATGGTTTCCTGGTCTGTTTCAAAAGACCAAGAGCCGTACTCCTTTTCTTTAGCCCTTTCCAGAGATAAAGAAGAGGAGGGTAAGTCCTTCTTACAATTATCTGCTTTCGCAAGATCTGCGGAGCTAACACCAACACCTTCACTCATAACAGAGAAAAATAAACTCTTTGTTGAAGCAGGAACATTTAGAAATACTTTTTATTATCTCTTTAATCCTAAAGAGTATGAGAGTGAGTTGATTTCTGATGTGTTCTATCGTGCTAGTGTTGAATCCGAAAATGTTTATGGAACTTTGAGCGAAAAAACATATGGTGATCTTTTTTCACATTACGAATTAACGCCAGAAAATGTTGGTCTTGCATCCACAAATATATTTTCTCAATATTTTCTTCCATTTAGTTCTGCATGTACTACGGTAGATTCTGAAAATATTCATTCAATGCTTTCTGGCTATTCTCAAGAAGCTTCTTCTTTTTCGGATGTTTTTGTTAAAGCAATAGAAGGTTCAATAAAAGGTCCTACTCCTCTTCCCTTGAAAGTAAATGCTTTGTATTCTGATACTTTAGAGAAATTTCCTAGTTATGACAATGATTTTATGATTGTTGTTGATGGAGAAAAACAATTTTTATATTTACTAAACACAGAAAGTAGTAATCCTTCTATTTTTAGAACATATGATGTCTCTACAAGTGCATATGGTTTCGGTACTATTGAAGGTAGCGATAAAACTCCAACAGGTGTTCTTGCAATAAAAGATAAAATTGGTGAAATGGCTCTAAGAGGAACTATTTTTGCTGCTCGTCAAGATACGGGCCAGGTAGCAACAATTTATACTGATCAATCTGATGTTGAAGAAGATTTTGTGATTACAAGAATTTTAACTTTGGAAGGAAAAGAAGTAGCTAATGCAAATTCCTACGAACGTTTTATTTATATTCATGGCACTCCTGAAGAAGGTCTAATAGGGCAACCCGCATCTCATGGTTGTATTAGAATGGTTAGTGATGATGTTATTGAATTGTTTACTTTAGTTGATGAAGGTACTTTTGTGGTGATATCAGAATGAACCTAAAATTGATTCTTCTAATTTTGCTTTTTATTCTCATAACTAGCTTTGCTAATGCACAAGAATGTATTGAAGGAATTGATGATGTTTGTGATCTTAACTGTATTGAAGTAGATTATGATTGTGATGAGAATCCTCGACAAGAGGGAAGATTCTTCGTTGATGAAAACGAAGATGTATACGATCCATTTGAACACGCCCAAGAACAAGATGATAATCCATATACTATTCCTGAAAATTCTCAAGTTAACGGAGAGTATTTAGAAACTGTTGTTGAAGCTGAGAAATATGTTGTTCCTTGGTGGTTTTATCTGGCTGGAAGTCTTCTTGTTATTCTTTTAATTATAGCTATTTATTTTATTCATCATAGAATTTCTCATTCAGAGAAAGAATTTGAAAAACAAATGTCTCAACTAATAGCCTATGTTAGACGATTAGAACAGAAAGGATTTAATCAAAATCAAATTAAGAAACTTTTCAAGGAGAAAGCTTATGATGATAAAACTATTAGATTAGTTTTCGAAAGATTAAAACCACCTATATAATTATTCTGTGTATGCGCAATTTTGGATACAAGTAACTATACCTTTTTCTCCATCAATTTTCACAGTGGTTTGATATGATTGCTCGTCGAATTTAGCTACAACTAGTTGAGAATACCAATCACCTTCTTCGATATATGCATTGACAAATTGAGTTGTCCAGCCATTTGCAGTTACATATCCTCGAACGTAATCAGTAGCTTTGTTTTCTGCTTCCGTAGAATCAATTGAACTTTGTTTAGTGAAGTAACAATTAGTGATATCTGTGGTTCTTCGAGCATCTGGGCAAACATAAATATATCTAGAACTTGTTATTTGCTGATCTCCTGCTACTGTTCCATCTGAGCACATATAGATTTCTTGAGAACTACCGCATGCAGTGATAAGCATAGTAATAAAGATAAGAAATATTAGGATGATTGCCTTTTTCATGAATATATTCAAAGAAAGCTTCTATTTAAACATTAGCTTTTGTGTGTTCTGGCTTCTTCATGCTAAACAGAGTTAAGCATATAAACAGATCTTGCTTCGTGTTTTCTTGTAGGGTTGTGGCTCGGTCAGGATAGTCTAACTATCTTAGGAAAGTCCACCCACTACCTGTTTATTCAGGAAATGCAACTGCGAATAAAAGCGCAGAATCCTAACAGGATTGGCAACCGTTCAGAAACGAGACCCCCTTTGGATTATGGGATGACGCACGCGAAAGTGTTGGTGACAACGCTGAGTTAACCTGCAGACGTCTCCAAAGGAATGGATGAGACGACGCGCCCTTGCTAGTGCAAGTCCTTGAGACGCTAAGTAGAATCCGGCAGAAGGATATCGTAAAAACTTGATTAGTGGTTTTTATTCGGTCCTTACAGAAGGTGGCTTATGCAACCCTACGCTTTTACTTTTTTTTCTTAGGAGAAAATTTAGAGAAATAAATTATAATTATTGCGACTATTGGAATTAGAATAAATGCCCAGAACCCTTTTCCACTTGATTTTTCAACTTGTTCTGTTGTTTTTGCAAGAAGAACTGTGTGACCTGTTACATCAAGGTCTCCTTCAACTTTGTAAGAAATTTCTTGTTCTTTATCGATGTTTTCGAAGTGCCACATAACAATAGGATCATCTTCAAGAACTATTGGTTCTTTTTCGAATGTAATATATTTTGTTGATGAAGCAATGTCTTTAGGTATTGTTTCTATAATGCTGAGTGTTTCTAAACTCACTTGAGGACTTAGTGTTACATAAATTGTTGAGAAAATCGCTGTAGAGTTATCGCTGAATGTAATTGTTTCTTTTTCAATTGTTTTTTCAATTATAATATTTTCTTCTGCTGCGATTTGTGCTGAAATAAATTCTTCTTCAGAATATTCAAAATCTACATCTGCAAGAAGAATTCGCAATTCGTCATCTCCATCAACTTGACCTTCTGTTATAGTTATTGTTTCATAGTTTCTGTTTTCAACAAGTTTTGGAATTGTTGCTACGCTGAATTCTTTTCTCATAACTTCTTCATTATCAATAAGAAATTTAAGAATATAGTCTGAATTCTCAATAATTGAATCTGTCCAGGTTACTAAAAGATATGTGTCGTTGTTTTCTAAATCATCGGCTAAGAATTCTGCCTCAACATATACTCCGTTTCTTTCAAGAGTCATATTTCCATTAACAACGGTTTCACTTGTTTGTAAAAACATGAGAGTTGTTGTGAAAAGATCTCTTTCATAAACCGTTTCCTCAACATCTACATAGAGTGTTCCGCTGTCTATAAGAAATACTTCTCCTTCTAGGAGGAGTTCATCTACTGTGATTGCAGATACTGCTGAAAAGCAGATGATTGACAGGATGAGTGCAAGGAGTACAAATCGAACTATTTTCATATGATTAATATAAAGAGCAGGATTTATATACCTTTCGCACTTAGAAATTTGTATGAAAAGGGGTCAGAAACGCGTTGTTAAGGCTATTGATATTGGTATAGAAGAGGCTTTACTTCTTTTGATTATTATTTTGAATATTTTTGACGCTTTTGAGTTCATTTCTCCTGAATGGGATTATATTAAAAAAATTATTTCGTGGTCTGCTTTAGGGGTTATATTATATAGAGCAAAAATAAGCAAGATATTTACTGGCGTTGCTAATTCATTTAATGATTTGTTGCTTTTATTTGGGTATTTCTTTTTAATAATAAAAGATTTAGTGTCCTATGCGGCATCTGCTCTTCCAGAAACATCTTCATTTCTTGAACCCTTCTTTTCATCTCTTGTTAATAATGCAAGCCAGATAGAATTGGTAGGATTATATTTAGGAATTGTTTGTTTGGTGTTTGCAAGTATTCGTTTAGCATTTTCTAAGTCTACGGAACACCATAGCGTTATGAAATTATTATCTCCTAAACTGAATGCTCTTAAAAATATAAATTTTAAATCATATGCAAAGAGATTTGGACTTATGTTCTTCATTGTTATGGTATTTTTTGTGGTTGTATTTAGTTTAGTTATGTCTTGGTTGGCTATTGCTATTGATGCTCCGTTGTTGATGATTGGGTTGTTTTTATATTTGTTTTTTGTTGTAAAACACAAAGGAGCATTTTCTCCTGCGTCTTTTTTGGCTAAATTTGGGAACTATGGAGAAAAAGTTTATACTAATTTTATTAGACAATTAAAATATAGAAGATCTGCTTTGAGAGTTGTCAGCGCAATGCTTGTTTTACATTTAGTAACAGATGCGTTTACCTATATGATGCCTATGATTCTAGGTTTTGGTGATAGATTATATTTAGGATTGTTATCTACACCTCATTCTTGGTTTGTTAATTTGATTTCATCTCAATTCATAGGAGGAATAGGTCAAGCTTTATTGTTGACAGGAATTTATTTATTTAGCATATTAGGGATGTTGTTTTTACTTGGAGCCCCTATAGTATTATTAGTAGGATTGAAAAAAAAGAAAGCATTTAGATTGTCCAGATGGTTTTTGGGGTTAATTGTTACATCATTAACTGTTTTATTAGGATCCCAAGTTATTAGAGTTATTAGTCTACGAAATTCTCCTATTTATGGGGTAGACATTTTTGCGCAAACTCTTAGAATTTCTCAAAGCACAGCGACATATGTTCTTTTGGGAGGAATTTTATTAGGTCTTATTGTTTATATCATAAGTTCATTCAAAAAAATCAGACATTCTCTTGATATAATATTATTACTGCTTGTTCAATTATGGTTTATTATATACGTGGCTTTATTCTTTCTTTCAATCTATAAGTACTATGTGTTGGTTTTACCGCTTCTTTTCACAAATTCATTAATTGTAGCTGCGTTGTTCTTTATCGTATTATTTATAATTACAGCTGCATTTTACTTATTTGGAACACTGTTTTTTGTTGAGGATACTCATAGGCATTCGCGACAATTGATAGCTGAAAACCGGTGATGAAATGGCAGATAAAACAAACAAACAAAAAATCGAGGTAATTAAAGTATCTCGAGCAGGTAAACTTGCTAAAACTCTTTCTAATGAGACTGCCCAGAAAATTCTTAATTATATTAAAAAGAATAAAGAAAGCACTGCATCATTAATTTCTAAGAAATTAAAGTTAGCACCATCAACGGTTCATTATAATTTGCAAGCACTTATGAAAGTAGGTGTTATTTGTGGGGATTCTTTTCATTATAGCGACAAAGGTCGTGAAGTAATTCATTATGAATTAACAAATAAAGTTATTGTTATTTTACCAGAAGAAGAAAGTTCTATGTGGTCACAGTTGAAATTATTACTTCCTGGTCTTTTATCTCTTGCAGCCGTTGCTGTTTTAGGAATAGGAGCTTGGTTATTTGGAGCTAGTCGTTCGATGGGATCTTCATCTAGTAATTTTATGGACTTAGATATTGCTGCTTCTAGTGGTGCGGCTAAAGATATTGTTGTGGATGCTACATCTTCTTCTGCGCCTATAGCATATTCGGAGACAGTGACTGAAATTGCGAGCACAGCTTCTTCTTTAGATATGCATTCTTTACTTATTGGTGTAGCTATTGCTACAGGGGCTATTCTTATAGGCGCTTTGCTATATCTTTTACTAAAAAGAACTCCTAAAAGATGAAAACAACATATTTATAAATGAGTTTTTATGAATTCTTGTTCTATGGGAGCTCCTATTCTTAAAATTCAGAACATAAGCAAGTCATTTGGTGAGAACAAGGTTCTGGACAAAATTAGTCTTGATATCGATCAAGGAGAAATTATTGGATTTATAGGGGCTAGCGGGTCAGGTAAGACAACTTTTCTTAACACAATGATTGGTTTCTTGAAACCAGACTCTGGAGACGTAGTATTTAGATTAAATCATCTTTTAGCTTACAAGGACAATTATTTGTATAAGTCTGTGTTCAAAAAACAACGTTTAGTAAAACAAATTTATGGTTTTGCTTCGCAAACTCCTTCATTCTATGAAGATTTATCTGCTAAAGAAAATCTAGAGTATTTTGGAACACTTCATAATTTGAATAAAGAAACCATAAAATCAAATGTTGCTACATTATTGAGTTTAATGGACCTTGAAAATTCATCACATATCAAGGCAAAAAATCTTTCTGGAGGAATGGAAAGACGACTTGATATCGCTTGTGCACTTATGCATGATCCTGATATTTTGATTCTGGACGAGCCAACAGCAGATTTAGATCCTCTTTTAAGAACTCATATTTGGGATATAGTTAAAAAAATTAACAAAAAAGGAACGACAATTATTCTTTCAAGCCATCACTTATCAGAATTAGAAAATCTTTGTGATCGTATTGTAATTATTAAAGATTCAAAGATTTTTGCTACAGGAAATCCAACAGAACTAAAAAAACAGTTTAAGGTTGAAAAAGAAATTACTGTTCAAACCCTGCCTGGGAACTATGATGAAATTATTAAGAGCGTTCGAAAGTCTAGAACGGTTCTAGCTACAAAAGTAGATAGAAACACATTGCATATTTTGACTTCTAGTCCTGAAAAGACATTAACTAGTCTTATGTCTGCGGCAAAGGACTTAAATGAAAATTTAATATATATTAATGTTAGTGGAGCATCTTTAGATGATGTCTTTGTTTCTATTTGGAAAGATAAAGGAGAACTAAAAAAGTGAAATTTTTCAAAGCAATAGGGAAAAACTTCAAAATCTTATTTAGATTAAAAACTTCTATTTTGGCAGTTATTTTAGGTCCTCTTATTATTGTCCTTCTTATTGGATTAGCATTTAACTCTTCATCATCAATTGATATTTCCATAGGATACACAAGTCCTGATAATAGCACATTAACTCATGAGTTCGTAACTGCTCTTGCAGATAATGGTTATGGAGTGGAATTGTTTCCATCAAAGAATCATTGTGTAGATCAACTTGAACAAGGATTACTTCATACGTGTCTTATTTTTCCAGAGGATTTTAAAATAGCCGAAGGGACTTCTAAAGAAATAATTTTTGTTGTGGATAAAAGTAGAGTAAATATAGTATATGCTGTTATTGATAGCGTTTCTGAACAAATAGGAATACAATCCGATCAATTAAGTAAATCTTTAACCGATGTTCTTTTGAGTACTTTAGAATCAAGTTCAGCAGCGATAGATACTAATCTGGGATCTCTCGTTGTTATCCAGAATAAATTAGCTTCTTCTGTTAGTAATGCAGATATTATTGGTGATAATCTTGGTGAAATGGATTTGGATACTGGATCAATTGATTTAGGAACTAGCTTTGATAAACTCCATGGATATACAAGAACAATCTATAATGATATGGATGATTATGATAATGTTAATGATAGTTTTGAAGAAATTGTTGAAGAAGAATATCTTGCAAGTAAATCTTATTTGAATAGTACTGAAGATGATTTGGCTAATTTAGATGCGAAGCTAGAGGAAGCTGAAGCATTAACTGAAGAAAGTCAAGACAGCATTAGTTCTCTTCAGACCGATCTTGACGATATTAGCTCAGATGTAGGATCTATTAGATCAGATTTAGAATCTGTTAGTTATAAAATTAATAATATTGAGATTGTTTCTTCAGATCAAATTGTAAATCCTATTACAACAAAAATTGAAACGGTAACAACCGATGATAATCAATTAAGTATTTTATTTCCCTACGCTTTAGTTTTAATTATAATGTTTATTGGAATGTTGCTTTCTAGCACTCTAGTTATTATAGAGAAAAAAAGTCGAGCAGCATTTAGAGTGTTTACAACACCAACAAGAGATGAATTTTATTTAATCACTACATTTGTAACATCATTTATTATTCTTGCAGTACAAATATCTTTAATTTTAATAGCAAGTAAGTATTTCTTTATTGATATTATTACTGCGAATTTAGGAGTTAATATTTGCATATTGGCTTTAACAGCTTCGTTCTTCATACTTTTAGGTATGGCTATAGGATACGCTTTCTCAACTCAGCAGGCTACAAACATGGCCAGCATAAGTCTAGGAGCAATATTCTTGTTTATTTCAAATATGATATTGCCTTTGGAAACCGTTGCAGGATATTTACAAGCAGCAGCGCAATACAATCCATATGTATTAACATCTGAAATGTTGAGACGATCGTTTTTATTTACATCTTCGTTTAAACAGTTAGCAACTCCTTTTGTTATACTTGGAGCATATGTCGTAGGTATGTTTATTCTTATTGTTCTTGTACAAAAAGCAGCTAAGAATATTTATTTCTCAAAACGGCCTTCTAGTAGAGCTAAGCACTTATCTAAACTAAGCCAATTAGTTATTTTCGATAGAAAAGTAAATTCTGAGTCTGACTTTATTATTGCAATCAATAGATTAAATGAAGAAGAATATGAAGATCTTGTTAGAAAACAAAAAAGAGAGATTAAGCATTTCCTTTCAAAAGTTATTCATAGAAAAAACATTTCAAGAAAACTTACTAAGTTAACTAAAAAAGAGTTATTAACAACATTTGCTCAGATATATGAACAAAGATATCACGAGTTAAAAGTTCATCAAGAGAAAATATTATCTGAAGAAAAGAGCGTCAGTAAAAAATAAACACAATAAAAAATATTTGTGCTAGTAGAAACATATGTTCTAAAAATCCTCCAACTCTAACAGGACCTCTTATTTTAAAACCAAAAGGAAAAATATGAATTCCTTCTTTTGTAATCATATCTAATAAAATATGAGATATGAATCCTGCTGCGAAAGCGAAAGCATAGTTTTGTCCTATGAAATATTTTGTAAGGAAGTAAATTATAGCTAAAGGAATAACTGAATGAAAAACTCCTCTGTGTTTAGAAATCCAAGAAATAATTTTGAACTTTCTACCTAAATATGATTTAGGAGAATCAATATCTGGAAGAAGACTTCCAAAGATACATATTAATACTAAAGCAAAGCTTTGTATTAAAGAAACCGAAGTTACTGAGATGACCAAAAGGCCTACGAAGAGGCCTGTTAATGCGTGGGTTCTACCCAGCACTATAGATCGTCTCCAATATCGTCTATGGACATAAGCTCTTCATTACTACTTTCCATTACTTCTTCGGATACATTGCTAGGTTTACTTTCTGCAGGTGCAGGTGTTGTTTTTGGAGCTTCACTCTGTTCACTAGCGTTCTCAGCCACAGGTAATTTTATTCCCTGAGCTTCTACATTCGGTTTTGGATTAGCGTTTACTTCGTAAAGAACAAGTTCTTTAGTATTGTATGCTTCATTAAGTTTTACTCGAGCACGCGCACTGATGATTCTTCCAAGAAGATCTGTTTTGATTTCTTCAAGTTGTTCAGTATTATCTTTTAGAGCAATAATTTCTTCGTCTGTTTTACCTAGAAGAGATTGGATTTGTTCTTTCCAAAGAGAAGCTCTCATATTCGCGCTTCCATCATCTAAGAAAACATTCATAACATAATTGTATGTTGGAACTTTTTTACCATGTTCTGCACAAACAAATTCTTCTCCTTCTTGAGTCATTCGTTTTTTACATTCAGGGCATGATTCAAAGAATCGAGGATCGTATGCTTGAACAATTGTTGCGGTTATGTTGATGAATGTGTCGCTGTCAGCAATGTCGCCAAGTTTTTTCTCGTTTATTTCTTGTTGTTCTCTTTTTTTAACTTCAACGGTTTTACCTTCAGGATTGACAACGCAGTGAGATGCGTTTCCCATATGAATTTCTACACGATCATTATTTTCTTTTGAGTATGCATGTTGGATTTCAATAACATCTCCTTCGTTGATAGCTTCGTGATAAGTAGTTTTTTCATTCCAGAATGTTATTCTCATGAAACCAGTGTCGTCTCCGACGAAAAGACTTGCAACTTTTCCTTGTCCGTCAGCTCCAAATGTTCTTATTTCATATTTTTTTAGAACTTTAACGAGAACTGTTACATTTTTCATTCCTGGAAGAACATCTTTCAATTTAACATCTGCACTAGGAGTTTGATTAATTTGAATTTCAAGTTCGTTAGCAACGATGTGCGCTGCGCCTTCTTTAGATATTAGTCCTCCGAGTGCTGAGAGTTTTTCTTCAATTTTTTTCTCAAGCTCTGGAGCTGTAATTTTATCTGATTCTAGAATTTTGTCAATTATTGCTTGTACGTTGTCTGTCATATTTACACCCATAAGATTTGTAGATTATGCGAGATGAATGTTATTTTTAAGTCTTGTGGATATGGGTCTTTGGGTCCAGTGCCTTTAAAAGGCTGTTTGAAGGGTTGAGAGAGCTTATGAAGCAAAGTTTATAAACGCAAACTCTTTCCTTTTCTTTCACCATGGCTGACAACAAAATTAGAATGCCGTCAAGCGGCGCAGGATTAACAACATTCTATGAAGAATCAAGATCTAAAGTACTTTTAAGTCCTCAATTAATTTTAGGATTAACAATTGCTGTGATTATTGTTACCATTCTATTAAACACAATGTAGTTGACCGTGGTTGGTGTTAAGAGGCAAAGATAAGATGTTACCAGGAATGAATATGAATTCTAAGCAAATGCAACAAGCCATGAAAAAGATGGGTATGGAGCAAGAAAATATTGAAGCTGAACAAGTTATTATTCGACTAGCTGAAGGAGATATGATTTTTAGTAATCCAGATGTTGCGCAAGTAAACATGATGGGACAAGAAACATATCAAATCACAGGAGATTTTGACTTTAAAGAAAGAGATGTTTCTGTAAGCATCGAAGAAGAAGATATTAACACTGTAATTGAACAAACCAACGCTAGCAGAGAAGAGGCAATTGAAGCAATCAAACAAGCGAATGGTGATTTAGCAGAGGCAATAATGTCTCTAGCAAGCAGCGCTGATGACATCGGCGATGAGTAAAGCTTCTATTTGAGAATGGATAAACTACAAAAGTACGTAAAAGAGGCTGAAAATGCAGTTCAGATTGCACACCACCTTATTACAAAAACATTTCCCCTTTCTACAGATCCGAAAATATTACTGAGTGTTCTGAATAATATAAGGATTTCTCATGAAAACATTTTATTAGCAGTAGTGGATAATGAATTTCTAAGACCTAGAGTTTCGCCTTCCGCGAGTTATATAGTCAAGCTTGATCGATTCAAAAGAGTGATGACAGAGAAAGATTTATTAGAGCCAAAAGAATTCGTTGTTATTCAAAACGTTGAAAGTGACTGGCAAACTCACGCAGCAAGCGATGTTGAATTTGCTCGAAAGCAAAAATTAGTCATGGCCGATAAAAATTATCAATTAAAACAATTAACACCTGAGAAAATGAAAGATTACATTGCTCAGACGCAAAACATGTTAAAAGTATTATTTAATGTAAAATAAAGTGTCCTTAAAGCAAAGCTTTACGGGACTTTTAATAAATTAAAAGGTTAAAAATGTTAGAACTACTTGAAGACGCAGGAGACGAATTAAAGAGAGCAGATCACTTAGTTTATGTTAGTTTGAAATATACTAGAACCGCAGACGTATTACAAAATTCACTCCTACGAATGATTGATGCCTACGAAGGATTATTCCAATCATTGTTAATCTATGCAGTTGATGAGAAAGGATTAGAAATCATTCCAAAAACTCCTATTGAGAAAGGAAATACTCTCAAAGAATATTACGATCAGCCAGAAATTCTGGACAACTTAGATTTATACTTCTTACTTAGAAAAATAACTCGAGCAACACACACTTCTGAACAAGAATACCGAAGACATGTATGTATAATTACAACAATCGACGGTCGAGAAGAGATAATCAATATTGATATAATTACTCAGTACCTAGAGTTCGAGAAGAAATTCTTCGGATTCATAATAGATATGCTAAGAGATTATGCAAAGAAGAAGTATGCTGCTGAAGAAGAAGGCTGGGAGAAATAGGTTATTTTTTTTATTTATACATAATGTTTAAATATGGTTTCTCATTTTCCTTCTTAATGAGAGCTATTCCTGAAAATAATCTGGCATATCCTATTTTGTTGCGGTTTAATACTGGTAGTTCAGGTTCGGGTTTTTTTTTAAAAACTAATAAAAAAGTATTTTTAATTACTGCTAAACATGTCCTTTTTGACGAAAGAAAAAATTTAAGAGGTGCAGTTTTGGAATTAACTTGTCAAACTGAAAAGTTGAGCGATAAAAATGTTATTAAATACTCAATTGTTCTTGAGGAAGTTTCTAAATATATTTTATATCATGAATCTTCAGACGTTTGCGCAATAGAAATGGGTGTAATGTCTAAATTGGTGAAAGGTAAAAAACATGTTGTTGATCATCATCAAGGAATAACTATTTCCCCTTCTTCCTCTAGTGTTGTTAGTGTGGATGCGCGGACTGCTACTAAGTTTTTGAAAGATGTATTTATTTCGAATGATGTTTTTATGTATGGCTATCCTTCAACTCTTGGTTTCCGTCATTCTCCTCAGTTTGATTATGAGGCGCCTTTGTTAAGAAAAGGAATTATTGCTAATATTTATGCTTCTAAAGGAACTATAATTCTCGATTGTCCTTCTTATTATGGTAATAGTGGCGGTCCTGTTGTCGAAGTTTCTGTGAATGGATTAGTTTCAGAACACAAAGTAGTGGGCGTTATATCTCAGTTTATACCTTTTGTAGAAGAATGGGTTAATAATAAAAGCGGTTTAAAGAATATTAATTCTTCAAATTCCGGATATTCTGTTGCAGTATCTATGGATGAAGTATTTAAATTAATTAATTATGGTGGTTAATTTTTTTAGTTAAGTTTCCCCTTAACTTGTTGATTTTCTTCAATGAATTTTTCATATGTTCCAGAAGGTCTGAAATCAATAGAATATGTTTTTTTGTCAATTCTTTCAATAATAACTGAATCTAAACCAATTTCTTGTAGTTTTTCATAGGTTAATAGTTCTTTTTCTTCTAAATCTAGAACTGTTCGTAATAACCACTTTCCTAAATCTGCATTATGTTTGCTCATCAATGCTTTAGAACCATCTTGACAAACTTTTGCTTCTAATTTGTTTCCGTCAGGTAATAGTAGATTGAAGTGAGTATCTCTTGATAAGAAAAATCCTGGAAATCTTTTGTGAATCCATGCAGGTATAGGAATATAAACTTCGTTCACATTTCTTGGAGTAATTTTATCATCTTTACCTTTTCTTCCTCCGTTCCATTGGTTTAATCCACTTTTTAATTGAACTTCTTTCTTTTTTGGAGAATATAATGGTAAAATAACAAATGGTTTATTTGATACAGTTTTTTTATAATAAACTTTTTTTACTTTTTGGAATTTCTCTTCAAGAACTTCAAAAGGATCTTCTAATATTTTAACATCTATTTCAAAAATAACCTTTTTGGTTATGAAACGTTTATACAACGTGCTTTTAGTGATATTAAATGAATATTCGTTTTTAGAATCTTTGAAGGCCACAGTATTTTTCGTACTGCCTAATATTTTAATTGATTTTTTGTCAATTAAATTCATATCGCACTCAAAGGTTTTTATTTTACCAGCATCGCGTACGATACAATGATAAATCATAGAATTTAAACCATAAATTCTTTTAGTAGATGAAATTCGTTCATTTCTTAGATCAGTCACTTTATCAATTAATTCTTTAGGTTTTAATCCTCTAAAATGAATGTTATCTTTATTAAATTCTGCGACTTTTTGTAGAGATTTGCCATTACCATTGATGAATGTTTTTATTCCTATTCCTTCATCATCGATGCATGCATCAGCAGAAACATCTGCACGAGAAAGATCTTTTGCAGAAAATGCTTTGCAAAATAAATTTTCAGTAACTCTATAATTAAGATAAGGAACTTTATTTTTTGAAAATAAGTATGTTAGAGAACCTAGAATTGTCAATATTTTTTGATAATATTTATATTCTTTCTTAGTTGCCACTTTCTAATGCCTTCTTTATATTTTTTGCAACTCTTTCAATAACGGTTACTGAAACGCTATTGCCTGCTTGTTTATATAATTTAGAATCGGAGATTTTTGGTAATTTGTATGATTTTGGAAATCCTTGAAAAACAAAACATTCTCTTGGTGTTAATTTTCTGATGCCTTTATTATCTAGGATTATTGGGACGTTGTGTCCTCCTGTGCCCATATTTGCTGTTAGTGTAGGAACCACGCCTGATTTATTTTCTCGAACGTATTTTCTTCTCCATTGATAAGCCGTGTTTTTTTTATTTATATCTTGTTTTAATTTATCATAAAGGGGTTTTCCTTCATAGTAATATTTTTCATCAACGTTTTTTTCTAATAAATCTTTAATTTCTTTATTAAGTTTTATTTCATTTGGAAAAGAGAAATTATTTGCGACATTTTTATCTAAAAAACCCACAATTAGAATTCTTTCTCTATTTTGAGGTAAATTGCCATGTAACATAGTATTAACAACCTTTGATCTTACGGTGTAACCTAATTCTTTTAATGTTTCTTTAATAACTTTGAAAGTATTCCCATTATCATGGGTTTCTAAATTTTTAACATTTTCCAGAAATACTACTTTAGGTTTTTTTTCTTCTATTATTTCAGCAATTCTAAAAAACAAATTGCCTCTTCCTTTAGAATCTTTAAATCCTTGTCTATATCCTGCAACGCTGAACGGTTGGCAAGGAAATCCCCCTAATAAAATATCAAAATTAGGAATTGATTTATTATTGACTTTATTTATATCTTCAATTATTAATTTAGAATGATTAAAATTCAAATCGAAAGTATCTTTACAAGCAGGCTCGAAATCATTAGAGAAAACAGTGCTAAAACCAGCTTTTTCAAAACCTAACCTGATGCCTCCAACCCCTGCGAATAAATCCACACACTTCATGCTATTCTACTATATAGTTTTATATATAAATCTTACGAGGGCTTGTCTAGTGGAGTTTTCATTTTTAGAGCTTTAGAAGGCCATTTTTAACCTTTTCAGAGTTTTTTGTTTGACTTGTGCTTTATTTTTTAAACAACAGAATTATATAATAAAAAAGTCGAGGCCCCTCAAGGCCTCAATATGTCTATGTTTAAACTAACATAAATTTAAACAATTCGAAAACGAGAAACGCTGGCCAAATAATAGCTTGAATTACTCCCCAAACACCTGCCCAGAAACTTGGAGCTGCTGAGATATAATATACTGCTGCGCCAATGAATCCTAAGAAATATGTCATTCCAGCACAACCGCTGTGTTTTTTGAAATCGTTATTAAAACTATTCATTGCTGTTGTTTTTGCCTTAGCCTTTGGTTTAGCTTTTGCTTTTGCCTTTGTTTTTTTCTTAACTACCATGATATCTACCTCTTAAAGTAATATGATTTACTATATCCTAGAGTATATAGTATATAAATGTTATTGTAGAAAGGATGTAATTAGCTTATAAGACATCTGAGTTTAATCTAAATCTAGAGAAAAGAGAATTTTTCTACAAGTGCAATAATTTCCCAAATGACACACTGCAAGTTTTGAAGCCATAAAATCAATATTTAGTTTTTGTTCATTTAGTTTTGAGATTCCTAAAGTTATGTGAGGATAAAAATTTTCAAAACTGGTGTTATCTTTAAATCCATTTATCCAGAATAATGTTCTTTCAACAACTACAGGAGGAGAGAAACACATGTTCAATTTAGCATCATAGGAAAAATATGGAGATAATCTCATCATTATTTCTTCATGTAATTTTTGAAGATTCTCATTGTCTTCAATTTCAAAACAAGAATGTCCTTTGCTAATTTTATCTATTGTTAATAATAGCTTAGAAAACTTTTCCCCAATTTCAGTAAGTATCTCTTCAATTTTTGGTAAGTTTTCTTCTTCCACAGCACCCATAGATAAAGTTAGATGAGGTAAACAATTTTCTTTGTTTAATTTTATTGGATCTTCAGATGATTGGCTGTTTATGTCAATAGCTTTATCCATAATGTCTTCAGGTAGAAGAAGTGCTACAGTAATCGCTATTTTTGCCATATAGAGTTTGAATTTTAAGATATATAAAAATCTATCGTAGAATTTACTTAACCAATAGTAATATTCGTCGTGTCATGCTCTTGTGAACATACATCTTCACATTTCTCTTGATTTTCCACTCTGTCCCTTCTAGCAACTCATCCAGATCAATCTTATCTTCAACACCAACCACAAGTGTGTCAGTTATCTCTTGAGCTTTTCGAATAAATTTGTAATAAAGTTTAGGATCACTAACTGCAGAATTCTTTCCATAGGGAAAATCAGTTACAACTGAATCAACTTTCTCTTTCAATTCCAAAGCATCTTCTTTCTTCACAGAAATTTCTAATTTCAAAGCTTTAGCATTTTCCAGCGACCTTCCAACCATTGCTTGAGATATATCGCTTCCAAGAACATTTATTTTCATCAACGCTCCTTCGATGATAAATCCTCCTGCACCGCAGAAAGGATCTAAGAAACTATCTTTCCCAGATAAATTTATCATGGCTTTTGCAATTCTTGGGTGTGTTCCAGTTGGATGATTGTGTTTTTTCAGGTGAGAACGTCTTTCTTCGCCAGAATCATTATTAACAAACGTTTCTTCGCAGAATAATATCTTCCCTTCGTCATAGACGAAAACATAGTGGTGATCAGGGTTTTCAAGATTTACTTTTAGATTGTCTAAACATTCGAAGAGTTCAGAACTTACATCTTGTGCAGTTAACAATTCGTTATTAAGAACACTTATTTTGAAAGTATTTTTTACATCTTTTTTTGTTAAATCACTGATTTCATTAATTTCTTTCAAAACTTTGTAAATCTTCTTCACAAGACCTAATCGAGGGAAGTTTTCCGCATTACCGGAACCTAAAAAAACTGCGTTTGTAATTTTTTTCAATTTAGTAGAAAACAATTCTTCGATTTCACCAATAGCTAAATCTGGATGATCGAGAGAAATTTTGTATATAAAATTCATTTTATCAACTGTACACACAAATCAAACGCTTTTTGTAAATTATTTACATTTGGTTCTCGTAATTCTAACAATGCAGCTTCAACTTCAGAGCCGAATTCTCCGTAGGAATGAGTCTGTAAGAATGTTCTTAGTGCGTGAGCGAGTGTTAGGATATCTTCGTTGACAGGAGGCTTTTCTTCGACTTCTACCAGCGTTTCTTGTTTTTCTTCTGGTTTAGGAAGTATAGTTAGATCAAGGAGATAGATATTGTTATGTTTGTCTGTTACGTATTCTACTTTTACACGTTCATGTTGTAGTGCTTGTTGAATTTTTTTACTCAATCGAGAAATTTCCAGGATTAAAGGTTCTTCAGCACTGTTCGCAGCATTCATTGTCATGTATTGCTTTGTGGAAGGCCTGTTTGCTTCCATATCGAAAACAGCAACGATTCTTTGCTTCTGCATGTTTCTTTCAATAACTCTTAGGAAATCAAAATCTAATTTGAATTCATCTCGAGGAACAAGTCCTGTTCGGTCTATGAAACCAACATAGCTGTGAACTGTTATTAAATTTTTATCTTCTTCTAGTGTTGCTTCAAAGCATGTTGCCATTTCAGGCAACCTAGAAACAATTACTGATAGAGAGAAATCTTTTACTTTTTGTTTTTCTCGGAATTCAATTGATGAAGGTGCGAATGCACTTAGATAAACAGATTTGATTGATTTTATGAACCAGTCAAAATTATTTTTTGTTAATATTATTCCAGGGCAAAGATTATCTATGTCTTCATAGTTTGTACTTCTTCTAAGAGAAAGGATTTGTTTAATTGCAGGTGATGCTCTAGAAAGATCTTCCAGATTATTTGCGTCTAGGCAAAGAAGTTCAAAACATTCTCGTAGTTGATTTAAAACCGCGCCAGGAAATGTTGCTTTTTCAAAATCTCTTGATAGTTGAGCGAAAGCTTTTACCTGTTCTATTTTTGGTAATGGAGCTTCAATAAAATTTCTTACTTGTTCTCCAAGAGTATTATATGTTATGAATTCAAAGAATGCGTCGCTTGTAATTACTAAACTGAATGGAACTGTGAATTCTTTTTCAAGATGAGATAGGATAGATGCTTTTACTCCTACTGTAAAATCGTCTTCTTGCTTAGCTGTCTTTAGTGGTACATATGATTTCATATAGGAATACTGAACAGTAGTTGTTTATAAATTTTTAGAGTCTTTTTAAAGCCTCAACCAGCTTGGAAGAGATAGCTTTATAAAGAACTTTTCTATATAGAGGGGTGAGAGGTGGATTGTGTCTTGTATGACGTAGTTACAGTTGGAAGTGCGACCGTAGATGTATTTGCTAAAACGGAGTCTGAACTGGTTAAATTTGTTTCTTCTGATGGTGAGAAAGATTTCATAGCTTATCCTTCAGGCAGTAAACTATTGATTTCTGATTTACAATTCTTAATTGGTGGTGGTGGAACAAATACTGCTGTGGCATTCTCTCGACTTGGTTTCAAAACTGGATATATAGGAAAAATAGGTAATGATGAGAACGGACAAAAAGTTCTTGATATTTTGAATAAAGAGAATATTGATTTCCTAGGAAAACAAGAAGGACAAACAGGTTATTCTATTATTTTAGATTCTATTGAAGAAGACAGATCTATTCTTACATACAAAGGAGCGAACAACGAATTAAAAAAAGATGATGTTGATATAAGTTCACTTCAAGGAAAATGGTTATATTCTTCATCAATGGTTGAAGAATCTTTTGAAACATTAAAATATATTTTTGAAAAAGCAAAACAAAACGGAATGAAAGTTGCATTCAACCCTTCTAACTATCAAGCAAAACT
This sequence comes from uncultured Methanosarcinales archaeon, assembly GCA_964428445.1. Lineage (GTDB taxonomy): Archaea > Nanobdellota > Nanobdellia > Woesearchaeales > SKGA01 > SKGA01. Next base: position 1,109 of record CAYRYC010000008.1, on the reverse strand, counting down.
TGGTTTTGAAGCTCTCAAAGATGTTCTTTCAAATGTTGATGTATTAATACTTAACCTAGAAGAAGCAAAGTTACTCGTTGGAAACGAGCATCTACACGAGCAAGAGATTGCACCAAAACTTATTCAACACGCTGATGATATTATAATTATTACGGACGGTCCTCGAGGAGCAACAGCTTATTCAAAAAAACAATTTTATCATATTACTCCCTCACCACATTTGAAAGTTATTGAAACAACCGGAGCCGGCGATGCATTTTCATCTGGTTTTATTGCAGGATTATTACGACGATACACAATCGAAGATGCTTTGAAACTAGGAATGGTCGAAGCTGAATCAGCCATTACAAACAAAGGAGCTAAGAACGGACTTTTACAAAAAGAAGAATCATTCCGACATTTAGGTTCATTCAAAGGAGTTGTAAAATCATATACTCCATCAAATCAAACAAACACTGTTTTACCAAGAGCAGAACCTCATCATTCATTCAAACTCAACGACGGAACCGTCATTCATTCATTGCAAGAATTAGATCATGCAATTAAAGTTATGAGTGATGACACGTTCAGACATCATGTATATGAAGGCACGAACCACTTCTCAAATTGGATTCTCGATGTTTTCGGATTATCTGAATTATCTGAACGTGTCAAACTCTCTACTACAAAAATCGCATTAAGAGTGGTCTTGAATGATTATGCTCAAAAATTAAGAAAATCTTAATTATTGGCATCCTGGAAATTGATAAAAATTTCCTGGACTTAAAAAATAATAAATAAACTAAAAGGTAATAATCATGAAAATAAAAACATCGAAACTCCTAACAAACGACCGAACTCTAATGATCGCCTATGATCAAGGTTTAGAGCATGGTCCGACAGATTTCAATCTGCACAATGTAGATCCAAAACATATTTTGGACATCGCACTACAAGGTAAATTCAACGCAGTTATTTTACAAAACGGCGTTGCAGAAAAATATTACCACGATGAATACAAAGAGATTCCTTTGGTTGTAAAACTAAATGGGAAAACAAGTATTCCTCACATAGCACCTGTAAGTAAACAAGTATGTAGTGTAGATAGAGCGATCCGATTAGGGGCGGAC
>CAYRYC010000007.1:0-32223 GCA_964428445.1 uncultured Methanosarcinales archaeon | reverse complement strand
TATTAAATCAAAAAGTTTTTTGTGACTATTTGCAATAACTGCGTAATCAGGAATTTCATCTAAGTGGTTACTTGTGGTTAAACAAATACATTTTATTCCTGCACGTCTTGCAGCGTCTACTCCTTTTGGAGCATCTTCTATAACAATGCAATCTGCTTTTTTTATTCCTAGTCTTTTTCTTGCAAGAAGGAAAAGAGCAGGATTTGGTTTTGTATGTTTTACATCATCACCGTCAACAATAACATCGAAATATTTTTCTATATCGTATTGTTTGAGTGTTGGTATAACCATATCTGCTGGAGATGATGAAGCGATTGCTAATTTGTAACCTTCTTTCTTTAAATTTTTAAGAAGAGATTTTACATGTGGAAATAATTTAATATGTGAAAAGAATTCCTTATCTGTTAATTTGTGATGTAGTTTGATTGCTTTAGAATAAACTTTTTTTGGATCAATACCATAATGTCTTAGAAGGGTTGGAAAAAAATCTTTTGCATCCATACCGTTAGCTGATTCATGGAAGTATTTTTCTGTTAAATCATAACCAAGAATTTTACCAATACGTTCATGTTTAAGAAAATGCGCATGAACAGAATCGGTCAAAGTACCGTCTAGATCGAAGATTACGCCCTTCATGTTTACTCCACGATGATCGCAGGTTTACCAGGACTTGCCTGTGCTGCTTTTGGATTATCAGAAACTGTTTCTGCTTTGACAATTTTAATATTTGTATTACTTTCATGCATTAGGAAATTTTTAGCTTCTTCAAGAGCTTGTATTTCTTCAAGTTGAGAAAGAATTGTTTCAGGAGTTCCTGATTTTATAATTCTAGGAATTATTTTAGTAACCTGTTGTCCTTTCTTTTTTAGTTCAGTTTGCATAACTGCGTTAATAAGATCTTTAGGATTTCTTGTTTCTTTCATTGTTTCAGAAAGTAAATTATATAGATCAAATTTCCAGGATTCATAAACAATTAGAGTTGTATTTTTTGGTTTCTCTATTTTTGCAAGTTTTATTACTTGACGAATATCGTCAATAACAGTGCTAACTAGTTCTTCTTGAGCATTAGCAACTCCATTGATCATATCTTCGTTAGCCAAAGGCCATTCCTGGGTTGAGATTAATCCTTCGTTGCCGATGGATTCCCAAATTTCCTCGCAAAGGTGAGGTGTGAAAGGAGTTAACATAATAATTTGAGATTCTATGAGTTTTTTCATTAGTTCCTTGTTAGGTTGTTGTTGTGTTCGTTTTAGATACCACTTTGCAATTCTAGGAATGTCGAAAAATATTTTTGTGATTGCACTTCGAAATAAACTTTCTTCCATGCATTCAGTAACTTCTTTTATGATGCTGTGTAATTGCGATTTAAGCCATCTATCAATAGGACGTTCTAAATCTACTCCTTTATTATGCCATGTTTTTGAAAACTCTGAAAGTTGTTTGAATTTATTATCAAGAGATTTTGCAAGTTCGCTATCCCAATTAGGATCGTCCATACCTTCTCCGCCTGATAGTATTGTTAATCGTGATGCATCAACACCGAATTTATCAGCCATGTCTCTAAGGGAAATCATGTTTCCTAAACTCTTACTCATTTTTTGACCATCAACGGTTACCCAGCCATTTGCTGCGATTCCTTTAGGCCAATATTTTTTTGGAAAGAGTGCTACGTGACCAAACATGTAAAATGTTAAATGATTTTGAATAAGATCTTTACCACTGTTTCTAAAATCACAGGGCATCCAATATTCAAATTCTTTTTTCAGATCGTCAGCAATTTCTTTTGAAACTTTAATTGGAGCATCTTCTTTTTCTAGGAAGACGTAATCAAATAATGCATCATCGACCTGATCCATAGGAATTTCTTGAACCTTGTGGGCGATTGTGTAAAATGCCATGTATACTGTGGAATCAGTAAGTGATTCGACAAGCCATTTCTCATCCCAAGGAAGTTTAGTTCCTAAACCTTTTTCTCTAGTACAAGCCCATTCATGAAGCCAATCAATAGTATAATCAAATTGTGCGTAAACTTTTTTAGGATATAATTTTAGATCATCAAGACATTCGTGTGTCAAATCTTTCCAATCAGGATTTGCATAGTCAACGAACCATTGGTCGGAAACAATTTTTACAACACATTCTGCCAATGATCGAGAAACTACTTTTCCAGTAAGTTCATAGAATAAAGCGATAGCTCCTTTTTCTAAAAGATCTCTTTTAATTGTTTCTTGTCCGTGTTTAACTAAGACGCCTTGAAGATTTTTAGAAAATCCTTCTTTGTATTTGTCATTATATGTCGCAGTATTGAAAGTAAGTTTGTATAATTCTTTTTTTATTTTCTCAAGTTTCTCTCTTTCGTTCTGAGATTTAACGTCAGCTTCTTCTAGGAAATCTTCTGCAGGAAATTCTCCATAATTAGGAGTATCAAAAACAGCGATTGGTTCGATTGCTTGAACTTCTTCAATATTAAGATTATATTCATTAAGAAGATCTGTGTTTTTTTGTAAATCTCTTAGAGCGATGAGATCATCGGCAGAGTCGGAAGGAACGGAATGAACCATTCCGGTACCGTATTCGCTTTTTAGGAAGCTAGCCGGTAGAACAAGAATTTCTTGACCTGAATAGGTTTCAACTTTTTGTCCAACAAAATCTTTTCCAGGATGTTCCTGGATAATTTCAGGGTTAAAATCTTGATACTCTAATTTTTCAATAATAGGCTTACCAACAATCCAAGTTTCATCCTTAACTTTAATTTCTACATATGTTTCTTTAGGATTGATGTACATGTTAGTAATTCCCATGACTGTGTCTGGTCGTAGGGTTGCGGTGATTAATAATTTTCCATCAGGAAGTTTGAATTTGAATAGACAGAATTCTTGAGTGGTTTCTCCTTCACCTTCGCTTCGATCGTGATCTCCGACAGCAAGGTTTTCTTTAGGATCCCAAACAACAGGGAATTTACCTTTGATAACATAGTCTTTTTCTTTTAGTTTGTTCATCTGCCATCGAACGAAAGCATCGTAGTGTGGATTAAGATCTGTGGTAATAAATTCTCTTCGCCAATCAACACTAACTCCTAGGCGTTTCCAATCTTTTTTGAATTCTGGAACGAAAAAGTCAACCCAATGTGTAGGTTCTGAGAATTTAGGAATATCTTCATCGGAGATTCCCATGTCTTTGAGAATTTTGATTTGTTTAGGTTCGTTGTCTGCAACACGTTTAGCTGCTAAAACAATTGGTGAACCTGTGACATGCCAACCCTGAGGGAAAAGCACATTGCAACCTGAGAGTTGCTTGTATCGAGACATTGCTTCAACACGCATAAATGTGTATAGATGACCGATATGAGGAAATGCATTAACATAGGGATAGGGAAAACTAACAAAGAATTTAGGTTTGGAAGGATCTACTTCAGGCTCGAAGATCTTAGCTTCAGACCATTTCTCTTGCCATTTTGATTCAATTTCTTCATAATTCATACAATTACACCCAATATATACAAAAAGTCATTTGCCTTGTAGCTGATTTAGTTTATTGCATTTTATGCCGAAGTGCATAAAATCTACCGCAATGAACTATTAATCTTTCGCAGCGGAGCTCGAACACAGGCTTCGTTTGAGAATCAAACGATAATTTGCCTCGATTTATAACATTCTAAGCATTTGACTTTTCACTTTAAAGATAATAATGATATATGAGCAAATCCGCTACCTTTAAAAATCTCTTCATTTTCGCTTGATTACTTATACTTAAAGCAGCATTTTATCTGTTTTACGTAACAAGTCAGTCTGTTAACCAATAAATTGGTGGCGTTAGTGTAACTCGGTTAGCACATGAGACTGTGGATCTTTTAGTCCGGGTTCAAATCCCGGGCGCCGCCCCATCTTTCTTTTATGAAGCTTCCCTCGTTATTTGAACCGGTTCATGCTCGGAAATAAAAATTTCCGGCACAATGTTCGCTACGCTCAATTGAATCCCGTGCGTGGTGGAAGAGATAAATCTAAGAGTTAAGTTTATAAACAATATACTGTTTCTACAGCTGTTAATAATCCCGAGTTGGACGCGTTGAGGGACTAGCCAAACTTTCTTTGAAAGTAAAGCTAATTCTCAGCAAGAAAATTTATGGTTATTAAGAGTTGCACGAATCTTTACAATTTATTGTAATTGATTCTAAGCATTCAAAAAATTGAAGGTAAAAACCAAAAAATGGCAGAATTTAGACACATTGTACGTGTAAACAATACTGACTTGAAAGGGGAAAAACCACTCTACCTATCTTTACAAAAAATTAAGGGTATTGGGGAAAACTTCGCTCGAGCTATTTGTACACTTGCAAAAATAGACTTTATGAAAATTACCGGAGATCTGGTTGAAAAGGATGTAAAAGCACTTGAAGGTGTTTTAGCAGATCCTGAAAAAGCAGGCGTTCCAGTATTTTATCTGAACAGACAACAAGACTACGAAACTGGCGAAGACAAACATATCTTCCAAGCAGACCTAGACTATACTAAAGATCAAGATCTTAAAAGAATGAAGAAAATGAAATCGTACATCGGTTTACGTCACCAATGGAGACTACCTGTACGAGGTCAAAGAACTGGTTCTAACTTCCGTCCTAACAAAGGTAAGGCAGTTGCTGGAAAGAAAAAAACCAGCGTAAGAAAATAGGAGTGTGAAAGAAAATGGGAGACCCTAGAAAAATTAGAAAAAAGTATGAAACTCCATCACATCCTTGGATTAAATCTCGAATCGATGAAGAAAAGAGATTATCAAAAGAGTTTGGAACAAAGAACAAAAAAGAATTGTGGAAAACAGAAACAGTTCTGAAGAAATTCAAAAGTCAAGCAAAGAAACTTATTTCTTTAACATCAGACCAAGCAAAAATCGAAACAGAAAGTTTATTTCGTAGAATTAGTGAACTTGGTTTAGCATCAGGAGATGTATCATTCGATACTGTTCTTGGTTTAACACTTGATGACATGATGGGACGACGATTACAAAGCGTTGTTTTCAAAAAAGGTTTAGCTAAAAGTGTAAAACAAGCAAGACAATTTATTGTACACGAACATGTTGCAATTGATAGTAAAGTTATTACTTCTCCAAGTTATTTAGTAACTGTAAAAGAAGAAGCATTAATTGATTTCATTGCAACATCAACTATTTTTAACGAAGAACATGCTGAAAGAGCAAGTCCTGAAATTTTAGCACGGAAAAAAGTAGAAGCTGAAGACCGAGCTAAACAAGAAGCTGAAGCAAAAGCTAAGGAAGAAGCAGCAGCGGCGAAAGCAGCAGAACCTGTAGCTGAAGCAGCACCAGCTGAAGAAGTTAAAGTAGAAGCTCCAGAAGCGGAAGCTAAAGTTGAAGAGGCTCCTGTAAAGGAAGCAGCTCCAAAAGCTGAGGAAAAAGTTGAAGAAACTCCAAAAGATGCAGAGGTATCAGAATGAGACAAGAATCAGGTATTAGATGGGGAATAGCAAATATTTTTGCATCCTATAACAATACAATAATCCATATTACTGACGTTACTGGAACCGAAACACTTGCACTTGCAAGCGGAGGTCAAGTAGTAAAAAGTGATCGACTTGAAAGTAGTCCGACAGCAGCAATGACAGCAGCTAAAAAAGCAGCAGAAATTGCAAAAGAAAAAGGAATCTCTGGATTACACATTAAAGTACGAGCACCTGGCGGCCACAACGGACCAATGAATCCTGGACCTGGAAGTCAAGCAGCAGTACGAGCACTATCAAGAATGGGTCTAAGAATAGGATTTATTCAAGACGTTACTCCAATTCCACACGGCGGTTGTCGAAAGAAAGGCGGAAAACGAGGACGGAGAGTATAGAGGAACTATAAAATGGATCTAAATATTCAAGAAAAAACTGACAACAAATTGGTTTTCACACTGAAAGGAGTAACACCAGCATATGCAAATACGCTAAGACGACTCATGATGGGTGAAGTTCCAACGATGGCAATCGAAGAAGTAACATTCGAGAAGAATGATTCTGTTCTTTATGATGAAATCGTTGCACACCGATTAGGTCTTGTAGTTCTAAAGACTGACCTTGATACATACAAGATGCAAAGTGTTTGCGCATGTAAAGGTGCAGGATGTCCTCAATGTCAATTGAAATTATCATTAGACTTAGTAGGACCTAAAACAGTTTACGCAAAAGACCTTATTAGCAAGGACCCAAGTGTAGTTCCTGTTTTTGAAGACACTATTATTGTAAAACTTCTAGAAGGTCAAACCCTTAAATTAGAAGCAACAGCAGTTCTTGGAATTGGCAAGCAACACAGCAAGTGGAGTCCAGGACTAATTTGGTATTACAATGAACCAATAATCAAAGTTAATAATAAAGCAAAAGACTTTGACGAGTTCAAAAGTAAATATCCAAAATTAATTTTTAATGACAAAGGATTAATTGATGCAAAACTAATCAACTCACCTCAATTGGTTGATGCATGTATTGGTGTTAATGAAGACATTGTCGATATTAAATTTAACAGAGAATCTTTCGTATTTACTGTTGAATCATTTGGCGCATTAAGCGCAAAAGAAATTGTAACTAGAGCTATGGAGGTATACAACGGGCAAATTGCTGGGTTTGAAAAACTCATAGCAGAATTATAGTTGCAAATTAGTGAATGCCTTGCGAGGGTGCCGGAGAACTCACTAACGTTCGTGCTCCTTACGACACGTTGTGCGTCCGGAGTGGTCAAACGGGCACGGTTGAGGGCCGTGTGGTTTAGTACCTACGCGTGTTCAAACCACGTCCCTCGCACCATTTGCAAATGCTAAAAAATCAGAAATGATTTTTGGCATGTTAAAAAAAGCATGTGCTTTTTTAACAAGATACAATCGTTGAGAATAAAAAAATGATATACAAAAACAAGCAGATGAGTAAACTTATCGAGTCGCTAAAGATAGCGGCGATTGAAAAAAACGTTCCCTTATGGAAACGAATTGCAGTAGATCTTGAGAAACCAACTCGTAATAGACGAGAAGTTAATGTTTTCAAGATTGAAAAATTCGCACGGGACGGAGAAATAATCGTCGTACCAGGAAAAGTTCTTGGTTCAGGAGCTCTCTCCAAAAAAGTCACCGTAGCGGCTCTTAGCTTTTCAGACAGCGCAAGAGACAAAATCAAATCCATTCATGGAGAAACACTAAGCATTGCAGAATTGCTTGAGAAAAATCCTCAAGGAAGCAAAGTTAGAATTATGGGGTAAAAAAATGATAGTAATAAACGCAGAAAAAACAATCCTCGGACGACTTGCATCCTTTGCAGCAAAACAAGCTTTACTTGGTCAAGAAGTTCGAATTATAAATGCTGATAAAGCAGTTATTTCAGGACGAAGAGCAACAACTCTTAGAGAAACAAAACAAGATATGGATAGAGGTACACCAGCTAAAGGTCCTTTCATTACACGAATGCCTGATCGATACGTTCGACGAGTTATTCGAGGTATGCTTCCACATCGTCAAGATAAAGGGGCAGAAGCTTTGAGAAGAGTTTTATGTTTTGTAGGTATTCCTGAAGAATTCAAAGACGCAACAACAACTCCAATTAAAGGAGCTAGCGTGGACAAATTACCAACACTCAAATATGTGACTGTTGCAGAAGTCCTCAAAAATGCATAGGTGAAAAATATGGCACCAAAAATGGCACAAGCAACTAAATCAAACGCAATTATCGCTTCTGGAAAACGAAAGACAGCAGTAGCAAGAGCAGCAATTACACCTGGATCAGGAGTAGTTACAGTTAATAATACTAATATCGATGTTTTCGAACCAGCAATCGCTCGTTTAAAAATGCAAGAACCTCTTATTCTTGCAGGGAAAGCAGTTGAGAAATTAGATATTAAAATTACAACCCATGGTGGTGGCTTTATGGGTCAGTCCCAAGCAGCTCGACTTGCAATTGCAAGAGCACTTGTAGAAAAAGACAATAAACTAAAAGAAGTATTCCTCGATTACGATCGACAACTTCTTGTTGCAGATGTTCGACGAAAAGAAGTGGTTAAACCAAATAGTCACGGAAAAGCGCGAGCTAAACGACAAAAATCTTACCGATAGAGGTTATAAAAAATGATTATTCCAGTACGATGTATGAGTTGTGGAAAACCTATTGGACATCTTTGGGAGAAATTCCAAGAGAAAGTCGAAGCAGGCGAAGACAGCAAAAAAGCTTTGGATGAATTAGGCCTTGAACGGTATTGTTGTAGAATGGTTTTTATTGGTCATGTTGACCTTGCAGACACCGCAGCGGCATTCAAGAAATATTAAGTCTTTTTTATTCTTTTTTTTAAATATAATTTATTTCTTAAAAAGAAAGGTTTTTATTTTTTCAAAAAAATTCATTTCGTAAGGGAATTTTTTTGTTAAATCCTTTTTTATAATTGTATTCATTTCTTTAATGAAATTTGTTGCTTGTTTTTCTGTTTTGAATGAAATGGATCCAACAATTCCTCTTTGATATACCACGAATTCATTTTCTTTATTTTTTATTGAAAACATTTGTTTTTTCATTTATTATTCCTCATTTTTCATTCTTGAAAACTTCTCTATCTTCTAATGAATTAATTATTTCGAAAGCAACATAAAGTTTCTTTTTTTGTTTTTTATCATATATTATTACTATTTTTTGGTCAATTAATTTTTGAATCAAACCCCATGCTGATGGTTGAGATATTTCTATTATTTTCATAACATCTCGAACTGTGAAAAACGGTTGTTTGAATAAAGAATCGATTAATATGTGCATATTTGGACTTTTAGATATTTGTGGCGATAATTTGTGTAATTCTTTTTTGTAATTATCTATTTTATTTAATAATTCGAATGATTTTTTTGCTTGAACCTCTATTGCTTTAAGTAAAAATAATAACCATTCTTTTATTTCTCCTTTTGAACTTATATTGAATAATTTTTCAATATACGTATCTTTATTTCTTGTTAAATATTCGCTGATGTAAAGAAGAGGATGTGAAATTATATTTTTCATACATAATAATTGTACTAATAATAGACGTCCGATACGGCCATTTCCATCTCTGAATGGGTGTATTGCTTCGAATTGATAATGTATTATTCCTATTTGGTATAGTTTTTGTATTATATTTTCATTTGTATATTTAACTAGATTTTCTATTAGATTAGGTGTTGTTTCTGGAGATGCAGGTACAAATTTAGCTGAGTCCAATGTATCTTCTCGTTTTCCAATTGCGTTTTGTTTTGTTTTAAATTCGCCAGGAGTTTTATCTTCTCCTCTAACGCCTTGGAGTAATATTTTATGAATCTCTTTAATTAATTCAACTGTGACTGGTTCGTTCTTTTTTTTAAATGCAAAATTCATTGCTTCTCTGTAATTTCTTATTTCTTGATTATCTAATTTTCTTTCAGGATTTATTTCTTCTATTTTCTCTTCTTTGAAAACATCTGATATTGTTGATCGAGTACCTTCTATTTCTGAACTCATTTGAGCTTCTTTAAGCATGAATGGTAATTGAAATAATGAGATTTCTTCTTTTGTAAATTTTTGAGTTAATCCATCTAATCTTCCTAAGGCTAATATTGTATTTTGTGCTTGTCCACTTAATTCGTTTGATTCTTCGAATTGAAATGGTAATTCATTTGGTTTGAATCTATAATATGCTCCTTGAGATTCCCATTCTATTTTGCCTGTTATGTTTTCATCAAAATCATTTTCATTCATTTTAATAGTTGAACTTATAAGTTAATTTATAAATTTTTGCTTTCTATAGGCTCTTTTATAAAGCGAACAATAGTTCAATTTAATTATTGATTAAAACTATTAATTAAACTACATCTATAAGCTCATTTAAAAACGAACCTATAGTTCTATTTTTATTAGTTATTTGCAATCAGACTAGAAGCATTCAAGAAATATTAGGTTTTTTTTATTCTTTTTTTATTTTATTCTTTTTCTTCGATTTCTATTGCAGAGCCTGTTGTTATGGCTTCAGCAACTTTCTTTCTTGCAGAAGAAATTAATCTATAGAATGTGGGTTGAGAAATATCCATCATCTCTGCGGATTCCTGCTGATCTTTTCCTTGATAATCATGAAGACGTAGTGCTTCAAACTCAGCAAGACTAAGATCGACAGTTTCCAGAGACGATGCAGGGACGCCGGCAGGTTTGAAGAGATTAGACCCAGGTCTACCTCTTATTCGTCGACGTTTACAAGGGCGAGGCATTTATTTATCCTCGTCTTGGTCCGCGAAGTCCGAATCCATTTCTTAGTCCTCTTCGTGGACGTTCTTGTATTGTTGTTTCATCTTCTTTTGGTTTACATAGACCTTTTCCTCGGCCTGTTCTTGGACCTTTTCCTTCAGGGCCTGTTCTATCGTTGTTTGGCATTTTTTTCATCTCCGCCAGATATTTTGTTTAGTTCTGGCATTAGTTATGAATTATAATTCATTACTAATATATAAACTTTGTGGTGATAATGGGTGTTTATATATTTTAAGTGTTAAAATTTATAAGAAGGTTTATATATTTCAACTATTGAAATAAATTCATGCCTCGAGGAAGACCTTCGTATAGTTTAGTCCGTGAGCGGCTTAAAGAGATTCTTTTCGTAACTGGAATGATGACTGCCTATGATGCTCATAAACACTATATTAAAATCTTCGCAGCGACTTCTCAAAGAAATATTTACTACCAATTACGAAAAGGTTTTGAGAAAGGAGACTTTGAGATGGAAGTTATTGAAGAAGAAGGAGATTATTCATGGGGAACAAGGGCAAAAAAAGTTTATTATTCTTTAGCTAAAGGTGCAACTGTGCAAACGAAGAAAGAAGTTAAAAATTATTTTGATAGTTTATAAATTAAGAATTAATTTAGAAAATAGAGAATAATTGTAAATCAATTTTCTCGTAAATTAAAGGTGTAAAAATGAAACAAAAATTAAGAATTTTTGAACATTTGCACACCGAGGTGTACAAATGAAATTAGATGTTCCAATTATTTATCAAGAAAAAGGAAGCGTTCATTGTGGTTTAGCAGGACTGGCTATGTTGTTTAAGTATTATGATGTTCCAATTAGTTTTGATAAATTAAAAAAAGAAATTTCTGTTGATAAAGTAGGAACATATGCTCCTCAATTAGGAAGCTATCTTATTGGTAAAGGTTTTGATGTTGAAATTACAACAATGCATCCAAAATTATTTACTTTGGCTGATATGGATTGTTCAAATGAAGATGTTGTTAAAAAATTAGATTTAGCATTATCTAATGAAAAAATATCTGATCAAGATAAGAAAGTAATTATTTATTTTAAAGAATTTATTCAAGCTGGAGGAAGCTTACATGTGCATGTGCCTTCCTTGGAAGAAATAAAATCAGAAATTGATGCTTTAAGACCTTTTGGTGCTCTTATGACAACGAATTTTTTGAACAGGGAGAAACCTGCTTTTAATTTTCATTTTAATATTATTACAGGATATGATGATACATATATTTATGCTAATGATCCTTTGGTTCCTGAAGAAGGCGGAGGGATTAAAAAATATGAACATCAATCTTTCTTTTATGGTTTGTATGCGAGTACCTTCGGCGATTTAGATAATGCTTGTTTTATTAAGTTGAAAAAGAGGTCCTAATGATGAAAAATATCAAGAAAATGAATTTTAAGAATAAAAGAGTGTTTATTCGATGCGACTTTAATGTTCCTTTACATAATGGAAAAATCACGAGTGATCTGCGTATTCGACAATCTTTGGAAACAATAAAGTTTGTTCTGAAACAAAAACCAAAACAAATAGTTATAGGAACTCACCTTGGAAGACCAAATGGATATGATGAAAAATTATCTTTAGGTTCTGTTGCACAAAGATTGGCTTTCTATTTGAAAAAAACAGTTTATCTTCATGCTAATGTTCTTGCTCCTATTGAGTCTGATAATAAGATTGTTCTTTTAGAAAATCTTAGATTCTGGAAAGATGAAAAGAAAGGAAGCGTTCCTTTTGCAAAAGTTCTTGCACAACATGCAGATATTTACATCAATGATGCTTTTGGGGTTGCGCATCGTAAGGATTCATCAGTATTTGCGCTGGCTAAGTTGTTTAAACAGAAAACATATGGTTTCCTGGTTGCAAAAGAATTGAAAGAAGTCTCACTCAAGCATCCAAAACCAATTGTTTTATTATTCGGAGCTGCAAAATTAAAAGATAAAATTCCTTTGTTAAAACATCTACTTCCTTCGGTTGATAAGGTTCTTCTTGGTGGCGGAGTTACTTTTACTTTCTTGAAAGCACTTGATATAGAAGTAGGAAAATCGCTGGTGGATGATTCTCTCGTTGCTGAAGCTAAGAAATTGTTGAAAAAATATCCTAAGAAAATAATTTTTCCTGTTGACTTTGCTTCTTGTTTTCCTTCAGCAATAAAATTATCTCTGGCTGAGAGAAAGAAAAAAGTTTCTATTGTTGATATTGATAAAATTCCTAAATCAAAAGCGTGTTATGATATAGGTCCTAAGTCTGTTAAGCTATTCTAAGCTGTTTTGAGTAATTCAAAAACAGTTATTTGGAATGGTCCGACAGGAATGTTCGAATATGGTCCTTTTGATCTTAGTACAAAGCAATTTGCAAAACACATTGCTAGAAATGGTTTAATTTCTATTGTTTGTGGTGGAGATACTGGAGCTGCTTTGAAAAAGACTCGATATAAGGAAGATATGACTCATGTATCTACGGGTGGCGGAGCTAGTTTACAATTGTTAGCTGGAAAGAAATTGCCTGCGATTGAGGTTCTTAGAAATACAAGTATTTCTGGAACCCGGAGGGCATTAAAATGATTAATGTTTCTTCTTTTTTTGTTCTCTTCTTAGATAATCGCCTATATCTATAATGTTCTTATAGATTATATTATTTTTATCTTTGCTTTTTTTAGCAAGACCTAGAACTTCGCTTCGTTTATTGACAACAATAACAAATTCTCCTTGTTCGATATCAAAATTATTTTCAATGTTTTTTACAAACACATCTCTACCGCAAGCGAATAACCATGCAGTATTTTCATCTAGGACTACTTTTTTGTTTGTATGTGGAGAAATAAGCTCAAGAAGATGTAGTGAAGTTGTGAATATGTTACTTTTAGTCTCACCAAGATATATTCCTGCGTGGATTAGTTCTTCACCTATTTTGTCTGTGGTTTCTTGAATATTTTTTTTCTGAAGATAAAACTCTCTACCTTGTTTAACGAGTTCGTTTTCAGGGAAAATTTCTTTTTCCGTGAATTTCTTGATGAATTCTTGTAATTTATTCATTATATTGATATATTTAGTTTTTAGAAGTTTTTTTATACTTATGTGTTTGTGTGTTCTTTATGAGTAAGCATCACGCGAAAAAAGAAAGGGCAAAAGTTGTCAAATCTCATATAGATTCCTTGTTTTCCCTTGTCAAAAAGAATCGATATAGTAACCACGCTAGTGCTAGTAGATATATGTGGCTGATTCGGCGTATTTCTATGAAATGTAATCATAAATTAGAACCTGAAGTAAAGCATTCTTACTGTAAGCATTGCAAGGTTCTGTTCGTTCCTGGACGAAATTGCAGAGTGCGAGTTCAGAGGAAAAAGGTTATTTACTCTTGTTTTGGTTGTAAGAACTATACTAGAATCCCTTATGGTCAAAAAAAGAAGAATTAAGTTCTATTTCTTGTGAAGAAGCCAAAATGGGTCCTAGGCTACTCAATCGACGTCATTGTAGTCTCCAAAGGAGAGTTTCTCAACGATCTTAAGACCTAGGACTTATTTAAAGAGTGTTCTAATGACTTTAATAAGTTTAGCATTATTTGTGTTCATTGTAAAGTAGTAACAAAAACGAAAGATTTATAAATCATCATCTTTCAAAAAGTGTATGGTACAAAGATTTACAATTGATCTAGGTAAAGGAGTCGAGTTATCAGCTCCGATTAAAATGGACATGACTGTCGATGAATGGGTCCGAATGACCAATTATATCAACGGATTACTTCAAAATTCTGAAGTTAATGTGGCAGAAGATATTGTAATTATTAAAGAATAAAGAGACGAGACAAAATGGCACTAAAAGTATTTGAATTAACTGAACGAACTCAACTTAGTTTTGGTTCTACTCCTCAACAATATCAATTTCGTAATGATAATGAGGAAAATTTGTTTACTATGAGAAATTCGAAAGAATTTATTGAAAAACAAGAAAATCCTGTTATTAATTTTATGACTTATGATTCTACTAAAACTCCTAAAAAAGTACATAAATTTATTAAATCTTCTTTCGATCTGCATGGAAGATCTTTAAATGAATTTTTACCTTTAGGTAAAAAATTTAAAGGCCCAGCACATCATCTTTCTTGGAAAAAAGAAAAAATTGAAAATGAACTTCTTACGTTGACTTTTAAAAATGTTTATCTTCCTTGGGCAAAGAATTATCTTTTAAAAGGATTGCCTTCTGATGTGATTTCAGCTGGTTTGGCAATTGGAGGAGCTTTTTCTGAAGGTCCTGCATTATACATTGCTGCAGCTACTTTCTTTTTTGGTAAAGGGGTTGGAGTTCTTTCTGGACGATTTCTCAAAAAAGGAAAATTAAATTCTATTAATTCTCTTATTAATCAATATGAAACTTTTGTTGATAATATTTCTAGAGCAACAGTTACTATTGAACATTCTGAAGAAGCTGCTGAAGTTATGGCAAATTTATCTTCTTATGAAAAAGATTTTCGTGATCCTGGTTTCAAAGTAGAAATTATACAAAGAGATTTGAAAAAAGCTTATGGATTAAACAAAGAGGCTGTATAAAATGAACGCAACTTTAATTTGGATAATTGTCCTTGCATGCATCTATCTAGGATTATTTAGATTTTTTTCAGGAAGATGGCCAAAGTTCATTAGAGACGGAGACGTTTCAAAATAAAAACTCAAAAACTAAAGAAGTGATACTATGAATCTAAAAAACGAAGCAACAGCGGACATGGACGATAAAGATATGTTCGAAGAATTTGGTGAAGGTTTTGAGACTGATTTTGATGCGGTGAGTGAAAAAGCGTACGAAGAGGCTTTCAATAAAGAAGAAGCTCAACGTGAAGGTAAATTTGAATCTGCTCAAGCAATATTAGATGAAGCAGAAGAAATTAACGAAGACGATTATGAATTCGATAGCGTAGTTGGTGGTCGAGATAAAAAACCAGTAATGAGTTTACTCAATAAAGGGAAACTATCCAAATATGAAATGGATGACCTTTTGAATGGTTTGGAGTAGTTTTTTTTACAATGATTAATTTAACCGATTTAAGTCGAGAGAATTTTATTAAAGATATTAAAAAGCGCTCTCCGCTAGAACTTCAAGCATTGTTTGAAATAGATGATCTTTTTTCATTTACTCAAGAAAAATTTACATTGAATTGTTATTTAGGTGATGTTCAAATTGGTTATTCTTCTTTTAAAGTTGATAATAATAATGTGATTGATTGGACTCATTTCTATCCTTTAGATAATTATTTCGAATTAAGTAGAGGTGGGGTTGATTATGCAACATCTATGAAAATTAATAAATTACATTTAGGTACTTTGGCAAATGCTAGTTATGTTAAAACTTTAGAACCCTTAGCTCAAGAATATAAATTAGGCCATAAAGGCACAGTTCTTTTACCTAGACGAGAACAGCTAATTAAAATGGGAATTAATCCAGATAGATTTCATTCATTTTCTATTTTTGCAAAAAAATCCTATGATTTAGCAAATAAAAAAGGCTTTGTATTCTAAACATATTTAAACATTCTCCTTATTCTCTTCTTTCATGGAAAAGATTATCTCTCAAGGAGCAGAAGCAACTATTACATTAAATGGTGAATCTGTTACAAAAACCCGTACTGAGAAGTCCTATCGTCTTAAACAATTGGATGATAAACTTAGATCTTCTCGGACAAAAAGAGAGATAAAGATATTTGAGAAACTATTAGATTTAGGAATTCCTACTCCAAAACTTATCAAAAAAGATGACTTTGTAATTGAAATGGAACATATTGATGGTGTTAGACTAAGAGATAGACTTCTTGAAGAACCAAGTTTTGGAAAACAATTCGAATTAGTCGGTGAATGGATTGCAAAAATGCATGATGAAGGAATTATTCATGGAGATTTGACAAGCTCTAATATTTTAGTTAATAAAAATGACGAATTATTTCTTATTGACTTTGGACTTTCATTATTTTCTCACAAAACCGAAGATAAAGCAGTAGATTTACATCTTCTTAGACAAGCATTGGAAAGTACGCATTATCAAAACGCAGACGAATTTTTTGAAACATTTAAGAAAGGATACCAAAAGAGCGAGAATGCTGTTGAAGTTTTCGATCGACTCAAAGAAGTTCATAAAAGAGGACGGAACAATCATTAGGTGTTATTTATGCTGTTTAATATATCAAAACGAATATTTGCTCTTTGTTCCTCAGAGAATTCACTAAATCGACATTGCATGAATCATGTAGATTTTTGGTTTCAATTCAAGGTGTTGATATATTTTGTAGGTGTATTATGAAAAAACTAATATTTATTATTATTCTCTTATTATTTATTTCCGCAGGATTAGCTAGTGCTGTAAAAACAAATTCAGTTAACGAATTTACACTTCTTGCTGTTAGTCAAAAAGATAACGGGACTTTGAAAGGAAGCACTGCAAAACTTTATCTTAATATTAAGCCAGGAAGCGGTTCTATTTTTATTGAATCATATCCTACAGCAAAAGTAGATACTCAAGTAGCAACAAGATTAGCAAACGAAGTTGCATGTGAATTTTCTGATGTTGATTGTAACAGTTATGATTTTTTCTATACCATACATGCAGATGCACCTATTATTGGAGGGCCTAGTGCCGGCGGAGCAACAGCTGTATTAACATTGGCTTCTCTTGAAAATATTGCTTTGAGAAAAGACGTTGCTATGACTGGAACTATTACTTCAGGAGGAATCATTGGTCCTGTTGCAGGAATTAAAGAGAAAGTCCAAGCTGCACAAAGAAAAAATAATACTAAAGCAATTATTCCTTTCACAGCTATTCTGAAGGATATTAACACAAGCGATAATTTTACAAGAAATAGTTTTGTTTCTTTAGAGGACTTTGAAAATATATCTATTGAAGTTATTCCAGTTATTAATTTACGAGAAGCTCTTAATGCTGCAGCTATCAAAACTCCTTTTGATTTAAAATCAGTAATTGCTACGCCAACAGACGCATATCAAGTTCAAATGAAAGAAACCTCTGAAACTCTTTGTAGTAGAACCGAAGAATTAATGTCTAATGCACAAGAAAAGGATTTATATGAAGATGATTTATTTGTAGTGGGAGAAGAATTATACAATAAGTCTATTAATGCATCTTCTCAGAATAAATTTTATCCTCAAGCTTCATTTTGCTTTTCAGCAAATGTAAGATTTAGACAATTATTATTGCAAGATCAAGATCAGGAGCTATTAAGGCAAAATCTTGAACGTTTAGCATTTTCTATTTATGAGTTTGATAATCAAATAGATAATATTACTCTTGAAACATTCTCTGACTTAGAAACATATTCTATTGTAAAAGAAAGATTATTGGAAGCAAAACAATATATTGATGATGTTAATAGAACAAATATTTCTTCTAGTTTATTAGCTTCTGCGATTGAAAGATATTATAGTGGTTTTGCATGGAGTGCTTTTTTTGGACTTCCAGGTCAGAAACTAGTTATTGATGATTTTTCTTTACAGCATGCATGTGGAGAAGAGATTAGAAATGTTGAAAGTAGAATGAATTATTTAGAAACATTCTTGCCTGAAATGTATTTAGAAGAGCATAAGACAAATCTTGGCTACGCTTATGCTTATGCAGATCAAGAAGAGTTCGCTCTTTGTTTATTCAAAGCTTCAAAAACTAAAGCAGATGTTAATTTATATCTTTCATCTATTTCATTACAGAATACTTCTATCTCTGATGTGATTGATGCAAAATTACAAAGAACTGCAGAGATTATAGAAGAACATAAAAAAGAAGATATATTTCCAATTCTAGGTTATAGTTATTATGATTATGTTCCTCTTCTTGAAGGAGATGAAGTAACTCAGTTTTTATTTGCAGAATACGCTTTGGCATTAAGTGATTTGCAAGATTACTTTCCTCAACAATCAAAGAGAATAATTCCTTTCAATAAATCTGATTTGTTTATTCTCCTATCAGGATTTTTTATTGGTATGTTTGTTATGTTAATTATTAAGAGAAAGTCTCATAGAAAAATAGACCCAAAGAGAGCCATTCGAAAATAACTCTCTTCGGGAAAAAGAGGTGAGATTAGGAATTTAATATTGAATATTATACTTCTAAGTTTTCCCCTTAAAAGACAGAATACAAAACTGATATATAAAGATTTCTCATTTGTTTCTATTCCAAAATAGTAACTAAAACTTTTGAGCAGGCTGAAAGTGTAGAATTTATATATTAGAGCCTGTTTACGACCTTTATGGCAAATTACACATCCGACTTCACAGGAGAAAGCTACGATCAGAAAAAGTTCCTTGAAGTGGTCGAGAAGCGAGTTCGAAAGGAACTTCGTGTTCATTCTGAGCTAGATGTAAAGCTAAATTATGCTCTTATCGATGATAATAGATTAAGCACAAAAGTACTTCTTTTCCTCCTTGATAATATATTCTCAGGACGATTAACTGTCGCTCTCTTTGAAAAGAAAGAAGATTCTTCTAAGGGAACAATTGAATTATGTTCTGATGTTTTGGAAGAATACATATCAAAACGATTGGAAGCGTTTTTTAACAAAGGTAAACTTGATGAACTTTTAGGAACCGTAATTACACCTCTAAAGATTGTTACTGCTCATGAAATAGAAGAGATTGCAAAGATAAAAGGCTTTGATGGAGTTTCTCCAGAGAAAGAAAGCGAGTTTATTACTAAGTTGCATGATAAATATCCTCAGACGAAGATGAGCATGGTGAAGAGTTTTAATTTTCTTCAAAATCTGCGAACTGAATAGTTCTTTATTTTCAAGCCTTGTGCATTCTTAGAATTTCAAGTCTAAAAATCTTGCGGATAAATAGTAATTAGTTTTTTTAATGATTAATTCTTATATTATATTGTGAAAGGGAAATATATTTTGTATATTGTTATCTATATTGTTTTACTATTCCTATTATACAAAGGAGATTTAGTCAGTGCTTCCTATGATGTGGTTTCTGAAGAAGGATGGATAGATCTTTATGTCTGTCAAGAAATAAATTGTTCTGCAATTCTTGTTGATTTGGTTTCTCAATCGGAAAATGTTTCTTGTGCGTTTTATGATATTGATGAGCCGGCCGTTGTTTCTGCTTTGCGAAGCGTTGATGTATTGTTATTCGAAGATAATGCTTTGGATAATTTTCCGACGGTTTCATCAAGAGGATTGATGCACAATAAATTCTGTGCATTTGATAATGAACTAATTTTTACAGGAACATGGAATCCAACAATGCGAGGAACATACAAGAATGATAATGTTATTCTAATTGCATCATCTCCTTCTTTGAATACATTCTATGAAGAAGCCTATGATCATCTTGCGGATAGAACAAAGAAGACTAATCCTGTTCATGTGAATCTTTCAGGTTCGATGATTGATGGCTACTTATGTCCTCAGCATAGCTGCGAAGAGAAAGTAATTGCAGAGATAGATTCTTCTGAAGAGTCAATAGATATTCTTGCCTTCAGTTTTACATCGCGACCAATCGCTGATGCATTGCTTCTTGCAAGAGACCGAGGCGTTGAGATTCGAGTCTTGTTTGAAAAAACACGAATAGCTTCGTACAGCCAGTACGAATATTTACTTTCTCATAATATCTCTGTCTACAAGGATGGAAACAAATATGTTATGCATGAGAAGACATTCTTAATAGACAATGAAACTCTGATTGTTGGGAGTTACAATCCTACGGCGAATGCTAATACAAGGAATGATGAGAATATATTGATTATTCAAGATGAGAATGTTGTTGAGAAGATGAATTTGGAGTTCGAAAGGGTTTTTATTGATGTTCTTTTTAAATGAGCTCTCCTAGCGAACAACAATCTTTATATAGGGAACGAGGCTCTTTCTTCTTTATAAAACGCGCCTTGAGCGTGTGTAATCAGGTGGTAAAATGGCAATATTAAATTTCGGCTTTACAAAAATTGATGTAGAAAAAAAAGCAAAAGTATCAAAACAAATCAGTATAAAATCAGGACTTAATATTCTAGCAGTTGGTCAATCAGAAATGGTTTCTGGTTCTAAGCAGCAGGCTTTCAGTATTAAATTCGCATTTAATGTTCAATATGAACCAAATGTAGGTCATATTAAACTTGAAGGAGAAATTATTTACTTAGCTGATGAAAAATTAGGAAAAGAAATTATTGATTCATGGAAAGAAAAAAAATCTTTACCAAAACAAGTTGCTCTTGTAGTATTCAATAGAATCTTACATAATTGTAATGTAGAAGCATTGATTTTAAGTAAAGAAATCAACCTTCCATCACCAATACAACTTCCGAAAATCAAAGCGGAAGAAAAAGCTAAGTAATCTTAGTTTTATTTTCTTTTTATTATTTTAAGGTGAGATAGGTACTGACAAGGTGAATCATATTTATGACCGAGCCATGAAAATTTATTTTCATTGGTTTGATATTTTAGAGTGAAAAGAAAAAATGGAAAAACTATGAAATTTATTTTCATCGGTTTAACATTTTAATATGGAATATTAAAATGGAAAAAGATCAAACAATCCAACTCAAAGTCGTTGAAGCAATTCAAGACGATGTCAACAAAGGCATAGTTAGACTTGATAGTTCTTTTATGAAAATTCTAGGAGTTCAAGAAGGTAGTTATGTTTCTATAGTTGGAGATAGAACAACCGTTGCGGTTGTAAGTCGTTCTCTTCCTGGAGATATTGGACTTAATATTATTAGAATGGATGGTCTTATCCGAAGAAACGCAAAAACTAGTATTGGAGATTTTGTTACTGTTATCAGAGCAGAGATGGAGCAAGCGACAAAAATAGAACTAGCTCCTGCAACCGAAGGATTAAAAATTAAAGTTGACAATCCAACATTATTATTCAGCAGAGTTTTACTAGGACGACCTGTTATGAAAGGAGATCTTATTTCTGTAAGTGGAAATTCTAGAGTTAATCTATTAGGAAACGCTCCGTTCGGTTTTGGAGATTTAAAATTTGTAGTTGTATCTGTAAATCCTCAAAAGAAACCAGTATTATTTGGAGAAAAAACCCAAGTAGAACTTTTTAGTGAAGCAGTTGAATTAAAAGAAGATAATAATATTCCTCAAGTAAGATACGAAGACGTTGGTGGATTAGGAGACGAACTAACTAAAGTTCGAGAAATGATCGAGCTTCCTATGAAGTATCCTGAAATATTTGAGAAACTAGGAATCGAGCCTCCAAAAGGAGTTTTATTACATGGTCCTCCAGGAACTGGAAAAACACTATTAGCAAAAGCGGTAGCGAGTGAAACAAAAAGTAATTTCTTTGTTATCAACGGACCAGAAATTATGAGTGCACTATATGGTAAGTCAGAAGAAAACCTAAGAAAGATTTTCGAAAATGCAGAAAAAAACGCACCATCAATTATTTTTATAGATGAACTTGATGCAATTGCACCAAAGAGAGAAGAATCAAAAGGAGAAGTAGAAAGACGAGTAGTCGCACAGCTTCTTACTATTATGGACGGTCTGAACACACGAGGACAGGTTGTTGTTATGGCCGCAACAAACATTCCGAACTCACTTGATCCTGCACTAAGAAGACCAGGACGATTCGACAGAGAAATTGAAATTACAGCACCTGATGTTGCAGGTAGAGAAACTATTCTAAAAATCCACACAAGAAACATGCCTCTATCAGAAGATGTTGATATTAAACATCTTGCAGATATTACACATGGTTTTGTTGGAGCAGATCTTTCTAGTCTTGCAAAAGAAGCAGCAATGATTGTTCTGAGAGTATTATTACCTGAATTAAAACTAGATGAAGATGAAGCAATACCTCAACATGTTTTAGATAAAATTCAAATTTCACGATCCGATTTTATGAACGCTCTAAAAGTTGTACGACCAAGTGCACTTCGAGAAGTTCTTATTGAAATTCCAAATATAACATATGCAGACATTGGCGGTCTACAAGCAGAAAAACAAGAACTTATTGAAGCAGTAGAATGGCCTCTTAAACGACGAGAAAAATTTATTGCTCTAGGAATCAAACCTCCAAAAGGAGTATTACTATATGGCCCTCCAGGAACTGGAAAGACATTACTAGCAAAAGCAGTAGCTAAAGAAAGCGAAGCAAACTTTATTGCAGTAAAAGGACCTGAACTTCTCAGTAAATGGGTTGGTGAAAGTGAAAAAGCAGTTCGTGAAATTTTTAAGAAAGCACGACAGGCATCACCAAGTATTGTATTCTTTGATGAGATTGATGCTATTGCAGCAAGCCGAAGTTCATCTGATACAAATAGATCAAATGAAAAAGTTGTTAATCAATTATTAACTGAAATGGATGGAATGGAAGAACTCAATGACACTATTGTTATTGCAGCGACAAACAGACCTGATGTTTTAGACACTGCTCTTCTTCGTCCAGGACGATTTGATAGAATAGTTTTAGTTGGAGTTCCAGGAAAAGAAGAAAGAGAATCCATCTTTGTAATACAAACAAAAAATATGCCTTTAGCGCCTGATGTAAACATTACAAAGCTTGTTGAAAAAACAGAAGGATATGTTGGAGCTGATATTGAAGCGGTTTGTAGAGAAGCAGCAATGCTTGAACTGAGAGCTGATGAAAATGCATCCATTGTAAGTATGAAATCTTTTGAAAAAGCTTTAGACAAAGTTCGACCTTCTGCAAGTAAAGAAATTCAAAAAGCCTATGCTGAATTACAAGAAAAATTCACTTCTGCTCGAGGGAATGAAATGAAAGAAGAAAAACCTAGTTATTACGGATAATTCTGCATTTATAAGTCATTAAGCTTTTTTTCCGAAATGTTTTTATTATGTTAGCAATATAGGTATATTATGGAGCTTAGTGAACACAAAGGTTTATTCACAATTGATGATTATTTCTTAATATTGAAAAAAAAATCTTTTGTCCATAAAAATGAACGTTCTAGAGAAGATATTAAACCATATGTTTCTTGGAAGACTGATGAATGGCATTTAGGAAAACTTAAAGAAGCTGTATATCAAGAGGGTTCGGTTTACGTTTTTCCTTCTTCTGTTATCTTACATTATGATTCTGATAGAGAAGAAAAAGAAAGAAGAGAATATGTTAAAAAGAAAACAAACAAAAGATTCAAACCAGGGCCTAATCCTAATTATATTTTTGATGAGGTGCGTTTAGATATATTTTGCATTAACTCTTTTAATATTAATGGTGTTTTATATGGTAATGAAGTAAAAACTTCTAATTCTGAAATTATTGATATCTCCATAGGATCAAATTTTATTAAGAGATACCTGGGACACATGGGCCAAGAGCATGTATTTACTACCTTTTCAAGTATTTTTTAAAAAGAATTATTTATGTGTATCCAGCACGATTTGCTGTCTGCTTTGTGTTTAACAGGCGTTAAATATATAAATGCTTCTCGATTTTAGACTTCTAGTATGACAACTTGTAACACAGTCAAATCTCGGAGTTAAACCGACAATTCTCTTTCTAGACAGAGCTACGACTCTAAATATAATATTTTTTTATTAACATTTTTAAAACAACAAATTATCAACAAAGCGGAGTTTTGCTCCTCATCCTTCGGAGATGGTCTAAATTCGACATTGCATAAATCATGTCGAATTCTAATATTGCTCCAAGGCGTAGTTGATTATTTGTTTGTAAGAATAGGTGATTATTATGTATGTAAAAGATTTAACATGGAAACCAAATTTAACTGTCTCAGAACTCCTTGATCAATTCGGTGGAGTTGGCTATCAAAGTGTAGAATTACACAAAGCAAAAGAATTAATTGTAAAGATAAAGAAAAACAACGCAAAAATATTCCTAACATTTACATCGAACATGGTTACTTCTGGATTAAGGGGTTTCTTCGCTCAACTTATTGAACTAAAGATGGCAGATGCCATTGTCACAACCGTTGGTGGTATCGAAGAAGATATTATGAAAGCAAGTGGAGAAAAGTTTGCTATTGGATCTTTCTCAGCAGATGATGTTGAACTTCACGAACAAGGAATCAACAGAGTTGGAAATTTACAAATTACCAACGAAAGCTATATGCATTTCGAAGATATGATTAAACCAATTCTTGATCAGCTCTATCAAAAACAAAAACGATGGACTGTGAGTGATCTTCTAAGAGAAATTGGTTTATTATTAGATGATGAAAGATCTATTCTCTATCAAGCAGCAAAGAATGATGTTCCTATATTCTGCCCTGCGATTACAGATGGTGCATTTGGATTTCATTTATACCTGTTTCAACAAAAGAATAAAGACTTTATTGTAGATGTGGTAAAAGATTTTGGAAACATATTATTCGTGGCAACACATGATCAAAAGAAAGCAGTAATTTGTTTGGGTGGTTCCATTTCAAAACATCATGCTATTCTTGCAACACTTCTTAACGGAGGAGCAGAATATGCTCTCTTTATGACAACGGATCATAAGACAAACGGATCAATGAGTGGAGCTGATACAAGCGAAGCAAAGTCTTGGGGAAAAGTCAAAGATGATGGTGATGCGGTTACTGTTATTGGAGATGTAACAATTCAATTTCCTTTGGCAATGCTTGCTGCACTTGACGAATTGAAAAAAGATGGAGTCCTCAAATGAAGTCTCCTTACTTTGAATTATCAAAATCAATTGTCCTTGAAAAATACAAAGAAGTAGAACAAATAGCAGACATAGTTTCCTACAGTTCTAAAACAAATTCTTTGGTAACAGAAATTTTAGAAGAAAACACAAATAGTTTATTTAGTATTCATTTTGTTAACGAACTAAAACATGTTAAAGATGCATCAAGAGTTTTCTTTCTTGCGCAAGCATGGTCAATACAGGACATTGATGAACTCTTAGAAAAAGGAGTTAAACGATTCGCAGTTGATAACGAAGCAGATTTAGATTTATTTATTAATCATATTAAAATAAAAGATGTTTCCGTTGAATTATTCCTACGACTTAAATTAAAAGAAAATACTATTCGGACGGAAAAGTATTTTGTTTTTGGAATGGGCGCAGATATTATTAACAAAAGAATAAAAGAAATTTCTCAAGATAAAGAATTAAAATCAAAAATATCTTTACTTGGTTTACATTTTCATAGAAAAACACAGAACATTGCAGAATGGAAATTAAAATATGAAATTGAAGAAATAATTACTCCAGAATCATTCAAAGCATTAAGCGTTATTAATATTGGAGGAGGACTTCCAGCTCATTATGCTAATACAAACAAAGACGCAATGAGCAGTATTACTCGGCATATTGGAGAATTCAAAACTTTTCTTCATGAAAAAAAAATTAAACTAATGATCGAGCCGGGAAGATTCATTTCTGCACCTGCAGTTAAACTGATTACAACAATAAAACAAATTCACGACAACAATATTATTGTGGATGCATCTGTTTACAATACCGACATGGATGCATTAATAGTTCCTGTGAAACTTCTGGTTCAAGGAGAACTGGAAAAAGGAAAAGGTAAAGCTTTCGTTATTAAAGGTATAACTCCTTGTTCATTGGATCTATTTAGATATAGAGTTTATTTAGAAAATCCTAAAGTCGGAGATGAAATTGTTTTTGAAAATGCAGGAGCGTATAATTTCACAACGGACTTCTGCGACTTGGATGAAATTGAGACGGTGCAGTCAGAGAAAAGTTCTTCAGTACATTTGAAAAAATCCAAAGGCGATAAAATGAAAATAATTTCAATTCCTTTTAGTGGTGGTGGATTAGGCCATGGTAATGGTGCTAATGAAGCTCCTAAAGTTATTATTGAACAACTCAAAGAATGTTTTGCGAACGAAGATGGTTTCGAACCAAAGTTTAGTTTTGATGAATTAGATCTTGATGAAAAACATATTCAGAATAGTCATGATAAAATAAAAGAATATATTTCTTCTGTAAATGAGAAAGCAATTCTTCTCGGAGGAGATCATTCAATAACTTGTCCTGCTGTTCAAGGCTTTGCAAAAAACAATTCTGACTTTTGCTTTGTTGTCTTTGATGCACATCCAGATATGATGGATGATTTCAGACCTCCGACTCAAGAAGATTATCTGAGAGTATTAATTGAAGATGGAACTTTGAAGCCGGAACAAATAATTTTAGTTGGAACAAGAAACTGGGACAAACAAGAAGTTGATTATCTTAAGGATAAAAATATTTTAACATATTCCATGAAAGATATTTTTGACAAAGGAATAAAAGAAATAATGAAAGAAATTTGTTCTAAAATTGACAAGCCAGTTTATCTTTCTCTAGACATTGATGTTGTTGATCCAGTGGAAGCAATTGGAACAGGATATATTGAACACGGCGGAATGAGTAGTCGAGAATTGATTTATTCTTTGCAAGAACTTAAGAAAACTGAAAAGATTGCTATGGTTGATATTGTAGAAGTTAATCCTCGGAAGGATGTGAAGAACATGACATCAAAGCTTGCTGCAAAGGCAGTTATGGAACTTTCAGACATATAATTCAGTAATATTTATATGCTTGAAGCACTCCTAGAGGTTTATAATGAATATTCACGAAATCGAAGCAAATACTCTTGTCAGCCTCACTACAAAAACACAGACATTTGAGGGTCGTCTTCTTCCTCAGGAAGGAGATTATGTTGTTCTCAAACTGTCTTCTGGATATAATATTGGAATCCATCCAAAAAGAATTGAATCTGTCCAGGAAATTGCTGAAGAATCTCACGATCTTACTACAACTGAGCTTATTGCTCAAGATACTTCTCTTCCAAGCGTATCTATTATGCACACGGGTGGAACAATCGCTTCCAAGGTTGATTATAAAACTGGAGGAGTAATTGCGGATTTTGAACCTGAAGCTTTACTTTCTATGTTCCCAGAACTATCTGATATTGCCTATGTTGCAAGTGAATTTCTAGGAAATATGTTTTCAGATGATTTCAGATTTTCTCACTTTAATAAAATCGCACAAGCTATTCACAAACAGGCACAGAAAGGAGTACAAAGATTTATTGTAACTTCAGGAACTGACTTTTTACATTATTTATCTGCAGGATTATCATATATGCTAAAAGATTTACCTGTGGGTGTTATGGTCGTTGGATCGCAAAGAAGTAGTGATAGAGGAAGTTCAGATTCAGCAATGAATTTAATTTGCGCGACACAGTTTTTAGCAACAAATAATTTTTATGGTGTTGGTGTATGTATGCATGAAAACACCGATGACGATACTTGTTTAATTATTCCAGGAATTAATGCTAGAAAAATGCATAGTTCTAGAAGAGATGCTTTCAAGCCAGTTAATGCTGCGCCATATGCTCGTGTTGACTATCAAAAGAAAGAAGTAACTATGTTGAGAGACATTCCTCAAATAAAAGAAGGAAAAGGAGTTCCGGCAGGAATTGGATTACTAAAAGAAGATTTGAAAATTGGTTTATTGTATAGTCATCCGAATATGTATCCTGAAGAATTCTTAGCATACAAAAATTTTGATGGTTTAGTTATTGCAGGTTCAGGACTTGGTCACATTCCTATAACTGATGTTGACGATGATACAAAAGGTCACAAGAAAAACCTGGCTGCAATTACAGAATTACTTTCACGAATGCCTGTCGTTATGACAACACAAACTTTCTATGGTCGAGTACATCTTAATGTTTATGCTCCTGCGAGATCTTTACGAGATGCAGGTATAATCGGCCATCTCAACGGTTTAATTCCTGAGACGAGTTATATGAAACTTGCTTGGCTTCTTAGTAATAATGAAAAGAAAGATGTTGCAGGTTTATTCGAAAAAGATTTTGTTGGAGAAAAAGATTCAATTACTGAAAAACATTTTTACTAATTATTTGGTGAACAGATGAATATTCCGGAACTCAAAACAGAAATAACAAAAGAAGATATTCTAGAGTTAGGACTAAAGTGTGGAATTGAAATTCACCAACAAATTGAAGGGAAAAAATTATTTTGTGATTGTCCAACAACAATCCGAGATGAAGAAGCTGACTTTATGGTCAAGCGACATCTGCGTGCTAGCGCAGGAGAATCCGGAAAAGTTGATGCGGCTGCACTTGCAGAACAGCAAAAGAAAAAACATTTTCTCTACGAAGGCTATGATGATACAACATGCCTTGTGGAAATAGATGAGGAACCTCCTCATGATCCAAACGCGGATGCACTTCGATCATGTTTACAGATTGCAAAATTATTTGATGCAGACATTGTTGATCAAGTTCGATTCATGCGAAAGACTGTTGTTGATGGATCAAACACATCTGGATTTCAACGAACTGGATTAATTGCTGTTAATGGAAAAATTGCAGATATGAATGTTGGTATTGAATCAATTTGTTTAGAAGAAGATTCTGCTAAAAACATTTCTGACACTACAGATGCAAAAACTTACAATCTTTCTCGATTAGGAATTCCTCTTATTGAAATCGCAACTGCTCCTGATATGAAAACGCCAGAGCAAATTCAAGAAGTTGCAGAATATATTGGAATGGTTCTTCGAAGTCTTGATAATGTTAAAAGAGGTTTAGGAACAATTCGACAGGATGTTAACATTTCTATTAAAGAAGGATTACGTGTGGAAATTAAAGGAGCTCAAGATTTGAAAATGATTCCAACGCTTGCAAAAAATGAAATGCTCCGACAACACAATCTTCTAAGAATTTTTGAAGAATTAAAACAACGTGGAGCCCACGTTGATCATGACATTGTAGATTTGACGCTTGTTTTCAAAGATGCAAGCTCAAAAGTTATTCAATCAGGACTTGACGCAGAAGACGGCGCAGTTCTTGGTCTGCGACTTGAAGGTTTCGCAGGAATTACTGGATTAGAAATACAACCAGGACGAAGATACGGTTCTGAACTTTCCGACCATGCAAAAACAATGGGTGTGAAAGGATTATTCCACGCAGATGAATTACCTAAATATGGAATTACTCAGGATGAAAAAGATGCAATCTATCATGCTCTTGGTGCAGATCCTAAAAAGGATGGATTTGTAATTATAGCTGCTAATGAAACAGTTGCTCGACGAGCATTACTAGCAGCGCAAAAAAGAGCAAATATATTTACATTATTACAGCAAGTTCGAATGGCACTTCCTGATGGGAATTCTGCTTATATGCGACCAATGCCTGGAGCAGCAAGAATGTATCCAGAAACGGATGTCTCTCCAGTTATTATTAACAAAGATATAATTGTCGTTCCAAAATTATTAAGTGAAAAAATTAAGGAATTGGTTACTCGATTTGGAATCGCAAGTGATATTGCAAAAAGATTACTGCGAGATGGACTTGATCTTGAAATTCTTGCTTCTGAATATGATAATATTAAACCTAACTTTATTGTTGACCTGTATTACGCAACTGCTGGTTTGATTAAGAAAAAACATGGCATTGATGT
This sequence comes from uncultured Methanosarcinales archaeon, assembly GCA_964428445.1. Lineage (GTDB taxonomy): Archaea > Nanobdellota > Nanobdellia > Woesearchaeales > SKGA01 > SKGA01. Next base: position 2,600 of record CAYRYC010000007.1, on the reverse strand, counting down.
TGACATGATGGTTTACGCTCCTGTTCTACTTGAAAGATTAAACGAAGGATTAATTACAAAAGATTCTATTGTCGATATTGTTTTGAAACTGCATGCTGGTGAGAAAATTAATTATAATGATTTCAAACCTATTTCTATTGAAGATATTTCTGAAGAAGTTAAGAAACTTGTAGAAGAAATGGATGGAGCTCCTTTAGGCGCTATCATTGGAAAAGCAATGTCACAGTTTAAGGGAAAAGTTGATGGTAAAGAATTAACTCAATTGATTCAAAGTTTTATGTGATTTATTTTTTACTCTTTTTCTTAGTTGTTTTTTTAGCTTTCTTTTTAGTTTTCTTCTTAGGTTTACTTCTCTTGAACAGTTTTTCTTCTTCAGTATCCTTCTCTAATTCCAAAGCGCCTTTTTTACTTGACTCTTCTTCAATCTTTTTCCATGAGAATCCTTTTACAGCGAGTAAACTAAGACCTACAACTGTCCAAGCCAGATCTCTGAAACGAATCAGCATGGAAAGACCGATACCTGCCGCTATAGGCAAGCCGAAATAAGCGAATACTCCTGCCTGTCCTGCATCTAGAACTCCCAATGCAAGAGGGACAGGAACCATATATGCTATTGCTAACATTGTGATTATAAAGAATACTTTTACTATGCTTACGCCTGTTAGGCCTAGTATTGTTAATACTAATGTGAATTCCACAAACATCAGAAGCCAAGAAAGAATTGTGACTCCTAGAACTACAAAAAATGTTTTTTTATGTTCTTTATAGAATGAGGCCATGATTCTTTCGAAGTCAACAATTCTTCTTTCAAAAAATTCTAATTTCTTAATTTTATGTAATCTGAAGAATCTAAATACTTTTACAAAGAAATGTTTATCTCTAAGCATTTGAAAATAGAAATAAAAGATGATTCCTATGCACAGTCCTGCTACGATTCCTAATAATGTTGCTATTTCTTGAGATACGGGAATACTTGCAAGGATAATAATAACTGCTATGACGAAGAGGATACCTATTGTTGATAGCTCAATCAGCTTATCAATCATGACTGTTGTGAATCCTCGTTTGAATTTTGATCCGTGACGTTGTAATAACGATGCTCTAAGTGCTTCTCCTCCTATTTTTGCCCCTGGAGTTATGAAACTTACACCAAAGCCTGCTAATTTGTATCTTAGGAGAGTCCAGAATGGGATTGTATGAATAGTCTTCTTAACTATGAGATACCATCTTGATGTATGAAGACACATAATAACTATTGAAACAAGAATGAATAATCCTACTGCCAGAGGAGGAGCCTGATAGACTGTTTCTAATACTTCAAGAACAGGAATTTTCTGAAAAACCTTGTAGAGAAGAAATCCTCCAACTAAAACGGATAGAATGATGAACAGTATTTTTGTTTGTTTTTTCATACTCACTACTGTTGATGAAATTATATTTATAAATCCTTGCCTGAAATACTCTGTATTGTTCTTTGTAGCCTTCTTAAAAAGAGTAAACTTTATATATGCTCTATTCTTGTAAATGATTATTTCATTAATATAGGGTTAGGGCTCTATGAGGTATATTTTATGGTAAAAACTATTATGGTTGTGGATGATGAACCTGATGTTAACGCTACAGTAAAAACAGTTCTAGAAAATGCAGGCTATAAAGTTATTTCTGCAATTAATGGTGATGATTGTCTTAAAAAATTAAAAAAAGACAAACCAGATCTTATTCTTATGGATATTATGATGCCCGGAACACCTGTAAAACAAGTTGTTGAGAAAATTAAAGGAATAAAAATTGCCTATCTGAGTGTTGTTCGACTCAACGAAGCAGAAAAAGAAGACTTATTCAAAAATAAGAACATTGTTGGTTTCTTACAGAAGCCTTTCGATGTTGATACTTTAGTTAAAAATGTTGATAAATTAGTTAAACATGTTAAAAAATTGGTTAAATAAATGACTCTTGCGAAGGATATTAAGGAAAATCAAGTATTGCTTGTTCTAGTGCCAGGCTCAAAATATTCTCTTATGTCTATGAATGTTGCTAAGAATCTTTCCAAGAAAAAAGTTCTTTTTGTTACTTTAAACAAAACTGTAGGTGCTCTAAAAGAATCTTTCACTAAGAAAAAAGTTGATTTTAGTAATTTCTTTTTTATAGATGCGATTACTAGTTCAATTACTTCAACGGCTCCAAAGGCTCCTGATTGTAAATTTATTAGTTCACCAAGCGCGCTTTCAGAATTATCATTAGGAATCACAAAGCAATTAACAAAAGATTATGATTATTTAATTTTCGATTCATTAACGAATTTACTTATTTATCAGGGTAAATCTCCTGTTGCTAAGTTTGTTTCACTTATAGTAAATAAGATTCGAGCTAAGAAAACAAAGGCTTTATTCTATGCGCTTGAGATGAATCAACATCAAGAACTTATCCAAGAAGCTGAGATGTTCATGGATAAAGTTACTAATTACAAATAAATATTTTAATTGTCCTGAGGGGGCAAAATAGTACATAAGGGGTGGGGTATGCATAAAGAGAGTAGTATTTTTTATAGTTATTTCTTTGTTATAGGATTCTTTGTGATTATGTTGCTTTTATTTTATTTC
>CAYRYC010000006.1:0-37598 GCA_964428445.1 uncultured Methanosarcinales archaeon | reverse complement strand
ATTGAATACTTCTCAAATCAGTTCCAGTAAATACAACCGATTGTAAAAATCCTTGATCGTAATAATATTTTATTCTCTCAAAGTTTACCTTGGAGAGTTCATCAGCATTATCTAAAAATAAAATCATATCAACTGGTTTTTTCCCGAAGAGTTTTCCTCTTAGACCAAGTTTATTTCTTAATAATTCTTCAACATTTAATGTTTTACTAAGATTTGCTGCGTTGAAATAAATAATTTTTCCTTTGAAAGAATCAATTAACGATTTCAATAATTTTGTTTTTCCGCTTCCTTTGGATCCTTGAACAAAAAGTAAAGATCCTGAGCGAATATAATAAGCCGCGTCTTTAAGAATTTGATCATCACCAATCCAAGTTGTTCGTTCCTTGAAAGGATCTAGAATAAAAGGGTTATTGTAATATCCAAGTTTTTTATACCATGCTTCCATTTAGAGTCACCTATACTCATCTCTCTCACCGCTCCTCTTAAGTTAAAACATAAGACTTCTTATATAAACATTATGCTTCTATAAAATAAAAATAACAAATTCGTCATAACTTTGTGACAAAATTACATTAAAAAAAGAAAATAATACAGCTTTATTCAGCTGCTTCTTTTTGCACGATCTTTAAGTCTTGTGGAACCCACTCGACTTTTCCGAGTCCTTCTTGTCTCATCGTCATTCCAATTTTTGGATTTGATAAGTCTTTGAAAGACACAGCTACAATTCGACCGTAACATTTTTCTTCAACTTTGAGACTTCTGTTTGTATCTTTTCCTTGTAAAGATTTGTCTTTACTAAAAGAAACGAAATCATTCATAGTTTGACTAATATGAACCATACCTTCAACAGGTCCAAGTGTAAAGAATGCTCCGAAATCAGTAACATCTTTTACTTTTCCGTAAACAACTTCTTGAAGTTCAGGTATGAAAACTAATAATTCGAATGATGCTTGATAATATGCTGCTCCATCTCCAGGAATGATAACTCCATCGTTAACATCAACCAGATCAATAACGTCAATAACATAACCTAGTTCTTTGGAAATATAACCAGAATATTTTTCTTTAATTTGTCCAATAACTGCTAATTCTAATTCTTTCTCGAATTCAGTAGGTGGAACTCTAATGTGATCTTTTACTTTAACTGCATAATACATTTTTTTGCCTCCTTTGACTTTTTCAAGTCAAGATTTTTGTCCCAATGAGAAAGGGCATCAAACCTTAATTTCTAAACGATTTTGTCGAACGGTAATAATTGTTGCTTTTTTTTCTTTGAGTCGCTTTTGTAAAGCTTTGTCCAATGTTACGACATATGTCTTTTCATCAGCGATTCTGACGAAAGTATCATCGACTAATCTATCGCTAGAAGAACTACGAACTACTTTTAAACCTTTTTGTTTAATGAAAATTAATCCAAGCTTAGCATTAAATTTATCTTTGCCATTAGCACCTGTTAATCCTTCTATAATATTTTTAAGCTCGTCAATGGTAGTATTAACAATACAGGATTCCACAGGTTCCATAATTAATCGGTTTGCTTCTGTGTAAACATCAAGACCTTTACTTCCAAGTAAAAGCAATGCGTTCGTATCAAAGAACAATCTAGCCTTTTTCTTCAAACCAACTGCTCTTTGTAGTTTGTTTAACATGATAGATTCAATAAATCAGTAATATATAAAATATACTTAAAACAACTAAAAAACGTATTACGTAACTTACTTTCGCTCCGCTACAAGATATTAACCGTTCATCGTGCAGATTTTACCTACGGTAAAATACGACGAACTCAAAAATACTACAAGGCAATACTATCTAAAACAAAAGCTTTAAAATACAAACCTTCATCTCCAGAATCATTATGTTTAATCCATGGTTTATAGTAAAAGAATCTTCAATTGTTCCAGGAGTTCACGGAGCTTTTGCAAGCAGAGACATTCCTAAAGGAACTCAGATCGTAGAATACAAAGGTAAACACATTTCTAAAGAACTTTCTGAAAAACGTGCAGACATGCATAAAGAAAAAGGAGAATTATGGATTTTTACTCTCAGTGATACTGAAGACATTGACGCGTCTCGAGGCGGAAATGAAGCTAAATATATTAATCATAGTTGTAATACAAATTGCGAAGCAGTTAATTATGATGAAGAAGAAATTTGGATTGAAGCAGAAAGAGACATAAAAAAAGGCGAAGAATTAGTCTATGATTATGGTTTTAACGAACCTGATGCAACTTTTCCTTGTCTTTGCGGTTCAAAAAATTGCAGAGAATGGATTGTTTCTCCAGATTATGTTTTCAAAGATGGCGAAAAAGAAGAACTTCAGAAAGAAAAGGAAGAACTTCTAAAAAATACTCGAGGCCTTGAAAAAGCAACTCATTTTGCGGCTGAGAAGAAAAAAGCCAAATAATAATTTATTTGGACCTGTAGTTTAGTTGGATAGAACAACAGCCTCCTAAGCAAAATAATTTTGCGAGAAAGCTGTAAATCGGGGGTTCAAATCCTCCCGGGTCCGTTAACAAACAATAATGTTTAAAAAGAGATTCTAGTTCTGATTGTTCACATCCATGTTATTATCATGGGCCCGTGGCCTAGTCTGGATATGGCGACAGCCTTCTATTCCGAAGCAAGGCTTTGCAATCCTTCAAAGCAACGCTTAGAAGTAAGCTGTAGGTCGGGAGTTCAAATCTCCTCGGGCTCGCCATTTTTCTTAATATAGTGTATTGAGCAAAGCAAAATACGCTTCGTACGCCTAAGACGTGACTGGCGTTCAAAGCTACTCGGGCTCGCCATTTTCTTTTATTTACCAATATAATAAGGACATTACAGAGCTTCTAAAGACATTATTCAGATTCATTTATAAACAAATAAGCTTAGAAATAGTTAGAAACCACTACGGAGTAGTTATAAAATAGAAACATTTATAAATTGAGTTTGCTTTTCATCACTTAGAATAAATTCATATTCAAAGGTGATATTATGAAAAATACAAGAACAATAAAAAATCTATTTTATATTACATTAACAAGTTTATTTCTTGCAGGATGCAGTAGTTCAAAAAATGTTGTAAAAGAACCTGAACAAGTCGCGCCAGAATCTAACGTTAAAAAAAACCAAGAACTCAGCTTCAAAAATGTAAATCAATTTACAACAGATACATATACCGAAATGTACACAAGAGTTTCTGATATGAAAGAAAAACTTGAAACCGCAGGAATAAAATCTGTAGATAACGATGAAAACCAAACAATCAAATATCAAATTATTGCTAAAGGAGTTGTAGAATACAAATCTGCGAAAAAAGATAAAGATTCAGAAGTAACACAAGGTCTTGAATTCTCTCAAAGAGTATTTGAAGACTCAATTGATGTTGTCTATACACTCAAGAAAGTTTCAAACAAAGACAAACCATATATGTTAATTGAAGGAACAAACATTTATGACCACGATTATTTAGAAATATACAAAATATCATTAGACGGCGACGATAAGCTATCAACAAAAGAAAACGATTGGCTAGTTCAGACTAATGACATCCAAAGTGGAAAAGTATCAGGATTCATCCCATACAATCAGCTTGATTCCGATCAAAAAGAGACCGTAGAAAGCAGAGTAGGATATTATATTTACGATATATTCTTCCCTGGTCACTCACCTGCTACATCAGTAGAAGTTCTTATTGGTGAAGGAGCAAAAAGCATCAGCACAACAGCTGTAGCACCAACTAACTACACATCAACAGATACAACACAGGTTGCAAAAACAGATACCACAGCAAAAGTAGCACCAGTAAATACAACAGTTACTCGACCAAGTCTAGAGTTCAATTATCAGAGCCCTACTGAATAAAGACTTAAACAACACCTTTGATATTTTTTATTTTATTTTTTTTATTTTCTTTTTACATTTAGCATGTAAAAGAATAACAAAACATAGAGGGATAAAACATGCTTAATTGGATAACAAAACAATTTCTAAAAACAATTATTCCAATTGGTTTACTAATAGCAAATAACGCATTCTCTCAAGATGATCATTCAAACGATATAAAAGAACCACTAGAGAATAAAGTGGCATCAACGTTACCAAAAAACGATCCACCTGTAAAAAAAGAAACTAAGCAATTAAATACAATAAAAATATTTTCTCCAGTAGATAGTGCAAGAATAAGTTCAAACTATGGAGTTTGGAGAGGAAATCACCGTCATGCAGGAATTGATCTAGCAGCTTATTTCCACAAAGAAGTTTATGCAGCTCAAGATGGAATTGTTGAATCAGCAAGATGGAAAGGCGGATATGGTTATAGAATTGTAATTAATCACGGCTTCGATGATTTTGGTAGAGAAATTAAAACAACATATAATCATTTAGCTCCACAATTCAAATATGTCCACGAAGGAGACCAAGTTTATGCAGGAGATCTTATTTCTAGAGTTGGAAAAACAGGAAACATCAGAGGAGTTCATTTACACTTTGAATATCTAGCAGATAATCAAACTCAAGATCCTACAAAATTTATCCAAATAGGTTATAAAAAAGTTCGAGGAAGCAAAGTTCTTGTTCGACACGAACCAAATATGACAATAGAAGAAATGCCTGCCCAAGAAATTCAACAAATAGAAAATTATTTTGCAAGCAATATAAATCTCACAAATAGAGAATACAAAGTAATTGTTGAAAATCACGTATCTAGACGAGAACTTAAGAGACGATTTGCAGAATTAAAATCCAACATGGCATCAACACAAGAATTATTTGCAAAAACAGAAGAAATGGAACCAGTATATATGAAACCATTACATGCAGAAAGTTCTGAAGTAGAAAAATACACAATCAATCTACCATCTACTAACTCATTAATTAAAGAAGAAGAATTAGTAGCAGCAATAACTCCAAAAAGAATTCTTATAGAAGATGTGGATATCACTAAATTAAGCGATGACGAATTAGAAGCTCTTTGTCCAGTTCCTTCTGTTGAAATACTTGCTAAGAAGAAAGAAGAACTGGTTTCAACAATAGATAAATTTTTCGACAGCGATGAAACATCAAAAGATTCAATTCAATCAATCACAAATAAAACTCTTGCATCAGGATTCACAACAGGACAAGACATTAATAGAATTTCAAAAGGATATGAAAAGAAAACATATCAAATAGAAAATCGTTTAGAATCTCTTAGCGCATATACAAACAATATAGATGCACAATCCTTAACAGATAATGATAAAGAACAGATCGCAGATACACTCGTTCGATTAAATGAAAACAAATATCTTAATGATAAAATTGCAGCAAATGAAAACCTAAAAGAATTAAAAGACACAGTTCAAGAAAAATTAATTAATCTTGTTGATGCAAAAACAGCAGGTGTTCAAATAGCGGCATATAACAGTCCTGAAAAAAATCTTACAAGAGTAAAAAACGAAATAAAATCTTTATACGGATATGAAGCTAGCGAAGACGAAATAAAACACGATATTGTTGATGGTCTTCATAAATACACATTATTAGTCGGTCGTTCACAAGAAGAAGTTCTGGACTTTGCTCGTGATAATCACGGTCAAGGAATGTACGGACTTGTTTCCTACGAAAATGGTCAAAGAAAATCCGAATGGAAATCCATAAAGAAGGTTTAGAAAATGGACAGATCAGTAAACATCCCAAACAAAGCAAACATTATAAAAATCACACCTAATAAAAAAGATCAATTAAAAGATATCTCTACAAAAATAAAAAAATTATATGAAGATATTTTCTATTCTGAAGAAAAAGTTATGGGTCCAGAAATTGCAATTTATACAGTACTAAAAGGCGGAATGAGTATTAAAGATTCTCACCAAGGTTTTCAAACAGAAAAATATCATTTTCAAGATAGTATTAATGAATATGATTTTCAAATCAAAGAAAACGAAACAATGTATTTTATTGAAATAGGAAATGAAATAATGGGATTTGCAAAATGTATAGAAAAAATGCCTGAAGAAGATATTGGCCTAATTTCTGAATTAGAATGTTTTCAAGGAGGAAGCATAGTATATGCGAATGAAAATTTAGAAGAAGTAACAAGAAAAAACCTAAAACACCAAAAAGGATTTAGCAACTACAAAGCCCAAGGAAGGTTTATGCATTTATCATACATGGAATCTTTTAGAAAAGACGTAAATTTAATACCTTTCTTTCTAGACAATATTCAAAAAAATGCAAGATTCGAAATCATTGAAACGCAAGTTCATCAAACTAAAGAATTACTTGCAGCAAATTTCCAAGATACAAAAATTTACGAATTTCCTAAAGATGACATCTCATTTCAAGTACACGTCTGGAACAATCCTATCTACAAAACATATTTTTCAAAATCTTTATAAATACCCTTTCAAGAAGAAAGGCTATTATGAACGATAAAAGATTACATATAGCATTAATTATGGATGGCAATAGACGCTATGCAGTAAAAAAAGGCGAACCTAAAGTTAAAGGTCACGAATACGGCGCTAATACATTCTCTAAAATTATTGAAGATGCTAAAAAAAGCAATCTTATCCGCGAATTAACATTTTACACATTCTCAGTTCAAAATTTTAATCGAAATCAAACAGAAGTTGATTACATCATGAAATTATTCAGAAAATTTTTAGATAAACACATTTCTAAATTAGCAAAAGAAGATGCAAAAATTAAATTTCTTGGAAGATTAGAATTATTTCCTAAAGATATTCAAAAGAAAGTAAAAGAACTCGAAGAAAAAACCAAAGATAAAAAAGAATTTCAAGTTAATTTCTGTTTTGGTTATGGTGGTCGAGAAGAAATTATCGATGCTTCTAAAAAATTAGCTGAAGATGTCAAAGAAGGAAAGATTAATCCTGAAGATATTGATGAAAGTTTATTTGAAAATTATTTATATACAAATCACAATCCCGATATTATCATTCGAACTGGAGGGAATATTAGAACAAGTAACTTCTTACTGTGGCAAACAATTTACAGCGAATGGTTCTTCTTAGATAAACTCTGGCCAGAAATGACATTCGGAGATATTAAAGATTGTATTGATCAATTTAATTCTAGAGAAAGACGTTTTGGAAAGTAAAACTATCTTGTTTTCTCAACGCCGATTCTATTACACCATTTAGTAATAGGACATTTAGAACAATGTGGAGAAATTGGTGTGCATGTATGTTGACCAAATGCAACTAAGTATGTATTGAATGTTTTCCAATATTTCTTTGGAAGAATTTCTCTAAGTTTCATCTCCGATTCATAAGGAGTTTTAGTTTTCAAATAACCAAGTCGATTTGAAATTCTGTGAACATGTACATCAACACATATTGCGTGTTTATTGAATGCCACTGCAAGCACAAGGTTTGCAGTTTTTCTTCCAACGCCAGGAAGTTTTATTAATTCATCAATTGTTGAAGGAATCTTTCCAGAAAATTCTTCTTTCAAAACCAAAGGGAGTTTTTTCAACTGCTTTGCTTTGTTTTTGTAAAAACCAATTGGATAAATTAATTCTTCGATTTGTTTTTCAGAATATTTGTTAAAATCAGAATACTTTTTTATTTTCTTGAAAAGTTTTTTTACAACCGCTGCTGTTGTTTGATCTTTTGTTCTCGCAGAAAGTATTGTTGTGACTAAAATCTTAAAAGGATCTTTCGTTTGAGTTTCAATTAGTTCAACAACAGGTACGGGAAGATCTTTAACATATTTTTTCAAAGTAGAATAAACTTTGTCAATATCTACTTTTTCATCGTACCACATATATCAAGCATCTATCTTTGCTGTAATATGTTGTTGTCTGACTATCACAAGTAAAAACAAGAGCTTCATCTGGAAGTTGCGAACATAATTCTTCACTAATTTCTAAAATAGCTCTTTGTTCTAATTCATAATAAGAAATTTCTTCTTCAGTGTAATCTCCAGCGCATAATCGCTTAATTTCCTTCTGATTAAGATTATATTGTAAGTTATCATATACACCAATTTCACTTGTGTTGTTACCCACTATGAAATCTTGATCTTGTAAATTAGAATAAACCTTCCCTGTGTCATAATCGCCACAAGCAGAGAGAATCAACAATAATGAGATTAGACCTAAAATTAGTATCTTTTTCATGTTCCTAGTAGGAACTTAGAACTTTAAAAGCTTATTCAAAAAAGTGGATGAACCCCCCGAAGGAATTAAGAAGTCCTTGCGAGGTTATGGTTCAATCCTGTGTTTTGAGGTGTGTTTTGGGTGTGTGTGAAAAATGGAAAATAATAGATAAGAATACGGAAACCGAGTATATTGCAAGCAATCTGCCCAATTTGTTCTCACCTACTATATCTTAGTCGAACTTATTTATATACTTTTCGCTTTTTAACCACTTTATAGTGATAACATAGAGCGGTTTTTGTAGTAAAATGTAAACTAATATACTAAAATAGAAAGATTTATATACGAAAATAGCCAAAAGCAGACCATATGGACCAAAACGTTTACGGAAAAGATTACAAAGCGGCGCAAGAGCTCAAAAATGCTGGTCTCACCCCCGAATCAATTAGCGCAATCCAAAATACAACTGTTATCACCCGAGACGGTGCTCAACACGTTGTTCCTGCATCTCAAAGCCACCTACATGAAGGCGCTCCTGCTACAGCAGCTCCTCAAACAACAGTAGGAAACGACGCTATACAATCATTAAATCAACAATTTGAAGATCAACAAAAAGTATTCTCAAGATATAAAAACTATTCTGAGCAAAGAATTACAAAGCTCGAAATCGCTCTTTCAGAAGCAATTACACATCTCAAAGATGTGATGCAAACAGTTACAACACTAAAGAGTAATTCAATGGCAGCACAGAAAAGAGAAGAAGTTTATTCTAAACAGAACAGCGGAAATGGAGAAGCTAGCAATAAATCAATTGATCGTAATAACGTTGCTCCAGCAGATGTTCAAGTTGAGAAAATTTTCTACGCAGGAACTAGATAGTTTCTGCTCAATTTTTATCATAATTCGTTTTCTCTAATCTATCATGAATAAACATAGGTTCCATAATTTTATTACCAAATTTATAAGTTTTATTTCTAATTTCGTTAAAACGAATACCAAATGCATATCCTAAATCTACACAATCACGAACAGTGTATATTTTATCTTTAACAGGTAATTTAACACCAATAAGATTAACTGTCTCACAAATAGAACTAAGATTGTCAAAATTATCATTAATAATATGTACAGGATCTCCCTCAACAAATGGTGGTACTTCTGAATTCATAGAATCTCAAATATTACTCTAATTTATAAGAATTTAGATAATCAAGAAGTAATATGTTCTTCTAAATACATCTTAGTCATAGTAATAACAATAGACAGAAGAAGAGGTCCTATAATTAAGCCTAAAATACCAAATATAGGTAGACCCATAAATATACCTAGAAGAGTCGTAAGAGGATGAAGTTTCCCAATCTTTTTCTGAATCCAAGGTCGTAAAAAAAGATAATCAATATTTGTTGTTATAAGTCCAAAAATAGTCAATCCTATTGCCGCACCGTATGAATGATTAATGAATGCCAAATAAGCAACCGCAGGAATCCAAATAAATGTAATTCCTATTACTGGAAGCATAGCAAAAATCATTGAAATAAAACCCCAAAGAACAGGATTTGGAATTCCAAAAATCCAAAAACTAAGACCTAGGAGAATACCTTGTATGACACCTATTGCGCCGGTTGCAACAACAGTAGAATTAGTTATCTTTTTGAATTCTGAAAATAATTTTCTTCTGTTTTTTTCTGAAAAAGGAAGTAAAAATTTACTTCTTTCACTAATTTGATTAGAATGAAATAATAAATAGTAAAGTACAAAGAAGAATAAAAGCCAATTGATAATAAAATCAGCAACATTACTAATCATAGATAGAGCTTCGTTTTTAATCCATTCTCCAACAGCAGACATCTGTTCTTGTACAAAACTCACAACATCAACATTCGGCATAATATGTTCAACAGATCCTATTAAAGAATTAACAGTTTCATCATTCAAATTTAAAGAACTAACTTCTGTAATCAGCATTTTTGCTCCAAAAAACATAGGAACAGTAATGAAAAGAAGAACTATTATTAAAATAAAACCCGCAGACCATGCACGAGAAATACCTTTCTTAACAAATCCTCTATAAAGTGGTCGACAAAGGAAGTAAACAATTATTGCACCAAGAAATGCATTCATAAAAGGTAAGAGAGCATAAATAACAAATCCTATAAGAAATACTAAGAGAACAGTAGAAAGAACTTTTTTTAATTTAAGACCTTTTGTATCATTGAAAACATCTACATTTGAAACTACTTCATCAGCGTTATTTTTAAGCGAAGCTTTACCAGGTCCAATAATGCGTGCTTTGGTTTTCTTCGTACTTGTGCCGCGTTTAGTAGCAGATTGTTTTCTCACCATCTAACACAAAATCAGGTAAAATGGTTTTATAAAGATTACTAAGATAAATAGTTCATTTTTCCTACTCAATAATAAAAACTATTGTTTAAATACTGGTAAATTTTAACAAGAACATGGGTAAAAAGAAGGTAAAACTCACATACAAAGAGTTAATCAAACAACATCTTAAAATTCTTAAGAGCCTTCAGTATGAATCAGGATTATTCTCAGCTTCAAAGAAAGATGTCGCTACAGGCTACGATAAATCATGGCTTAGAGATAATTTCTATGAATGTCTAGCCTTCGAAGTTATAGGAGATTGGGATACGGTAGAAAAAACATACAACGCACTACTCAAAACATTCATTAAACACGAAGATAAAATTGATGCAGCAATAAAGTCAAAACCAAAATATAGACACGAATATCTTCACGCAAGAGTTCATCCAAAAACATTCGATGAATTTTGGGAAGAATGGGGAAACAAACAAAATGATAGCATAGGTTCAATTCTTTACACAATAGGAAGACTCGAACATCATCATAAAAGATCAATTCTAAAAAATAAAGATCAAATAAGAATAATAAACAAACTCGTCAAATATCTCGATAGCATCGAATATTGGAATGATGAAGATAGTGGTATGTGGGAAGAAAATGAAGAAGTTCACGCATCGTCAATAGGCGCCTGTGTTGCAGGACTTAAAATGATTAGACATATTCCTGAAATTGAAGTTCCATCATATCTAATAAAAAAAGGAGAACAAACACTAGATAAAATATTACCTAGAGAATCAAAAAAGAAATTTGTAGATCTATCATTACTTTCATTAATTTTTCCATACAACATAGTCAACGCAAAACAACGGAATGAAATACTAAGTAATATAGAATATCACCTTCTAAGATCAAGAGGAGTTATAAGATACAAAAATGATTATTATTACAATAAAAATCCTGACGGTGAAAGCGAAGAAGCCGAATGGACATTCGGATTAGCCTGGCTTTCAATAATATACACAGAACTAAATAATAAAAAGAAAGCTAAAGAACTCATTGAAAAGCTTATTCCTCTCTCAACAAAAGAAGGTATTCCAGAGCTTTATTACTCAAACTCTAAAGAACATAACGAAAATAACCCTCTAGGATGGACTGAATCATTATTCATCGTGGCAATACACGAAATAAACAAAAGACACACTAGAAAAGTCAGAGATTTCTTATTTAAACCTGTTTGGGACCACACAACATATAATAGTTAATAAATACAATATTCAAAACTTTTATTAAGGAAAACAGTACAATTTATACCATGGTAGCAAAACTATGAAACTTAGTTTCATCGGCTTGACATAGAGAATGAAATAAAAAATGGCAAGAAAGACATCAATAAAAAAAGCAACTACTAAAAAATCAAGCAAAGTAGATAATAAAATGTTAACATTGATGTTTGTTGATATTGTAAATTACACAAAAACAACAACTCAGCTAAGTAGAGAACTATTTAGTGACATGCACGATGTTTTTGATTCATTAGTAGGAGAAACCGTTGAAGAATTCAATGGAGAAATTATCAAAAAAATTGGCGACGCATTCTTAATAACATTCACAGGAGCAACCGATGGAGTTCATTGCGGAATTGCTATGCAAAAAAAATTCATGCAATACAATGAAGATTACGACCTCCCAGCAAAATTACAAATCAGAGTTGCTCTCCACTCAGGAGATGTAATGATAAAAGATAATGACGTCTATGGCGACGCAGTTAATGTGGCTTCAAGAATTCAAAGTTTAGCAAAACCAAACCACGTTGTTTTCAGTGAAGCAGTATATTCTGCTATGAATAAAGGAGAAATAGAATATTATCACATAGGAACTAGAAAAGTTAAAGGAGTTCAAGTACCTATTAGAATTTTCAGAGCAAAAACACAAGAAGATATTAATAAAGAATATAAAAAAGCAAAGAAAAAACAACGAGCAAAAAGTTCCAAACAAATTAGAACCATTCTAGGCGGACTAATGCTAATCATTGTCATTACAATTCTTATATTTTTCTTAATTAATTATTATAATGAATTTTCTAGTTTATTTACTTAGAAATGTCAATGTTCCCAAGATAATTCTTGTTTTGTTTTCTTAAGAAATATTTTCCCAACAAAGAATAAAGGAAGAACCATAGCTATAGCATATACTATTAATATATGTGTAGAAAAGAAATCAAGCAAGAAACCAGAAGCTACAAAAGAAATTGTAATCGCAATTCTTGCTAAAGAAACATAGCTACCAACAACCTTTCCTTCCATTTTATTATCTTCTCCAATGTCTGACATGTATGACCAGGCAGATATATTCCACAATGCAGAACCAAGAGACTTAATGAAAACAACTAAAAGAAATACTTCAAAAGTATTAACAAAGAATAAAGTAAATATACCAAGAGAAGAAATACTTAATCCT
Organism: uncultured Methanosarcinales archaeon; assembly: GCA_964428445.1. GTDB lineage: Archaea > Nanobdellota > Nanobdellia > Woesearchaeales > SKGA01 > SKGA01. Next base: position 24,733 of record CAYRYC010000006.1, on the reverse strand, counting down.
ATAATAATGCCTCTTCCTTTTCCCATTCGATTAGTCAAATGACCTAAAAAATATTGCATAATATAAGCCAAGCCCATTGTAAAAATAACTATACTCAAATGAGAGTTTGAAAGACCCATTCTTTGAATTATTATAAAAGGAAAAACTAAACCTGTTAACGGAACAGTAAGATTAGCCATGAAGCCAAGTACAGCTATAGAACGCAATCTAGGATATGATAAAAAATCCCTTATGTTCTTAAAAGGATTAAAATCGCGAGCCTTCAATAATCCTTTATGATCTCGATAAAAATGTTTCTTAGGATTAAAGAAGAAATAATCAAAAATCAAGAATCCTCCAATTAAAGCCGACATAGAAGACATAGCAATTAAAAATAATATTTTAAATCCATAGAAGTCAGCAACAAAACCACCAATAAGAGGAGCAGTCATAGCAGCTACGGAAATAATTGAATGAAATAAACCATTAGCAACACTTCGATTCTTATTATTAACAACATCATTAATTCTAGCCATTGCACTAACAACAACTAAATTGAAAGCTATAGCAGAAAGAACCCTCAAAAATAGAAGAGCCACAGTGTTTTGAACATAGGCATAACCCACAAGAGCCACAACTTCCAAACACATACCAATTATAATAAGTTTAAACCTTCCTATTTTATCTGAAAGAGTTCCAGCAATTGTTGCCATGAAAATTCCCGTCATAGAAAATACTGAAAAGAAAATACCTTTCATTCCTTCGCTCCAACCAAGAGTATCAAGGTAAGGAGAGAAAAAAGACAAATACATATAGATTACAAAGTAGAAGAACACGTCAAGCGTTGTTGTTTTCAAAAATTTATTGTATAAACTTCTTTGTTGAATAAGTGGCATCTCAAACCTCTATCATTGTGATCGTTTTTCTAATTCTCTTTGTGCTCTTGCACAACCAAGACTTTGAAACCAAAGCATTTCTTCGAAAGAACCAATCCCGACTTCATCGAGTTTTTCTTTCATTTTATTAAATACATGAGTAGTAGCATTAACATCTCCCATAGCACGGTGAGCATTCTCATTAATATAACCATAATGTTCACAAACACTTCCAAGTCTTTTGGAAGGAAGATCAGGAAGCATTCTTCTCGCAAGCTTCGCAGTACACATTAATTCGTTTTTCATAAGAGTTCCTAAATGCTTTTCGTAATTCGCAGATAAGAAGCGATAATCGAATGAAATATTATGACCAACCATGATATAGCCTCGAATAAATTTATCAAGTTCAGGAAGAACATCTTGAATTAAAGGAGCATCCTTAACCATCTCATCATTAATCCCAGTTAATCTCGTTATGAATCGAGGAATTTTCCTCTGAGGATTTATTAAAGTCTGAAAAGAATCTACAAGCTCTCCATTTACCATCTTTACAGCAGCAATTTCTGTTATTGCGTGACGATCTGGAGATAATCCGGTCGTTTCTAAGTCTAATACGATTACTGCTTCAGAATTAGCCTTTGCTTCCATCCACATAAGCAAGAAATGTTCATTAATAAAGTTTGTTGTAATAGAGAAGAAAAGAATAAATTAAACCTTAGATAAAGACCATAAAAAATCAAAATGTTTTCTATGAGCATCAAATATTTCTTCATTTTCGATAAGAATAACAATAGGTTCGACGGAAAAAACTAAAATAGCGACTTTATCATCATACATTATTGTTTCAGTTACTTGATTTAATTCTTTTGGCAGAATTCGATGAAAACTACGAGAGTTCCCTTCAATTACAGTATTCTTAAAATTATGATTCATTAATAGCCATTCAGTTGTTTTAAAGGACTTTTTCTTAACATTATAATTTTTCCAAAAAGTTTCGCCTAAAACAGTCACGGATTCATTAGTTATACCAATAGACCAAGATTCTTTTGCTTGAACAATCTCACTTAAAACTTTTTTTAAACCAGCAATTCCTCGAAATAGAACAACATCTTGTTTTAATCCATGGCTAGAAATTAAATTACTTATCTCAGGAATCATTTTTTTAGCTTCTTTAATTTCTTGGTTAATTTTTTCTTGCTTAGCTTCTAAAAACTCAACAACCGCAGAAGGTTTTTCAGCAACGAATACTCGTTTGCTTCCATCAACAACAAAAGACACCAAACCTTTTCCTAATAGTTTTTCAAGATTATCATAAACTATGTTTCGATACACTCCTAAAGATTTAACCAGTTCCTGAGCAGTAGCTCTACCTCTTAGAAGTAAAGCGTAATATACCTTGGCTTCATTTTTATTCAAGCCCAATCTTTCTAAATCCACATAATCCATGAACTAAACAAAAAGATAGAAATATATAAATCTTTTGTTTGCTGTAACAAAGTATTACAACATAATTTAATATACTTTCACTGAATAGTAGTAATTATGGTTGATGATTTAAGTAAACAATACAACAAATTCACCAATGAATTCATCGAAGGAACAAACATCCACAATGAAAAGAGTAGAAAAGCATACTACTCAGTCTTAGAAAGAATAAGCTTAGAAAATAAAAAAATATTAGACATTGGTTGTGGAGACGGATACGACATAAAATTACTGCAAAAAAATAATTCGATGTACGGATTAGACTCTTCAAAAAAATTTGTAGACATAGCGCAAAAAAATAATCCTGAAGCAACAATAATCCACGGAACAATGGAGCAAATACCCTGCGAAGATGAATTCTTTGACCTTGTTTTAAGCAAATACGTATTACAAACATCAACAAACATATTTGGAGTTTTGAAAGAAATAGATAGAATATTGAAACCAGGAGGAAATATGATTTATTTAACAGTTCATCCTTTAAGACAATTTTTAGAAAAGAAAAAAAATCCTAAAGATTATTTTAAACAAGAAGTAGTTAAATCAGTATTTTTTGGAGGAACCGTAACAGCACACGAACCAACGCATACAATGCAAGAGTATCTAAATCCAGATTTTCTAAAAAATTATACAATAAAAACTTTTGAAGAACATACGGATTTTCCATCAGCTGAAAGAATCAAAGGCAATAACTATCCTTGTTATTTTATTCTAAATGCAAAAAAAAATAAATAAAAGAAAATCCTGTCGAAACGATTGAGCGATGCGAACATAGTGCCAAAAACTCTGTTTTTGAGCAGCTACAATTCCTCCGGACTTTTCATCAAAGATGAAAAGAAAACTAAAAGATAGGAATATCCGTACTTTTAGTTGATAGTTCTACATCCTTAACTCCATGCAGATCATCCAAAGCATTAATTCTAAGAAGGCTCTGTGACTTTGTATAGAGTAATTCATTGATGTATAGACTTCGCTCGACAGCAGCTCCGTAGGAATTGCTTGTAGCCTTTGAGTGATCGATAAGTCCTCGAAGTTCAATTGTATCTTCTGTAATTTTAAAGACAAATGCTCCGTTGTAACTTTCGTCACTGGTTTGATCCCAACGATAGTCAGGATTATACACTGGCATAACCATTAGATTCTTTTCTTTTGAAAATAGGAATGCTTTGTGTTCAAAGAGTGCGCTTGATTGAGCGTATTTTTCATCGGTTACGAAGTTTGCAACTTCGATTGGATTTTCCACGTCTTCGACATCGAAGAGAGAAACTTTCAATCCTTTTGTTCGACCGGTTTCACTTGTGTCCTGTCCAATTCCAATTATATGATTTTCATCGTATGGATGTAAGTATCTTGAGAAACCAGGAATTTTTAATTCTCCCATAACTTCAGGTTTTTCAGGGTCTGAAAGATCGATTACAAAGAATGGATCGATTTGTCTGAATGTAACCATGTAAAGTCTTTCTCCCATGAATCTAGTTGAGTAAATTCTTTCGTTTTCAGCAAGTCCCATCAGATCACCGATAAGTTCTAGATCATCGTTCAAAACAAAGACATTGTTTGTTGCTTCTGTTCTATCTTTATCATATCTAGACCATCGTGCAGGAATTGTTGTTGCGATTCGTAGATCGCCTTTATATTCATCGAATGAAAATTGGTTCACAGCATTACCTGGAACTTGACCAACACCTTCGAATGAAAGTTTATCACCGTTTGCTTTGATTTTATTTACAACAGTAAAATCGAAAAATTCCATTCTATCGAGTGTATCCATTAATACTTCATCAAGTTCGTCCTGGAAAGCATCTGCTTCATCTTCAGTCATTCCTGACATGAAAGAATAATAGACTTGCATGATTTTATTATCCTTTTCTGATTGAGAAAGAATATCGCTGTCAGTTTGCTTAATTTTCTCAATAAGAGTTTTATCTGCGGATGTTAAATCGTCTTCTAATAAATCCTTAGTAAGTTGCTTTTCAATATTCCATTCGTTAATGTGGTGTCCACTAATAACATAGAGATTATCTTCTGACATGTAAATTGTTTGAGAGTAATCAACTGTAACTGCTTCTGAATCAGTTACTTCTTCATCAATAAGATTAATTGCGTGTGCAGTTACTAATCGAGGATTGTTGTAAGGAATATCAAAGTAGTGAATTGAATCTATATCCATTTCTCTAACTTGAGGTCCGTCAATAATAATAGGCATAGGATAGGGCGCGATAAAAGTTGGTGTGTTGTGTACAATGAAGTAAACGTTCTCACCAATTAATCTCGCATTAAGATATGAACCTTCTAATTTCAACTCTTTTTCCAGTTCAGGATTTGTCTTATCTTCTATCGTGTAAATATCAAAATAAGTCATTCCATTTCTAGGTCTGAATCCAATTTCATCAAAATAATCATTATCGTAGAAACTTCCAAAGACAGCCAGCTTATCTTCATAGATAAAAAGACTTGAAGGAGTGTGTTCTAATTTGATTGTTGAAATAACTTCAGCGTCTTCTCCAGGATAGGCTTTGATTATGTGAAGATTCTTTCCGGAGATTGTGTAAATATATTCTCCGTCTGTTTTCAGAATATCAGCTTCATCAACACCTTGAACTTGGTTGTTGGTTTCTGAGAAATCATTTTCAGAAGAACCTGCAAGCATAGCACCATCGGCTTTTGCCATAGCGGTTTCAGGCATAGCCATGTCTAACATCATATCTCCTCGAAATCCACCACCATAATAATTGCTACCAGATGATTGAGCGAAGAGATTAATCATATCTTCTTCAGAATCAAATGTTTGAACTTTGATTGTTTCTAGATCACTAAGATCATATTCGTTGTAAGAATTCCCGCTTGGATTTGGGAACGGAAGTCCCGGCGGTGCAATCGGCGAGCACGCCGCAGTTGTAGTTCCAATAAGAACAATAAATATCAAAATTAATGCATAGTTTGTTTTCATATATATTCACCTGTCAGAGTTATGAAATAATATAAGATAAGCTTCTATTAATAAGGGCCAGATAGTTTCAATCAGGATCGAAGTTATACTGTTTGATCGTCTACAACTGTAATAAGTTTCCCTGCAGTGACTGAAGGCATCGTAGCGTCTCCTTTCTTGTAATAGAGCTTCATATCATATCTTTGTTTAGTATCAAGTCCATCTGCTAAAAGAGTACAAGGTCCAAAATTGAATAGAACATCTCTCTGTTGATCTTGACTATAGGATGCTAATAACGGCACTCCTCCTGAAATAAGTTTAGGAGTTTCATCCATACAGGTCGACGTGTCATCCTGAGGATTTACCAAAACTAATTTATCTATCTCAACTCGATCATTGAGATTATTTTGAATAGCCATCTCAAGTATATAATCAGTACCATCATAATATGCTGAGAATACAGGACATGCAAGACCTGCGTCAAGTTGGCAATTTGATTTTACATATGTTCCCGGACTGAATACACCAAGATATCCAAGACCACCTAGAACAACAGCCATGATAAGTAAAGCCCAACCATAGGTTGTGAGAAATTCCATTGCAGCTTGCGCTTTTTTATTCTTCATGCACTGACTCAAGAATCAGTATTTTATAAAAGTTTGGAGAAAAGATCAAAATAAGTCCTTAAATGTCGATAAAATCTTCTTTTCGGCCTTTCTAAGGTGAGCCTGAAACGTAGCCATAGAAATCCTTGATTTACCTGCTAAATCAGCAAGATGCGCACTTCTTTTAGGAAAATTGTAATATCCTTCTTGCTGTGCAAGATTAAATGCTCTTTGTTGTTTCTCAGTCAAATTCACAGGAGCAAATAAGCCAATGTTTTGTATTGCTTGTTCTTTAATGAAATTAAGTTTCAATTTAACTTTAGGAATTCTTAATTGAAGTATTTTTGAAAGATCTTCTCTATTCCATGATGCTACCACATATTCCTGAGTAAAATTAGGACGGACCAAAATAGGCTTAAGATAAATTATATTAGGAGAATAAAAATAAATAGTTTCTCGCGGTTGTTGCATGGAAATAATAAATGAATTACCATGACATTCAGCATGACGAACCAAAGGACTTTCTTCTAACTCTTTGAACAACTGTTCAGTTTTAGTTATTGAAGCATCAGTCCATCCATAAAAAGTTACATAGAATTTCCCATTTAGTTCTTGAGTGTTAAGAGGATAACCAAAAAAAGACAGATTATACTTATTCGCTAGAACGTATATGAGACCTTGTTTGTTTGTTGTTAAGATAGATGAAACCCACATAATGGTAAAAAGAGGCATTTACTTATAAACGTATCTAAAAAACACATAATATTATGTGTAAAATATTATTTCCTTAATAATAAGTTCATTTCTTATGAATAAGACTTATTGGAAATTAGTTGAAGAAAACGCATTAGATAATGTGAAAACATATTTTATAAAAGCAACAAAAGACGTAAAGCCACTATTTGATTTTCCTCAAACTCCAAAAAAAACAATTGATGAATTATTTGAGAAAGGAAAAATACTTGTTGCTAAAAACTCTGAAAGTATTGTAGGCATAGTAGCTTATTTTAGAGGAGTTCCCAAAGTCGAAAATAATACAATAATTTGTGAAGATGAAAAAATAGCTCACGTATATTGTTTTACAATCGATAAACCATACAGAGGAGAAATTTCTTCATCCGTCAGAAAAAATATTGCTCAAGAAGCCATAAAAGATAATTGTTCAATAATACAATTTAGAGCATACAAAGAAAATAATAATCTAGTCAATAGATTATATTCATTCTATACAAAAAAAGTCAAAGAAGAGCTTAATGTTCGCAATAAGATAGTAAATGTCTATAGGCAAGATCCATTAGAATGGTTAAAATGAGAAAAACAAAATGAAAACAAAAAATATAATAAAACAATTACAAAAAATCAGAAAACCTATTCAAATCATAACAAGTCAATACTTAAAATCATCTTTTTCTCATGGAGAGAGCGATATTAAAATAAACAAGCACAACATAATATACCATGATAATGAAACAAGCACCATAAAATATAACGGAAAACCTCATTGGGAAGAATATATTAATGAAAAAAAACTAATACCGACAGCAGAAGGATTAAAACTTATAGAAGAAAGACCGTTTGAAGAATCAATATATAAAATATCAATAATTTACAAAACAATTAATTCAATTAAGCAACTCAAAGAAGTTACAAGCTTACTTGATGAATTCTATTCTATAATCAAACACACTTCAAATACAGTGATTACAGCAAATAAAGAAAAAATCACATTAGGATTACAACTAATAACAGAAATAAAGCCTGAGATTAAAAAATATTTTGACAAGAGAAAAAGAGAAAAATTCGATTTTGAAAAAAGTAAAAATGATGAAATAATTTTTTATGAAAGCACATACAAAACAAAAGAACTAGAAAAGATGATTAATATATTTTCAAAAGACAACGACTATATGTTAAGTAAGCTCAATAGTGAAGAACTAATTAACAAATATGTAAAGAAGAATAAATCTACTTCTCAATATGACCGAAACCAATCAGTCTAAACCGATTACCCATTCGTCGAGAAATTGTTACTTTATCTCCGACTGCTGCGCAGATCGGAATTTTTAGTTTACAGGTTGCGATTCCTTTCTTAAGATCAGTAATTAATCCTACGGTTTTCGCACTGTTCACATTCATCATAAGAGGTTCTCCTTTTCGTAAAGGATCAATCTTAATGTCTTCACCGACATTAACAACTCTTTCAAGAATAGTAGTTTTTAATTTTAAATCATACCATACAGGAGGTAATGCGTCAGGATGACCAACTAGATTTCCAGTTAATCTATCTCCTTTTACAATCGCAGAGTCAAGAGAAGTAAGAATACTTACACTTCCTCCTGGATGTAATTCATCAAGAGATTTTCCACCAGACATGAGTCCAGTAACGGTTGTGAAAATAGAATATGCGACAAGTTGGTTTGCTTCTTCTTTAACTCGACCAGGTCGAAGTTCTAATCTATCGCCAACTTTGAATATTCCTGAAACTACACTACCACCAAGAATACCACCAATTAATTTATTTGGTTTTGAACCTGGTTTATTTACATCGAATGATCGAGCAACATAGAATATTGCATCAGCATCAGAGTTTCTTTTAGGAGTTACAACAACTTTCTGAATAGCATCAATAAGTAAATCAATGTTTACGCCTTGTTCAGCGCTGATAGGAATAATAGGAGCATCTTCAAAGCTAGTTCCTTTGATGAATCTTTTAATTTCTTTATAATTTCGAACTGCTCGTTCTTCAGTAACAAGATCAATTTTGTTTTGAACAATGATTACGTTTTTTATTCCAGATAATTCAAGAGCCATCAGGTGTTCTTGAGTTTGTGGTTGCGGACATGTTTCGTTTGCTGCTACAAGTAATAGAGCACCATCCATAATGGTCGCACCGGAGAGCATTGTTGCCATAAGACTTTCGTGTCCCGGAGCATCAACAAATGAAATTTGTCTTAAAGGAGTTGTATCGTTTCCAGTCTTAGGATGTTTTTCCTTAGTTGTATAACATTCAGGTTCACTTAGACTTTCATCTTTTCGAATAATAGTATCTGCGTAACCTAATCGGATTGTAATTCCTCTTTTGAGTTCTTCAGAATGAGTATCAGTCCATTTTCCAGATAATTGTTGAGTTAGAGTTGTTTTACCGTGATCAACGTGCCCTACAAGACCAATATTTACATCAGATTGTGCTGGAAGATCGCTTTTTTTAGCACTAGATTTCTTAGTTATAGTCTTCTTCACAGTAGATTTTTTAACAGTCTTCTTTGTAGTAGTCTTTCTTGCCATTTTTCACTTCATTCAAAAGGTCAAGCCAATGAAAACAAGTTTTCATGGTTTTCCAAGCATAGGAATTGAGGACTAAAACACGCTTTATAAACTTAACTTGAATATACAGTGGAATAGAGCATTTCAAAGGGCAATAAGAGTAAGCTTTATAAACAAAACCACTATCCTTGATTTCGGACGGTCAAAGCGACGTGGTTCTACCTGTTCCCATTTCGAACACAGAAGTCAAGCGCGTCTACGTTTTGCATTGTACTGCGTTTAAACGCGGGAACTGTAGAAAGCTGTCCACCTTTCTTTTCTTTTTATGAAATAAAAAGTCCAGAGGAAGCGTTAGCTTTTGACAGGACATCTTAAATTAATATAAAATGTAGTGTATTAACTTTCTTAATACGCTTATTTCGCCTAGTGATACTGGCAAAGCAGCCACCTTTTCATTTCTTTTCATTCTAAATAATACATACTAATTTTTAAGTTATAATTCATTTACATCTATTATGATACCTAATGATTATACGCGTAAGCTACTAATTGAAGAAGCAATGCAAGCTACAAAAAAAGTATTTTCTAAATGGTCTGAAGAAGGAAGTGGCTCAGGTGCTGCAGTTCTTACAAATAATAACAAAGTATATTCAGCAAGACATATGAGTTTTCCTTCAGGAAGTGGATCACATGCAGAAACTCTTGCTTTAATGATTGCAGCTCAAAACGATCCTGAAGATTATGTTGTTGCTTGCGCAGTTATTTCAACTAAGAACTCTGAAAAAATACAATATCCTTGCGGAGCTTGTATTCAAACATTTGTTGATTATCTAGATATTCTTTCAACTAAAAAAATAATTAGCGACAAAAATGACTTAGATTTTATATGTGCAAATTCAAAAAAAGAATATGAAATCATAAATATTAACAAATTAGCACCCTATAAATGGGAAACCAATAAATAATAATATATTTTTCATTCTACTAAATCTTTCAAATTATATCCTGCTTCTTTGAGATCACTCAATATTTCTTTTGAAAAACCAGAACTACTCTTTTCAAATTCACTAAATTTAGCATTAAAATAATCATCAATATATTTTCCCAACTTTTTCTCTTCAATTTCTGGACAAACAGGACAGTTCACTTGAAGATTCTTATTAATTTTATATGACTCTTCAGAATTAGAAAGATATAAGTCCACAAGACCAGAATCATTCACAAGAGGCTCGACATACCAAGCAGAATAATCCGAAGGAGTATCTTGATTTGCAACTCTATTATGAAATTTCATATTTTCACTAACTGTTTTAATTGGTTGGTATCTATCTCCTAGAAATAATCCTCCAAGGAACAATGTTGTGCATAATAAAAAAGGAGCTAATTTTTTTGACATTCGCATCACCCTAGAATTAATATGGATAAAGATAGTAATATAATCTGCTAGAAGAAATCAGTAAACTTTACGGATAAACATCAAATGTTGCAACAATATCTTCGTCATCATATTCATCAACCAAAATATCTGCTCCAATTATTTCTGCAATTACTTCACCACTACCTACTCTCGGTAAAGCTTCAGGTTCATCATAGGTATAAAATAATTTAATTTCAAATTTATCTTTACCAGTAAAAGACAACGAGGAAGGATGCGCAGAAGGATTATAGAGAAGAACGAAAGTTTCTCCAACATTAATAGATTCGCCAGCATAATCAGCTAGCAAATAAGTGCTCTCGCCAGGATAAAGAACTGTAGATTTATCTAGAAGAATAGTATCTCTCTCAAGACTTTCAAGTTCTAATCCAATCCAACCGTCTTCATCTACAAAGAAAGCTTTACATTCAAAATTCTGGCCAAAATTACAACTAGAAGGAACTGCACTTTTTGTATCTCCTAAACCATAATATGTCATAGCACCGATTACAGCTACTACTAATAGAAGCATCCAACCATAGGTTGTAAGAAATTCAAGTGCTGCTTGACCACGTTTCATAGTTCATACCGAATTAATAATAATTAAAAAATAAAAGAAAAAATAAACACTCTAAGGAGCATTTACAGTTGTAGTAATTGTTCCGTGTGAAGTTATTTCAATATCAGAACTTGCTGAAGTATAAGAAATTTCAATCAAGAATGTTTTCTTAGAACCTTCATTATCCAAAATACCACAATCAGATAGATTATCTAAACCAATTTGTAAATCAATTGTTTTATCCGGACTAATATCCGTATTTAAAACATCAGAGTCACAAGTAATTCCACCATCAAGAGATTTCTCAATCATAGAAACACCAACAATAGTAGCTTTGCTCATAGCATTATTATGCACTTGCATTTGTAAAGTATTAGTACCACTGTTTGTAATTACGAAAACTTCGCCACAGGATAACTTATTATCAAGTGAACATGCATCAGGTAATTTATCTGAGAAGTTGAATACTCCGAAATAAGCTAGACCGCCAATCATTACAAGAATAACTAGGAATGCCCAACCGTAAGTTGTTAAAAATTCTAAAGCTGCTTGTCCTTTTTGTGATTTCATAAATATACACCTCATATCTTATGTATGATGCTATAAATACCAAATAAGAACTATATAAAGTTTACCGTTTATACAAAGTAACAGTAAGGCCCATTAGCTCGATAAGTTCGCTTCCAGTCTTTTCTGCAAGTTCTTGAGCAACTTCTTTTTTATCTTTTCCAGCTTCATCCAAATAAGTCCGGAGAATTTTGATTTTACAAAGTTTATGAACTTTCAAATTAGTTTTAATCTGAGAAATAGTATTATCAGTAATTCCATTTTTACCAATGGATGTAAATGGTGCTAAAGCTCTTCCTTTAACCTTAAGCACTTTTTTATCAAATTCTTCACGTGTTGATTTAGATCTATCTTCAAATGAAGTGTGTTCTTCGAAACTCATAGATTACACGAACAGTCTGCCCTTTATAAGTTATATAGAAAAAAAAGAAATAGTAAGTGGAGCTTTCGCCCCACTAAAAAATAAATCTAAAGTTTTTTAAGAGCTGCGGTTGCAGTAAACTTAAGAGCTTTCCGTGCAGGAATTTTAATTTTTGCACCGGTTGCTGGGTTTACTCCCATTCGAGCTTTTCTTTTAACAGGTTGGAATGTTCCAAGTCCTACTAACTGAACTTTGTCTTTCTTAACGGTTTTTGCAATTGTACCAATTACTTCGTTTAGAACTTCGCCAACTTGGCTTTTTGGATATCCTGTACTTTTAGCTACTGCTTCAATTAATTCTCCTTTATTCATATTTAATTCACCCTTTGTGGTTTATGTCTTTCCCCCCACCACAACGTGGCTTTTCGGAAAAACGTACTGATACTAGAGAAGGTTGTTTATAAAGTTTATGTTTTAAACCCCCATGAACAAGGTAATTGGGCGAAATCAAAGAAAAAAATTGATTTCTTACAAATTAGTCTTTCAGATAATTTTAGAGGATTTGAACTTTATTTTTATCCCAAGTTACTTTCTGTCCTAGAGAAATAGAATGTTTTTTTATGGTTCCTGCAGGTAATTCAATGAACGTTTTTAATCTCCGTAAAGGCTTATATAATCGCCAAGGACATAGTTTTTCAACCTTTTCAACGACATGATTTTCATGATCTAAAAATAATATATCTATAGGAAAAAATACAAACCACATTGTTACAGCGATTTTTCTATAATTTTTGAAAGGGAAAATATATGCAAAATCATCTCGTTTTCTATGAAACATTAATCCAGTTCCTTTTCTGAAAAAGTTTTTGCACAATGTAACTTTCTTGGAAATAACTACCATAGCTAAAACTATGATCCTTCAATTATTAAAGCTTTCTTATCTATCGCCTTTGTTTTTTAGCCAAAGTTCTTGCGGCAATGGATAAAAGAATAGCCAAGGTACTAGTTGTGAACAACCAAGTGAAATCACTGTTTGAAGAAGATAAAGTAAGATATATATGAAACGCCAGAGAAATAATTCCTGAACCAACACCTATGGCAATAAAAATTCTTCCCCAATGAATATAATTTCTCAAAAATAGCCAGGCAGCTATAAAAAACAATAAACAGCCAAAAAAAGCCAAGACCAAAGTAACTGAAAAAATAATTTTTAATAAAGAAATATGTATAGTGGAAAGAACTAATTCTTCAGTTTTTTTCCATATACCATAACTCGTAGTTCCTGAAAATAGAAAAATTAATCCTGAAATAAAAGCCAATCCTGCTGCAATACCATTTCGCTGACTAATGCCCATGACAAAATAAAAGAAGAATCATTTAAAAAACTATCTAAGACTAAAATTCAATACTATTATATAGTATATAACAAGACAATAGAAACATGACAAAACTGTGAAACTTGTTTCGCTGGCTTGAGATTTTGAATGAAATGAAAAATGGCAAGAACAATAATATACCACCATAATGACGAGGACGGTTGGGCTAGTGCTGCTGTTATTCTCAAAAAATTCCCAGATGCAGAATTAATTGCCTGCTATCACGGAAACAAATACAAATTTGTTAAAGATTACGACAATGTTTTTGTCGTAGATTTTACATTTTCTCAGGAAGAGATGAATCAATTAAAAAACGACAATAAAAATTTCGTTTGGATTGATCATCACATTTCTACAATGAAGAATATCCAAGGAGAATTTGAAGGTATTAGAAAAGAAGGAACTGCGGCATGCAAATTATGCTGGGAATATTTCTTTCCTGAAGAACCAGTTCCTAAAAGTATAGAATTCATTAACGGTTTTGATATATGGGATTTTTCCAAAGAAGGAACCAAAGAATTCATTTCATTTTTAGAAAGCCATTTAGAATTAGAAAAAGAAGCTCAGCAAATTCTTGAAATAATGAACACTTACTCAGAAGAAGACTACATTAAAGCAATTACAATTGGAACACAAATAAAAAAGTATCATAAAAAAATAACAAGCAAACAAGAAATTCGAGGAGTAAAAAAAGATTTCCAAGGATACAAAGCTAAAATATATTTCAGTAATACAAATACATCATCATTAGGTAATGAAGCTCTCATTAAAAATAAAGATATTGATATAGCAGTAATGATCAATTTTGTTATGATAAATGAGAAACCAAGTTACTGGTATAGCCTTCGAAGTCGTAAAGGAAGCAATACTGATGTTTCAAAGATTGCAGAAAAATTTGGTGGCGGAGGTCATTCTTCAGCAGCAGGTTTTGAAACCAAAGAACAACTGTGGTAATCCTGAAAATTCAAAAGAATTTTTGGGATACTGCAAATCAAAGATTTGTGCACAAGAATTATAAAAATAATTCTTTGTGCCAAAAAATTTCAATTGAAATTTTTTTAGCAAATAAAAATAACAAGGTGAAAATTATGAGAGAATGTCAAGAATGTAAAAAACCAATGAAAAAAATAAGTAGTATGAACAGCAGTAATGCAATTATCGAAACTTGGGAATGCCAAGAATGCGGATGGAAAAAAGAAATCTGCACAGGACTCAAACTTTAGAAGATGTTTATTATTAGCTGGAATGTCAACGGCCTACGTGCCATCGTTAAAAAAAACTTTAAAGAATTCTTACACGAATACATTCCAGAAGTATTATGTATCCAAGAAACAAAAGCTCAACACGATAATCTTACCGACGATCATACTTTCTTTGATGGCTATGAAGTTTTTCTAAATTGTGCAGAAAAAAAAGGATACAGCGGTGTTGCAACATACACTAGAACAAAACCTCTCAAAGTAATTCATGGTTTAGGTGTTAAAGAACTGGATACTGAAGGTAGAGTTTTAACATTAGAATTTGAAAACGTCTATGTAATTAATGTCTATGTTCCAAATGCTCAGCCAGGTCTGGCTAGAATTGATTATCGAGAAAAATTTAATGATACATTATTGAAGTTTGCAAAAAAACTGGAGAAGAAAAAACCAGTTATTATTTGTGGTGATCTAAATGTTGCTCACCAAGAAATAGATTTAACGCATCCTGGACCAAATAGAGGTAATCCAGGTTTCTCCGATGAAGAACGTGCAAAGTTCGAAGATATTATGAAAGCAAAGTTTATTGACACTTTTAGATTTCTACATCCAACAGAAGTTAAGTATTCATGGTGGTCCTATCGTATGGCCGCTCGATCACGAAATATTGGCTGGCGTATTGATTATGTTCTAACAAGTAAAGCATTAGAGAATAAAATTAAAACCGCAGAGATTCATAACGAAGTTATGGGAAGCGATCACTGTCCTGTAAGTATTAAGTTAAAGAAATAAAATTATTATACAATATTAATTCTAAGATCTATGACTTACTAAAGTTCGTTGAGAAGCTACAAATGCAGGAGGCTCTGGAAAAGGAGGACTACGAAAATGACCTTTGTAAGGATCCAATTCACGTAATTTATTTTTTAAATTCTCATTAAAAGCTAATACAACAATTTTTTGATTCTCATAATTATTTTTTTCATGTCTAAAACATATTTCTACTCGTCCAATATCCTTTTTTTGTCTATATTTAACTTCATTAATAATGCCTAAATCCAGTTCTATTTTTTTCAAAGGAATTGAATAAGATAAATGTTTCACGAATTGTCCTTTATTATTAGGATTTTCTTTCTCAGTGATTTGCAGTCTGACGTACTTTGATTCGCCTTCAAAATAAATTTTAGAATTATTAATTCTTTTCAATAAAGTCATTTTATTCATTAGTTATTTCCGCCGCCATTAGCGATGATTAGTTCTGATTGTGCGTTTCCAAGTTGTTCTTTTAGAAGTTTATTTTCTTCCTTAACAAGAATATTATCTATGCAAGTATTAATTATTCCGTTTATATTCTCAACATCCTTTGGATCAATATATTTTGTAGTGTTATTTGTTGAAACTTCAGGATTTGAAAGATAAACTTTATCAGGAAGTTGAGTAAGACCATGGAAAAATTCCGAAGTACTTAACCAACCATCTTTATCAGAAGCAATATACTGAACTTCTGATTTACCAGGGAGTGCATAACTCAAGAAATAATTAGTACCGCCCACCTGATTCTTTCTTACAAAAATATATGATTCTTCCATAAAAGATCTAAATAGAACTTGATTAAAAAAGCTTTCGTTTACTCCATAGGGCGATTCAATTGATGTTTTTCAGTTTCCTTAACGAATTTTCCTTCGTCATAGTCATAAATAACAGGTTTTCCAGTAGCCAGTTCCAAGTGAGGAATTTCTTCATCGCTTATACCATCTAAGAATTTTATAATTGATCGTAGACTGTTTCCGTGAGCTGAAACAATAACATCATAGCCTTTAATTAATTCAGGAATAATATTTTTCTTGAAATAAGGAATTGTTCTATGATAAACATCTTTAAGACTTTCCGCTTTAGGAGGTTTGTCAGCATATCCTCTACGCCATTTAAAAACCACTTCTTTCCCGAAACTATCTCTTGCGACATCCTTGTTCATTCCTTGCAAGTCGCCATAGTATCTTTCATTTAATTTTTCAGAAGAATGGATTAAAATTTCTTTCCCTTGCGCCAAATGTTTAGTCCATTTCTTCATTTTACCTTTTTCATGCATGAAGATTCCAGTGTTTCCTTGTTGTGCTAAAATAATAAGAAGTGTTTCTTGAGCTCTGGTTAACTTACTTGTGAATGCCACATCAATGCTTACATCCTTGAGTTGTGATGCTGCTTGTTCTGCTTCAGAAATACCTTGTTGACTTAGAGGAACATCTACCCAACCTGTAAACTTATTATCTAAATTCCATCGAGATTGACCGTGTCGCACTAAAATAAGCTTTGCCATGCCATTATTTAAGGAAATCTCCTTTATAAATGCTACTTCTTAATAAAATACTCCTGATAAGTAGTTACAAAATAGAAAGCTTTATAAATAAAAGCTGTTTTTGTTAAAATACAGTAACAAAGGTACACAAAATGTTTCAAGGAAATATAAATGGAATAGACTGTCTCATGTTTAATTCTCAAGGTCATGAAAAAACCAAACCACTCTTAATTGAATCAAGTTTAGTCAGCGAAGCATATATTTCAGAAGGAAATAAACCTACTGGAATAGAATTAAAAATAGAATTTTTTACAAGTGTAGGAATTAAAGAAATAAAAATATACAATTCTGAAGAAATTTATACTTTAATGGAAAATGCAAGAATAAATAAAATTGAAGATCTCAAAAAAAATGAATATGCTATAACAATGGCAAAAAATAATCAAGGAGATTATTTCATAACATCATTTATTGCTCCTGGTAAAAAACAAGAAGCACTTCAAATTTTTAAAGACAAAAACGAAATTACAAAATAAAATGATATTCCAAAACGCAAAAGAAAATTACGTCGAACAATTCGAACAATCAAAGGAAAGTCTTCTCTTTGACGAACTATACGCTAATTGGGAAACCATTAAATCTCCAAGTAAAAAAACAGATATTGCTCAATACAAAGATAAACTTAGCGAAGTAATTAATGGAATTAATGATTTAATTGATAAAAATTATATTCAAAGACCAATTATCACAATGCCTCAATACAAGGAAAAATTATCTCCTCCTGAAGTAACAGGTTACACTATTAACTGGGCTGCCCCATCAAGAATAATTTCAAAAACATCTAAAATAGATAATTTTAATCTTCAAGAACTACAAACACTCTACGAAATAATTTCAGAAAATTTCTTTCCAACAGAAGAACAAATAGAGACAGCAGAAGTTCCTGAATCTCAATTTTATAAAAATGTTCGTTCAAGCGTTGGCGAAGGATTATTCATTGGTGCAGCAGTAAGTCTTGGCGTTGCAGGCCTACACAATATCATAGATGGAGAAAAATTCATAGATAGCTTCAGCAAATACGGTCCAAGCCTAGGTACAGCATTTTTCATAACAAAAGCATACTTTAGTTTACAGGGTAAAAGTAAAAAACTAGAAACACGTTTCAACAATTACAGGTAAGCTTTTTATAAAGATAAACATACCTTTACATTCTAAATGACATTATACAATAAAGATAGAATCGTCTCGGCAGACAAAGTAGAGATAAAAGATTCTTTCAAAGATAGATATCAATACATTCTTGGCGATCAATACGATGAATACATGAAATATTCTTTCACATACCTTAGAAAATGTATTCGAGTTAATACGCTAAAAACAACAGTTGAAGAACTAAAGAACAGACTCGAAGAACAAGAGTGGGTTCTAACTCCAATTCCTTGGTGCCCTGAAGGATTCTTTATTGAAGGTCATAAAACAAAACATCGATTCGATATTGGAAACGCTATCGAACACACACTAGGATATTTTTATGTTCAAGAATCAGCATCAATGCTTCCACCAGTCGTTCTTTTCAGCGACAAAGATGAAATTGATTGCACCGATTTTAAAGTTCTAGATTTATGTGCCGCTCCAGGTTCTAAAACAACACAAATTGCAATGTATATGAAAAACAAAGGAGTATTAATTGCAAACGATGTTGACGTTGGAAGATTAAAACCATTAACAATGAACTTGCAAAGAATGGGAGTTACTAATGCACTTGTTACTATGAATGCTTTTCAAAAAAGTAAGAATAGTACAAAACCAAGAAACCCTTTCTTACATTTTAATTCAGACAATGAACTAATTCCAATTCTTGATGAAGAAGGAAATCCAAAAGCCTTCGATAGAATTCTAGTTGATGCTCCATGTAGCGGAACAGGAACAATTCGAAGAAGTTTCAAAACACTATCGATGTATTCATACGGTTTAGTTAATCGACTAGTTCGTATTCAAAAAAGTTTAATTCTACACTCTTTCTCAATGCTAAAGCCTGGTGGCATAATGGTTTACTCAACATGTACACAGGAACCTTTAGAAAACGAAAACGTAATTTCATTTCTTTTAGAAAAATGCGAAGATGCAGAAGTTCTAGATATAGAATTAAACATTAATCGTCAAGAAGCGATTGAAGAATTCGAAACAATGAGATATAATCCTGAAGTTAAAAAATGTTTGAGAATATATCCTCAAGACAACGACAGCGAAGGCTTCTTTGTAGCAAAAATACGAAAGAAATTAAATTAATCATTAAGTTTTTCATAAAAAGGTTTTAGATACTCAGCATTTTCTTTCCATAAATCATTTCTCAAAGATCTATGTCTATCTAACCATTCTTTTCTCATAAAATCAAATTCTTTGTAAATGAAATTATTCTTATTTTCTTTTTTCATAATTGTAATTCGGGAAACAATTTCTATTCTAGGAAATAAATTCTTTTCAGAAGAATAAGATCGCGCTACATTAGCAATATTCTTTAAAGAACCTTTATAATAATCATCAACTAACTTTATATGAGGACTCCAATCCAAATAACTTTTTGATAAATTACCTAGAGAATGAGAATCCGAACCATCCATAACAACAGTCAACATTTTTCTTCTCATATAATCCATAATATGATTAGAATTTGCAACTACAACTAAAGCTTCTTTATCATCATATTCTAACTGAGCAATTCCTGCTAATTCAAATTGAAGATTTTCAGTAAAAGATCTAACACGCAACGCACTCCACAAATCATTTATAACATTTTCAATATCATTTGTATAAAAAGAAGGAACAAAAGTAACATGAGGAACAAAATGTTTTTTGTTCAAAAGACGATCTACTTGAAATTTTTCTCGTAAATTAAAACTTAAATCTTCAATTTGCGCTCTAGGACTATCCCATTGATCCAAATGTTGTTTTTTTGTAAGCCGAAATGCAATGTAAAACTCTTCCTTAGTTTCTTCAGTCATAAAAGACCAAAGTGAAATATCATTTTTAAATGCTTCGCAGATGTTTATAGTTTATAAGACAAAGTCTTAAAAACCAAAGAACGGCCGTTTTAGTCGTTCGCGTGAGCAAAATGTTTAAATACTAGCTAATCCAAGAATTAACATGGCTAAAAAATCCATTGATATCGATTTTAAAAAGATCGGTCTACAAATCAAAAACAAGACTAATCAAGCTCAAGCATGGCTAGTTCATTTCTTCA
This sequence comes from uncultured Methanosarcinales archaeon, assembly GCA_964428445.1. Lineage (GTDB taxonomy): Archaea > Nanobdellota > Nanobdellia > Woesearchaeales > SKGA01 > SKGA01. The sequence goes on along the minus strand of CAYRYC010000006.1, from coordinate 4,587 downwards.
AAACAATGGATAATCAGGAAAAAATATCTACCGTAGCAGTCTGTCTAGGATTTATTATGCTCATAATCGGCATAATCATAGTATAATTTTCTTTTCGTATTGCGCAGGGCATTCTCTATTCTCGCTTTACTACAAAATTTTAGTCACAAATCAATCCTCTAAGCTAAAGCTTAGTTGATTTGCTTTATTATGCTACAAGCCAATACTGGTGTAAATCATAAAAATCCGCAGAAAACTCCTACCAGCACCTAAAGGTGCTGGTTTGTCGGAGTTTTCTTTTGATAGTGAATTTTTAGGATGCCAAAAAAGCTCCACACTAAAGTGTGGAGTTATCTTTTTTGTGCATATTTATAAATAACAGTTTCTACCTCTAAGCAGTATGAGCTCAGATATTTCAGAACTAGCACAAGCGCTATCAGCTATTGAAAGAAAGCTTCTTCCTCATCTTAAGGATGGAATAACCATAGAAGGTTTAATGGAAGCAACAAAAGCAAGCGATGCAGAAGTAAAAAGAGCTCTCATGTGGCTTTCAAACAGAAACATTGTCACAACAGAAGTATCAGAAAACAAACAAGTAATTCTTCTAGAAAATGGAAAGATTGCACAAGAAAATGGCCTTCCAGAAATCAGAATCCTAAAAAAAGTTTTAAAAAAATCATTATTAATAAAAGAGCTTGAAGAAAAAACTCTCTCCCAAGGAGAGATAATGGCTTCAATTGGAGTTCTCAAAAGATTTCAAGCAGCTAATGTCAACAAAGTTGATGGAGATATGCAAATTGAAATTACTCCCGCAGGAAAAATTCTTTCAGAAAAAGATGTAACATATGAGCCAAATAAATTATTCTCTACATTCAAATCATTTCCTGTGAGTTATGATAAAATTTCAGCAGATGAAAAAAAGTTAATTGATGATTTCACAAAAAGAAAAGATTTCCTAAAAGTTCAATTAACAAAAACAACAACAATCACACTTACTGCTCTCGGTAAAAAACTCATCTCTGCAAAAATTGATCTTTCAAACGTCGAAGAACAACTTAATTCAAAGATGTTAAAAAGCGGAGAATGGAAAAAGAAAGTATTCCGAAGCTACGATGTAGAATCAGGAGTTCCAGCAATTACTGGCGGACGAAGACATCCTCTTCGAGAAGCAAATAATATTATTCGAGACGTCTATCTATCAATGGGTTTCCAAGAAATGAGCGGACCTTGGGTAGAATCATCATTCTGGTGCATGGATTCAATGTGGATTCCACAGGATCATCCTGCTAGAGACGAACAAGATACATTCTTTATTGACGGTCCTGCAGATCTTCCTGATAAAAAACTTGTAAAAAAAGTAAAAGACTCCCACGAACATGGTGGAGGAACTGGATCAACTGGACATACAAGTGAATGGAGTGAAGACATTGCAAGACAAAGAGTTCTTAGAACACATTCAACATCCACAAGTTTCCGAATGTTCGGAGATGGTATTGGAAAAGAAGATGGAAAATATTTCTATATCTCAAACAATTTTCGAAACGAAGCAATCGATTCTACACACCTGGCAGAATTTTTACAGGTTGAAGGTTTCATCGTTGGCGATAATTTAACTCTCGCAGATTTAATGGGAGTTATCAAAGAATTCTATGCCAGATTTGGAATTCACAAAATCAGATTCAAACCTACATTCAATCCATACACCGAACCAAGTATGGAAGCTCACTTTTACGACGATAAGAAAAAAAAATGGTATGCTCTAATCAATTCAGGAATTTTCAGACCTGAAGCTCTTGCGCCTTTTGGTATTAAGAAAACAGTTATTGCTTGGGGAATGGGAGGAAGTAGAGTAGCTGCACTTCTTAATCATAAAAATAATTTAAGAGAATTAGTTGGACCAATGGTAGATATTGAATGGATTGCAAACCATAAAACACCACAATCTGATTTGGAGGATGTGGAATAAAATGGTCGTAGCAACAATGTCTCATAAATCTCTCAATAAAATCCTAGCTAATGATATAACCAAAAAACAATTACACGAAGTTCTCGAAGATATGGGAATGGAATTAAAAACAGTTGAAGGCGATGAGCTAGGTGTTGAAATAACTCCTGATAGATTAGATCTTATTAGTCCTTGTGGTTTAGCTAGAGCGATTAAATCATTCTTAAAATTTTCAAAAGTATCAAAATACAAAGTTTATGAAAGTGGCTATGAAGTTCATGTAAAAAAAGCAGTTAAAGGAGTTCGACCACACACTGTTTGTGCAGTTGTTAAAAATCTAAAAATTACTGACAAAATTTTAGAAGAAATTATTGGAGTTCAAGAAAAACTTCATGCAACTCTCGGTCGAGGAAGAACTCGAGGCGCAATTGGAATCTATCCTCTGGAAACAATCACATGGCCTATTACATATACTGCTGATTCTCCTAAAAAAATTAAATTCCAAGCTTTAGGTTCAGAAAAAGAAATGACAGGAGATAAAATCATAACAGATCTTGATACTGGAAAAGAATTTGCGCATTTATTAAAAGGAAAGAAAAAATATCCTTTCTTCATTGATGCTGCTAAAGAAATTCTTTCCATGCCTCCTATTATCAACTCAGAAAAAACAGGAAGAGTAAGTGAAAAGACAACAGACATATTCATTGAATGTAGTGGCTTCGATTTACAACCACTTACAGAACTACTTGTTAATCTTACAACCATGTTTGCAGATATGGGTGGAGAAGTATTCGAAGTTAAAGTTAAGTACGAAGGAGATAAATCAAACATAACTCCTAAATTAAAATCTATTGAAAGAAAATTACATATTAAAAATATTCAAAAGTTAATTGGAATAGATCTTTCCAGAAAAGAAATTCAAGAACATCTTTCAAAAATGATGTATACTCCTATTTCTATGAATGACGACGTATGGACAATTGCAGCTCCACCTTTCCGTTTCGATCTTTGGCATGAAGTTGACATTATCGATGACATCGCGCGATCATACGGATACAATAACATAAAACTACGAACTCCTAAAATAGCATTCAACGGAGGATCACTTCCACTATCAACACTTCGAGAAGAATTGTCTGATATTATGACAGGGTTTGGTTTCTTAGAAAATTATACATTCTCATTAACAGGAGATAAAGAACAACTTGAAAATATGAATCTTGATCCTAAGAAAGTTAACAGAGTAAAAATTGCTAATGGAATGGAATCCCAAGGAATGCTTAGAGTAAGTCTTATTCCTCAACAATTAACTACATTATTCCATAATCAAAATAGACCTCTTCCTCAAAAACTTTTCGAAGGAGCATTCGTTGTTCTTCCTGATACAAAAACAGATGTTAAAGCACGTAATGAAATGCATCTATGCGGATTAATTACGGATCAAACAGTCACATTCACACAAATCAAACAAGTTCTTGATGCGGTTCTTCGAACAAAAGGAATTGCAGTAACAATAAAAGCCAAAGAACACCCATCATATATTAAAGGACGATGCGGTGAAGTTTTCCTTGGAAAGAAAAGCGTTGGTCTTGTTGGTGAATTACATCCTCAAGTTCTTACAAACTTCGGATTGCAGAATCCTGTTGGAGTTTTTGAAATAAACATTGAACCATTGGTGATGGACTGACTTTCGGAATGCAACAGGATTAGAACAAGTTAAGAACTCATGGTAAAGAAATATTAAGTCAAATTATTCATAACTTAAATAATTAAAAACATTTCTAAAATCAGTTTCATGAACAGCAAATTGTTCATAAAAAGAAATAGATTCATCTAGATAACGAAACAATCTACGTTTAGAATCTTGCATAGTTTCTTTAGAAACAATTATTTTATAACCCTGTTTCATACCACTTAAAGCAGTTCTAAAAACACAATCTGAAGCATTAACACCCATTAAATATAAAGAATTAACCTCCAACTCGGACAAAACATCAGATAAATCCGTAGAATTAAAACCATCAGAATGAGTCTTTTTAATATAAGTAACGTTATCTAAATCATCTAGGTGAACTTTTAATTCATCAGTAGTTTCTCCATAATTCACAAAAACCCAACTTTTAGAAGTTGCAAAACTTTTCGATTCTAAAACCACAACAGGAATATTATTAATTTTACAATAATTCAAAACTTCAATTTGGTTTTGTTGTTCTTGTGCCAATTCTACCCCATCCAAATAGGTAAAAAAATAATCTTGTGCGTCAACTAAAATAACAGCACTCTTTAACTCATTTAAAGGTAATTGCGTACTTTTTTCAAAAAAATATGAGTCATATTTTTTTGCATTTTTTATAAGAGATTTTCTCACAGACCTAGGAGTTTCTCCTCTTATTCGTTCAAAAAGAGAAAAAGAAACATCCTTTTTTTCAACATCAGAATTATTTTGAGAAAAACCTATATTAATAGCACAATAAGACGCTAAAAGTAATGTTGTAATAGATTTTGGAAATACCATATATAATCAACTTAATTTATTAATAACATTTATATTAAACACATTAAGCAAATAATTCTACAATTTGCTAGAAGGTCATACAATACTCAAAAATAAAACAATATTTAAACCTTCCTATTTTTGACCATTATGAAGTGACAAATACATT